>NZ_LT629702.1:5557500-5857500 GCF_900103345.1 Pseudomonas azotoformans
GAGCAGGTACGAAAGTAGGTCTTAGTGATCCGGTGGTTCTGTATGGAAGGGCCATCGCTCAACGGATAAAAGGTACTCCGGGGATAACAGGCTGATACCGCCCAAGAGTTCATATCGACGGCGGTGTTTGGCACCTCGATGTCGGCTCATCACATCCTGGGGCTGAAGCCGGTCCCAAGGGTATGGCTGTTCGCCATTTAAAGTGGTACGCGAGCTGGGTTTAGAACGTCGTGAGACAGTTCGGTCCCTATCTGCCGTGGACGTTTGAGATTTGAGAGGGGCTGCTCCTAGTACGAGAGGACCGGAGTGGACGAACCTCTGGTGTTCCGGTTGTCACGCCAGTGGCATTGCCGGGTAGCTATGTTCGGAATAGATAACCGCTGAAAGCATCTAAGCGGGAAACTAGCCTCAAGATGAGATCTCACTGGAACCTTGAGTTCCCTGAAGGGCCGTCGAAGACTACGACGTTGATAGGTTGGGTGTGTAAGCGCTGTGAGGCGTTGAGCTAACCAATACTAATTGCCCGTGAGGCTTGACCATATAACACCCAAGCAATTTGACTACTCTAACGAGCATCAGATTGCGGTGTGTGAAGACGAAATGAACCGAAAGTTCGACGTTCACAAAACACCGAAAGCTGTCACATACCCAATTTGCTGAAGCGAGGCCTAGGCCACGACTCAGTACCCGAATTTCTTGACGACCATAGAGCATTGGAACCACCTGATCCCATCCCGAACTCAGTAGTGAAACGATGCATCGCCGATGGTAGTGTGGGGTTTCCCCATGTGAGAGTAGGTCATCGTCAAGATTAAATTCCAGAACCCCTGATTGCTTATGCAGTCAGGGGTTTTGTTTTGGGCGGTCGAAAACTCAAGCGCTACTTATCCCCCGACAAATTTGCACAGTTATTTCTGAACCAGAGCACTAGAATAGGCACCTAACCATTTTTAGAGTCAGAGCCCTATCTATGCCCGATCCGGCTGATGCCCTCGAGCTATCGGATTTACCACTGGACGACCTGGTGGCATGCCATGAGTGCGACTTGCTGATGCGCAAACCGGTGCTCGCCCTCGGCGAAAAAGCCCAATGCCCGCGTTGCGGTTACGAGCTGTACGCTCACCGCCACAATGTCGTTGAGCGAAGTCTCGCCTTGGTGCTGGCAGCACTGCTGCTGTATGTCCCCGCGAACTTTCTACCCATCATGCAGCTCAATCTACTTGGGCAGTCTTCCGAAGACACCGTGTGGAGTGGCGTCGTTGGTTTGTTCGACACCGGCATGCAAGGTGTCGCCGTTGTCGTTTTTCTGTGCAGCATGGGCATCCCCTTGCTCAAGCTGCTTTGCCAATTGGCAGTGCTGCTCAGCATCCGCTGGAATGTCGGGCGTAGTTATGGGCTACTGCTGTACCGCATTTACCATCACATGAAAGATTGGGGAATGCTGGAGGTCTATTTGATGGGCGTACTGGTGGCGATCGTAAAGCTCGCCGACATGGCCGCCATCACGGTCGGCCTGGGGCTGGTCTGCTTTGTCAGCCTATTGGTGGTTCAGGTGTTGCTTGAGGTGGTGATGTCGCCCCACCAGATCTGGCAAGCGCTATCAGGAGAGGATGATCATGCGGGCGATTGATGCAGGCATTCTGATTTGTACCGAATGCCACGAGTTGAACAAGCAAGACGCTGATAGCGACGAGCAAACCTGTACCCGTTGTGGTGCGCTGATCCATGCCCGTCGCCCCAACAGCCTTACCCGTACCTGGGCGCTGCTGATCACCGCGGCGATCTTGTACATTCCCGCCAACCTGTTACCTATCATGACCATCAATTCGCTTGGCCAGGGTGACCCCAGCACTATCATGGCTGGGGTGATTCAACTGGTGCAGCATGGCATGTACCCGATCGCGGCTGTGGTGTTCATCGCCAGCATCCTGGTGCCAACCTTCAAGCTGGTCGGCATAGGTCTGCTACTGTTCTCGGTGCAGCGTCACCAACCGTTGTCCGCGCAACAACGCATTGTGATGTACCGCTTTATCGAATTCATTGGCCGCTGGTCCATGCTGGATATCTTCGTGATCGCCATCCTGGTGGCGGTTGTTAACTTTGGGCGACTTGCCAGTGTCGAGGCCAATCTCGGCGCTGCGGCGTTCGCCAGTGTGGTGATCTTGACGATGCTTGCCGCAGTAACTTTTGATCCCCGACTGATTTGGGACAACACGGAGTCGGACGACGACCATGAGTGATTTGCCAAAAGCTAAAACCCGCCCAGCCTCCAACTGGTCGGCCATTTGGGTGTTGCCTCTGATTGCCCTGATCATCGGTGGATGGCTGGGGTGGCGTGCCTATTCCCAGCAGGGCATCGACATCCAGGTGCGCTTTGAAAGCGGCGAAGGCATCCAGGTCAACAAGACCGAAGTGGTCTACAAAGGCATGCCGGTGGGCAAGGTCAAGGCCCTGGCGTTGGATGACGAGGGTAACAATCGCGGGGTGATTGCCACCATCGAGATGAACAAGGACGTCGAACAATACCTGAAGACCAATACCCGTTTCTGGCTGGTCAAGCCGAGTGTCAGCCTCGCTGGCATCACCGGCCTGGAAACCCTGGTGTCGGGTAACTACATCGCCGCCAGCCCGGGCGACGGTGAGCCCACACGCAAGTTCAAGGCGCTCTCCGAAGAGCCGCCCCTGTCCGACGCCAAGCCCGGTTTGCACCTGACCATCAAGGCTGACCGTCTCGGTTCGCTCAACCGTGGCAGCCCGGTGTTCTACAAGCAGATCCAGGTGGGCCAGGTCAAAAGCTATCTGCTCTCCGAAGACCAGAGTACCGTCGAGATCAAGGTCTATATCGAACCGACCTACGCCAGTCTCGTGCGCAAACACACACGTTTCTGGAACGCCAGCGGCATCAGCATCGATGCGAACCTCTCCGGCGTGAAAGTGCGCAGCGAATCCCTCTCCAGCATCGTTGCCGGCGGCATCGCCTTCGCCACGCCGGAGAACCGCAAGGACAGTCCGCCTACGGATCCGAGCCTGCCATTCCGGCTGTACGAAGATTTCGACGCCGCTGCGGCCGGCATCAAGGTCAAGGTCACACTCTCCGACTTCGAAGGCCTGCAGGCCGGCCGTACACCGGTGATGTACAAAGGTATTCAGGTCGGCAGCCTGAAAACGCTGAAGATCAACCCAGACCTTTCCAGTGCTAACGCCGAACTGACCCTTGATCCCCTGGCTGAAGATTACCTGGTACAGGACACTCAGTTCTGGGTGGTCAAACCGTCTATTTCCCTGGCGGGTATCACTGGGCTTGAAGCCTTGGTCAAAGGTAACTACATCGCCATTCGCCCAGGTGACAAAGGGACGCCTCCACAGCGTGAGTACGTCGCACGGGCCAAGGCGCCACCATTGGACCTGCGTTCCCCTGGCCTGCACATGGTGCTGTTTACCGACAACCTCGGCTCTCTGGATGTCGGCAGCCCGATTCTCTACAAGCAGGTCAAGGTCGGCTCGGTGCAGAGCTACCAGTTCTCGCGCAAGAACAAACAATTGGTGATCGGCGTCCACATCGAGAAGGAATACGAAAACCTGGTCAACGGTTCGACACGCTTCTGGAATGCCAGCGGCGTCACCCTGACCGGTGGCCTCACTGGCGGCATCCAAGTGAAGAGTGAATCCCTTGCCAGCTTGATGGCTGGCGGTATCGCCTTCGAAACACCCGAGCAGAACGTTCCGCTGAAAAAGCGCATCCCACGTTTCCGTCTGTTTGCCGACCGCGAGGCCGCCAACCAGCACGGTACCCTGGTGACCATCAAGGTCGACCGCGCCGACGGCATGCGCCCTGGTACACCGGTACGTTTCAAAGGTCTGGACGTGGGCAAGATCGAAAGTGTCGACCTCAGTGCCGACATGCAGTCGGTGTTGCTCAGTGCACGTATCACCCAGGTGGCGGATCGGATCGCCCGCGTCGGCAGCCAGTTCTGGGTGGTCAAGCCTGAGTTGGGCCTGATGAAAACCGCCAACCTGGAAACCCTGGTCACCGGGCAATACATCGAAGTACAACCGGCTGTGAAAAACGCCGGCCCGCAGAAGAGTTTCGTCGCGCTGGACCAGCCCCCTGAAGCTGCCCATCAGGAAGCCGGCCTGAGCCTGACCCTTAGCGCCGCACGCCGCGGTTCGCTGAAGGAGGGCGTACCAGTCACCTACCGCGAAGTCACCGTGGGCAAAGTCACCGGCTACGAGCTGGGCCAAACCGCCGACCGCGTGTTGATCCACATTCTGATCGAGCCCAAATATGCCCCGTTGGTCCGCAGCGGTAGCCGATTCTGGAACACCAGCGGCTTTGGCCTCGACTTCGGCCTGTTCAAGGGCGCAACCGTACGCACGGAATCCTTGGAAACGCTGGTCGCTGGCGGTATCGCCTTCGCCACACCCGATGGCGAGCGCATGGGCAATGCCGCCCGGCCACAGCAAACCTTCCCGCTGTTCGACAAGTTTGAAGATGAGTGGCTGACCTGGGCACCTAAAATTCCGCTCGGCAAATAAGCGCCACAAAAAAGGCCGCGATCCATAGATCGCGGCCTTTTTGCATTTCAGCGCATGACGTCAGACTTCATCCAGCTCCGGCTCATCCGCCTGCACATTCATCGTCGCCTTCACCACATCATGACGACGGATGTACTTCCAGTCCGCCTCATCGATGTAGATCCCATTCGGCCCGCTGCCGCCTTCCAGGTCGATCGCCACCTGGGCGGAGACCTGCGGCTTCACACTGGCCAGGATCGGTACGAAGCCCAGCTGCAAGCTGGTCTCCAACAGGGCAGCCTGGTTCTTCTCATCGATGTCCGCCGCTTCGTCAAGGTAGTACGGCAAACGCACACGCCCGGCCTGGTCACGGTCCATCAAGTGCAGCAACAAGTACATGTTGGTCAGCGCCTTGATGGTCATGGTGGTGCCGTTGGACGCGGCGCCATCGATGTCAGTGTGGATCACCGGCTGGCCATGCACCTTGGTGATCTCGAACGCCAGCTCGAACAAGTCCTTGAGACCCAGCTGGTTATGGTTGGCTGCCACCAGCCGCGCCAGGTACTCCTTGGCTTCTTCGTTCTTGTTGTCCTGCTCGGCGCTCTGGCTCAGGTCGAACACCGACAGGGTTTCGCCTTCTTCATACTGACCGGCACTGTGGATGATCTGGTCGATATGCTTGAGCGCTTCCTTGTTCGGCGCCAGCACGATGCGGAAGCTTTGCAGGTTGGAGACTTGGCGCTTGTTGATCTCACGGTTGAACAACGCCAGTTGATGCTCAAGGCTGTCGTAGTCGCTGCGGATGTTGCGCAGGGTCCGTGCGATATCGGTGACCGCCGCACGGCGGGCCTTGCCGAGTGTCAGCGCTTCATCCGTGCGGTGCGCATAGGCATTGATCAGCAATTGCAGGCGGCGCTCGACATCATCCTCGCTGTCGAACTTGGCCACGCCCTTGAGGCGGACCTGGGCGTACAGCGCTTCGATCTGGCCATCGGCGCGCAACAAGCCTTGCCAGCTGTCCTGATAGTCATTGAGCAGCGGCAGCAGGTTGTCCATGGAGTCGTCGACCGGGTCCATGAACGGTGTGCCGAACGGCAAATCCGCCGGTAACAATTGACGGCGACGCAACGCGTCGTCCAGCGTGCGTTGCTTGGCTTCCATGTCGCCGATCTGGCGGCCCACCAGTTGCAGCTTCGCCGACAGTTGCTGAACACGCTCGGTGAACGCATCACTGGAACGCTTCAACTCGTCTTGTGCGGCTTCCATCTGCGCCAGGTTTTCCAGCTTTTCGCCTTCCTCCGCGCTCAGGGTTTGCGCACGGCGGAAGTCTTCCAGCGCCTTCTGCGCATCGAGCACCTGCTGGTACAGCGCTTCTGTCTGAGTCTTGCTCGCGGCACGGTCAGACGCGACAGCCTGCTGGGTTTTCAGTTGCTTGAGTTCTTTCTCCAGGCGCTCTTTCTGGTCGCGCAACGCCGCGCGATCCGCCAGGGCCTGCAAGGCCGGCGGTTCGATATGGGAGATGTCGATGGACAGCCCCGGTACTTCAAAGCGCTCACCCTTGAAGCCGTCGAGTATCTGCTCCAGGGATTTGACCCACTGGCCGTCCTCGTCCAGCGTGATGCCATGTTCGCCCAACGGCAGGCTGAACAACGAACTGTTGAACAGGCGCATCAGACGCTCGACGTCTTGCTGTGAGAATTCCTCCCGCAGTTTGGCGTAGCTGTTGTTGTCCGCGTGATCGAGCTGCTGCTTGACCGACTTCAGGCGCTTTTCCAGATCGCGCAAACGCTCGTCCAGATCCTCGGCACTGAACTGCCGCGACTGCGCCAGGGCGCCCGCCAGTTCATCGTGGGCATCCTTGGCCGCCAGCAGTTGCTGCTCCAGCACCTTCACGTCATCCACCAGGGCAAAGCGATGCTTGAGCACCGACAACTCGCCCAGCCAACGCTGGATACCGCTGATTTCCCGCTCCAGGCGCATCAGCTCCTGGGTGCCGCCACGTTGGTCGTTCTGCAACGCGTCCTGCTCGTTGCGGTAGTGTTCGGCCTGGATCGTCAGTTCTTCCTTGCGCGCGCTGGCGTAGTCCGACCAAGTGCCGAGCAACGAATCCAGCAGCGGCGATAGGCGATGCAATTTGCCGCGCAAAATGTCGCGCTGCTTCACGCCATTGGACAGCGCTTCAACCAACGGGCCAGCTGCAACCAGGGAGTTGTAGTCCTGCTCCATCCGTCGCACATCACGGAAGGCTTCTTCGCACGCCGCGATGTAGTCCACGCTACCCGAGCGCAGGCTGTGCTCAAACGCATCCAGGAACAATTGCTTGAGCTTGGCCGCGGTGATTTCACGCATGTGCAGCAGGTTGATAAACAGTGCGCGGAAGGTCTTCAGGCTCTGCTCGCTGGTGGAGCGCAGTGGAATCAACGTCAGGTCCAGCGGGATCGACGTATGCCCGCCCACCAGCAAGCGACGCAGTTCATCCGGCTTGAGTTCGTAGGCTTTCAGGCCTTCGCGCTCGAGGTTGGTGAACAGCTCTTTCTGACGCAGGCAGGTGTCATTCTTCTGGTAGTGCGCCAGGTCCAGCTTGCCGGCATAGGCGAAGAACTGGTGACCGAAACCACCGCCCGGGCCACGCCCGACCACGCCGATCACATGGGGGCCGTGGGGCAGCGAGACTTCCACGAGGATGTAGCTGGTGTCGGTGGCGAAGTAGAAGCGCCGCGATTGTTCCAGGGTGTACTTGCCGAAACTCATGTCCGACATGCGCGCCAGGATCGGGAACTGCAAGGCGTTGATCGAGGCGGATTTACCCAGGTTGTTCGCGCCATACACGGACAGCGGCTCTTCCAGCGGGAACAGGCCCAGGCTGTAGCCGGCGGTGTTCAATAGGGCGAAGCGGCGGATGCCGTAGCGTTCCTTGCTCATGCATCGGTCTCCTGTTCTTCGGCAATGGCGCGGGCCAGGGCGTCTTCTTCGCTTTCATCGGCGAAGTCGCTCAAGTCGAGTGGGTCATCGGTTTTCAGCAATTTCTCATCGCTGTCTTCGTCGATGATCACCGGTGCCGGCAGCGGCAACACGCTGTGCACGCTGGCTGCCAGGTCGCGGTCTTGCTGCACCGACAGGCACACATCGAGGAAGCGGTGCATCGGCGGCAGGAAGCGATAGATGCCGTTGTCTTCGCTGGCAAAACCCAGCTGGGTCATGCGGCGCATGATTTTTTCTTCGAGTTCTTCCTGGGTCTGCACTTCGGCCTGGATAAACAGGTCACGGTATTTCTCCAGCAACGACGGCAGCTCATCACGGCCGAGGCTGCCACCGTCAAGCACGGCGATCGGGTCGCGGCCCTGGTCGGCCAGGTGCTCGACGATGATGAAGGTGAACAGCGCCAGGCGCTGGGCGGTCTTGTTGACCTGCGCGGCGGCCACGGCAGTGTCCGGCACGAAGTAGTAGAAGCCCCGCGTGTCGCACACCAGTTCAAAGCCCAGGGCCTTGAACAGCGTGCGGTACTGGTCCTGGAAGTTCGACAGTTGTGCGTACAGCTCCGGGTCGCGGCGGCTGACGTGGTAACCCTTGAACAGCTCGCGAAAGATTGGCGCCAGCTGGGACAGTTCGGATAGATCAAGATGCATGAGGTGTACTCGCAGGGTGCTCGGCGGCGTCGGATCCGGCCGGGAGCAGGGCGAATGAGCGCAGGCTGACCTGGTGCTCGTGTGTGTGGTAATCGCGGCGTTCCAGGCGTTCGCGCTTGAAGCGTTTTTCCCGCGAGAGGCGCGAGAACCAGTACAGCAATTCGTCGGTGGCGCCGTCTGGTTCCTGCTCCAGCAGCCAGGTCATCAGGTCCGGCATCGGCAGGGCGTCTTCGCAGCGCTCGAGCATCTCCTTGACCGTGCGCGGTGCACGCTGGGCGTCGCCCTTGTGGGACTTGTGCGCCTTGGGAAAGCGCGCCGGTTTCGGCTCGAAATTCGCCAGCGCATACACATAGGCTTCGACCTGGCTGGCGCTGCCGAGGAAGGTGCTCTGCGGCCGGGTGAACATCGGCATCGCCGCCTGTGGCACTGCGTCCAGGCCTTTACGGCGGATCGCCGACAAGGCCAGCGCCGCACCACGGGTCACGGCGTTGTGCCGACGCGCTTCTTCACGCAGCGGCAGCAGCAGTTCGCGGGCATGACGCAAGGTCAGTTGGGCGCTGGTCTGCATTTCCAGAATGCGCGCGTGGGTGCGCAGCAACATGTCGTCGTCCACCAGGTGGCCGAGGCGCTGCTGTTCGGTGAGCATGCGCAGCAACACATTTTCCACCTTGCGCACGCCTTGTTCGAAGGCGCCGTCGGCGTTCACCAGCTGGATCATCGGTTCGACGTATTCGTCCCAGGTCGCCAGGACCTCGGCATAACGCTGGCGCAACGGGATCTGCCGGTCGCTGGTCTTGGCGCGGTCTGCCACGGCGGCGAGGGCCTGTTCGTCGTTGGCGAGTTTTTTCAGCACATCGCGCACGCGCATGTCGAGCAGGCGCAGTTGACGGGCCAGGTCGTGGCCGTCACGGATGTCGAAGGCGTCCTGGATGTAGCCGGCCAGGCGCTCGAGGTGGCGCAGGTAGGCTTCGATTTCCAGGCACAGGCCAAGCCGGTGCTCCTTGCGAAGATAGGCCAGGAAATCGTGGATCTGTGCATTGAGCTCGAAACGGTTCGGGCTCTTGGCGACAGGCACCAGGATGTCCAGGCGAATCCACACGTCCAGCAGGCTGGTGATGTCCTGTGGCGTGCTGTCCAGTTGTTGGGCGGCCAGTTGTGCGCGCAGTTCACTCAGGCTCAGGGTGCCTTGGTCGAAGTGTTCGCACAGTGGCTCAAGCAGGGCCCAGTGTTCGGCGAGGGCGCGCAAGACGCGCTTGGGTTCGATCATTGGAATGGCCGGCTGGTTGGCGATTAAAAGTCGCGATTGTACTGCATCGGACGCGGGATTTATCCACAGCCGGTCAGTACGCAGTGGGCGATTGTTGCCGAACAGCGGTAGAATCGCCGCTCTTTAGTTATCCACAAGTGGCCGAGCTGTGCTTATCGAGTCCCGACGTCGCGCTTACTTGACCGCCATGCAGGTGGTCAACTGGCTGCCCCGCACCGAACTGCCGTTTGCCGCGCCGTCGCGGCCCGAGCTGTTGCAGGCGCTTGAGCCCTATGAGGCGTTCGAGTCTTCGGGCGAGGAAGCGGCTGCGCCGGTGGCGGTGGTCAAGCCCACGCCGGAGACGCGACCGGTGGTCGAGCGCGCCAAGATCGAAGTGCCGCGTCCTGCGCCAATCACCAAGGCCGCCAAGGTGGTCGAAGAGGCGGCCCCGGTGGTCAAGGCCCCGGTGGTGCCGCCACCGCGCTTTGCCCTGCAATTGCTGCGCGCCGGGCGCTGCCTGCTGCTGGTGGAGTTACCCACCGGCGAACGTTTCCAGACCCGCGACCCCGCCTACATGCTGCTCAAGGACATGCTGCGCGCCGCCGGCCTGCCCGACAGCCCGCAAATCGTCGGCGACCCGGTGCGTTGGCCGCTGCTGGTGCGCGGCAACATGGACCAGGGCCCCGAGGCCGCGCGGGATTTTGTGCAAGGTTTTGTGTCTGCGCGCCTGGAGGACGAACCCTGCGTGTGCCTGTGGCTGATCGGCCTGCCCGCCGTGCGTTTTGCGGGCGAGGCCAATGCCGAAGCCTGGTACCGCGAACTGCAGGTCGAAAGCCTGGGTTCGGTGTGGGCCCTGCCGGGTCTGGAATTATTAATGGAAGAGCCACAGCGTAAGGCTGATGTCTGGCAAGCCATGCGCCGGCTGATGGCGCGCTGGAAAACAACCGATGAGTGAGGCTTTATCCTTCCGCCCGATGACCGAGGCCGACCTCGACGCTGTGCTGAAAATCGAATATGCGGCGTTCAGCCACCCCTGGACCCGTGGGATCTTTCTCGATGGGCTGGGCAAATACCAGATCTGGCTGATGTTTGAAGGTGAACAGCAGGTGGGGCACGGCGTGGTGCAGATCATCCTCGACGAGGCGCATCTGCTGAACATCACCGTCAAACCGGAAAACCAGGGACGCGGCCTTGGCCTGGCGCTGCTGGAACACCTGATGTCCCGCGCCTATGCCGCCAGTGCACGGGAATGCTTCCTGGAAGTGCGCGACAGCAATACCGGCGCGTTTCGCCTGTATGAGCGCTATGGCTTCAACGAGATTGGCCGTCGCCGGGACTACTACCCGGCTGTCGGTGGCCGCGAAGATGCGGTCGTCATGGCCTGCACCCTGGTCGACTAAATACATCGCCCCATTGTGGGAGGGGGCTTGCCCCCGATGGCGGTGTACCAGACACCTTATCAGTCTGACATGCCGCTATCGGGGGCAAGCCCCCTCCCACCTGTAGGGCCACGTTTTGTCAGCGGTTACCGTCTACTGGATCAATATCCGCCAATTCGGCCTCATCCAGGCCATTGCCCCCACCGATCTCATCCTCATCGACGATACTCAGGTCCCAGTCCGCCGGTTCGCCTTCGCCCGCTTCCTGAGCATCCCGTGCTCCATCTTCATGGATCAGCGTTTCAGGGCTCATGTCATCGTCCGTCGCTTCATGGTCTTCGGTCGAAGCCCCGGTCAGCCCGGCCTCGCGCACCCGTTCGTCGCCGATATGCGTGGTGGGCGCGTCTTCGTCAAAATCCAGCTCACGCATCGAGCCCATGCGATCTTCATTGTCATCAATCGGTTCGGGCTGTGTAGCGCCGTAGGGACGTCGTGATTCAGTCATGGCCAATCCTCATACTGTGGGGCTTATAGTGTGTGGACAGGCACGGAAGGCTAAAGATTCAAGCTGATTCGTGCTGAGCGTGACCTGGACGCGGGGTTGTCAGTCACAAAACTGCGCATCATTCCTGAGGCTTTCCCTGATGAACGAACTACAAGACCTGCTTGATAACAATGAACGCTGGGCGGACGCGATCAAACAGGAAGATCCCGAATTCTTCGCCAAGCTCGCCCGCCAGCAAACCCCGGAATACCTGTGGATCGGCTGTTCCGATGCCCGCGTACCGGCCAACGAGATCGTCGGCATGCTGCCGGGGGATCTGTTCGTGCACCGTAATGTGGCCAACGTGGTGCTGCACACCGACCTCAATTGCCTGTCGGTGATCCAGTACGCGGTGGACGTGCTCAAGGTCAAACACATCCTCGTGACTGGCCACTATGGTTGCGGCGGCGTGCGCGCCTCGATGCAGGACCGCCAGTTCGGCCTGATCGACGGCTGGCTGCGCACGATTCGCGACCTCTACTACGAGAACCGCGACCTGCTGGCCCAATTACCGACTGAAGAAGAACGCGTCGACCGCCTTTGCGAGTTGAACGTGATCCAGCAAGTGGCCAACGTCGGTCACACCAGCATCGTGCAGAACGCCTGGCACCGTGGGCAGAGCCTGTCGATCCACGGCTGCATCTACGGCATCAAGGATGGGCGCTGGAAGAGCTTGAATACCACTATCAGTGGTTTCGAGCAGTTGCCACCGCAGTATCGCTTGCGTCCATTGGGTGAGGCCTAAGGGACGCCCAGGCTGCGCTTCTCTTCGAGGAAGCGCAGCCCCTCTGCATTGATCTGTTCATTCCAGCCTTTGATCCACTCCTTGCAGCAGGGCGCGCCGCAGGTGCAAGCGAATTGAACGTCCAGGATGTCGCAGGTGCTGGCGTAGTCGAGCGTGATCCAGGTTCCTGCGCAGATCGGAGCCACTGCCCAAAGCTCCAAGTATTGAGTATCGAGAAAGGTGTTTGGGCTGCAGGAGTGGCGCAATTGGCCGCAGAACCATCGGTCATACAGGTAAATGCGCGAAGAAATCTGAAAGGTATGCTTGCACCTTTCGCTCAACGCATAGCCTGATACCTTGGCGATGCATGTCCGGCTGCCAAAATTGATACGAGCCTTTATTCCCGTGGGTTCCCCCTCTGGGTCGTGGACCACCTGAAATTCACGGCTCGAAGGGTAGCCACGCGTAAAAGACGTGCTCGCGAAGGGATAAAGGCAGTCACTCGCAGCGGTTTTAGCCTTATCCATGGCCTGAGTTTTCATAACTCTCCTGGTTTAGGCTGCATCGACCTGCGGGTGGTGGCTGACTACCAGTCTTGCAGCGGATGGGCGCGGCTCAAGACTCGCTGAACATGGAGCCGATTTCTACTGTCAATGTTGACAGTAGAAATCGGCTTTTTTTTGTGTAATTTACAGCGCCGGCGCACTGACCGTCGGGGCTGGGGCCGCATTGCGCAGCTGTTTTAACTGGGTCTTGATGGTGGGCGTAGCGCACTTGGCATTCGCGTCTTGCGGGGAAAGATTGCGCACCGAGGTGTAGAACAGCTCGCACGTCTGCTCCTTGCGCGTGACTTGCCAGGTATTCATGCAGGCCTTGAGCAATACATTCGGATCGCTCGCGGGTTTCTGGCCCATCCCGGCCTGCCAGCAGGCGGCGCTCAGGTCCTGGCCCATGACCTTCAAGCCGGCCTCGTCGGCTTTCTGCTCGTTGCCGTCGTAGGTGTCGGGGCTCGCGGCATACCAGATGTAACTGGGGTGGTTCGAACCCAGCACCGAAACGGTTTGGCCGGCGGCTGGGCTGATCTGCGCCAGGCCCAGCACGCCTACCGTCTGCCCGTATTGTTGCTTGATCCAGCTGCGCACCGGTGCGCCGAACGCCACCATGGGCAATGCCCCTTTGGCCGGCAGGCTCAACTCCCGGACCATGCGCGTCTGGTAATCGGTGAAGTAGCTGTAGAGGCCTTCCAGGTCCTTGCCCGCATTGGACGGCGCGGCGATGGGCGCGATATCGATGATGGTCTGGTAGGCCGGGGTTTCGGTGGCCGGGATGCCATTGTCGGTCAGCAGAGTGGCCCAGCGGTCGGTGGTGGCCGATTCCAGGTAGTCCTGGGCCTGGGTCAGCGAGTAGTCCGGCGGGAAGTGCAGTAGCTCGATGCTTTTGCGATTTTCCAGGGCCATGCCCAGCGGCAGGAACAGGTACCAGTTGTAGGCCCACTTGCCATCGCTGTTGAGCTTGCTGGCGCCTTGATAAGCCAGGTCGGCGGTATTGAGCAGGGTGGTCAGCGGTTGGCCATAACTGTCCGGCACACCGCTGAAAGTCGCCGAAACCTGACCGTCATGGGTCTTGACGCTGACTTTCGCCCGGCTGTACCCATCCCGTTGCAGGCTCTGGTTCAAGTAATGTTCGGCAGTCTGTTCCAGCGTCCAGGGCCGAAAGCAGATCACGTTGCAGTTGTTGGGGAAAGCGAATAGTTGAGTCACACGTTGCGTGCTCCCCAGCGGCACCTCGATGTCGGCCTGTACTGCCGCACTCGCCATCAGTGCGGCCAGGGTGAAGGACAGCCTGGTTGGTTTGAACATGGTTGTTTCCTTGTCAGCGAAAGCCCGTCTGCGCGGGGTGAAAGCCCACCCCAACACAGTAGCGGCTGACCAGGAAAACCGCGTGCTAAATCACCGGGCGTGTCGCTATTGGATAAGAAAACCTACACGCTGAACTGCAACGCGTTGCTCAAGTCGCCCATGGGTTTCTGGCCGCGGGCGATCATCGCGTCATCGCGCTGCTTGAGGCCGTCCAGGGTTTCCAGCTGGAACACCCGGGTGATCAGGCGCAGGATCGATGCGGTGTCGTACACCGTATGGTCCACCGTGCCTTTGCGGGCGAACGGCGACACCACCAGCGCCGGAATCCGCGTGCCAGGGCCCCAGCGGTCGCCCTTGGGCGGTGCCACGTGGTCCCACCAACCGCCGTTTTCGTCGACCGTCACCACCACCACCATGTTTTTCCACTGCGGGCTCTCTTGCAGTACCTTCAAGGCACGGGCGATATGGCGGTCGCCCGAGGCCACGTCGGCATAGCCCGCGTGCATGTTCAGGTTGCCCTGGGGTTTGTAGAAGGTGACAGCGGGCAGCTTGCCGGCCTGGGCGTCGGCAAAGAACTTGTTGGTGCTCGACTCGTCTCCCAAACCGCCATCACGCAGGCGCTTGTCGCGCTCGGTGCGGTTCTCGGGACCCTGCTGCTTGAAGTAGTTGAACGGCTGGTGGTGATACTGGAAGTTCGGGATTTTCGGAATACCGCCCGAATCCTTGAACTGGTCCAGCGTCGCTTGCCACGCGCCGGCGTACCACGCCCAGTCGACGTTCTTCTTCGACAGCTTGTCGCCGATGTGTTCGTGGGTTTGCGGCACCAGCACGTTGGGCAGGTCAGGCTTGGAGTAATCCGGGTTTTCCGGGTCGCGGATCCAGGTCGGCCAGTAGGGCGGGGCCAGGGTGTTCACGCCGTAGCCATCCGGGGTCAGCGCGCTGGGGCCGAACTGCGGCGGGCCGCTCATGGCGCTGGCGGGGGACTTGTCCAGGGGCTTGAGGCGCGGGTCGGTCGGGTCATCGCTTTGCAGCGTGGCGATCTGCGCCTTGGCCACCGATTGCGCGGCATTCGGGTAAAACGGCGCGGTGGCGCTGATCAGGTATTGGTGGTTGAGGAACGAGCCGCCAAACGCACCCTGGAAGAAGTTATCGCAGAGCACAAACTCCTTGGCCACGTCCCACAGGCGCAGGGCATAACGGCTCTGGGCGTAATGCCCCATCACCAGGCCGCCAGAGTCGGCCCAGGCGACGAAGTTGTCATTCTTGCCGCCGTTGATCTGCATCTGGTTCTGGTAGAACACGTGCCACAGGTCACGGGTGACCAGGTTCAGGGGCAGGTCTTCGGCGTTCGGGCCCTTGAGGGCGAAGGGCGCGTTGGGCAGGTTTTCCTGAAATTGCACTTCGCTGGGGTAGGTCACCCCGTCCACCGTTTGCGGGCCGACTTGCAGCACGCCGCCCCACGCCGGAGGCAGGCTGGTCAACAAGCTGCCATCGCGGTCACGCTGCTGCGTGTCGGCAGCGGATAGCGCCGACAGCGGTTTCTCAACGCCGGGGAAATCCGCAAACAGGTTGTTGAAACTGCGGTTCTCGGCGTAGATCACCACCACGGTTTTCACCTGCTCGTGCAAGGCTTTGTCCAGCTCTTGCGGCGTGAGCGGCCGTGCCACCGGTTTGCCCGGTGCTTCGCTGGTATTGCCGCAGGCACTCAGGGTCGCACCGACCCCCAACACCGCCGCGCCCCCCAGGAAACGCCGGCGGCTGGTGTCGACGGGCGGTTGGGCTGTGGAATCGGGGGAAGGGCGGTCTTCGTGCTCGTCGCTCATTGCGGGGGAGTCCTTGGCGAGATGTTGCAAGATATTTCGCAGGACGGTAGCAATGCAATGTGACGGAACGAAGACAGTGATTTGAATCAGAGGATCACAGCAGACGCAGTGCCAACTCGCTGCCGGCGCGCAAGTACTCGACCTGGGCCGTCACCGCGTCCTTGACGATGGCCTCGCCCGTGTCGGTCAGCCTGGCTTTCTTTGCATCGATGACACTGGTCTGCAACAACTGCATGGCCACGTCGATCGATTTCTGGAAGGCGGTCACGTTGTTGTGCAGGCCGAATTCCTTGATCACCGCGGCCATGCGGCGATCTGCGTCGTCGCGCAAGGTCCTGTATTCAGTGACTGAAACGTTGCCGTCCTGGTAGATATCAGTGATCAACTCTTCCAGTGATTTGGATAGGGGCGTCATCGGAGTTTCCTTGGTGCTAGGTGAGTAGGAGTCCGAGTCAGGTTAATCAAAGGTATTGGTGGGTGGAGCCAGAGGTTGCCATTCATCCGCGTGAGATATGCCCACGCGTTCGATCAGACATGTGCCGTATTTATAAGGATCAGATGTTTGGGCTGTATCGAATCTCTTGGTAACACCGCCACGGGCCGTATGCATGTGTCTACAGACGGTCAGCGCTGCTAGACTGGATCAGTAATGGATACCACTGAGGTGAACCGTGAAACCTTCAACCGCCCTTGACCTACAGCGTGCAGCCGTAAGAGAAGTGGTAGGCCGTTTTCGCATCTCAAATCCGAGAGTATTTGGGTCTGTATTACTGGGTACCGACCAAGAGGGCAGCGATCTGGATTTGCTGGTCGATGCTCCGCCGGGAACCACTCTCTTTGATCTGGGTGGGCTGCAGGTAGAACTTGAGGATCTGCTGGGTGTCAATGTGGACTTGCTGACGCCGGCCGATTTGCCTTTGACGTTTCGCGCAAAAGTCTTGGCTGAGGCGCGGCCGGTATGACAATGAACCGTCTTGAAGATTATCTGAGTCACATCCGCAGAGCTGCCACTGATGCGATCACCTTTGTTGACGGCTTGGGTAAAGAAGGTTTTTTGGAAGATCGGCGTACTCAGCAAGCGGTGATCATGAGCCTGATCATCATTGGTGAAGCTTCTACGAAAATCATGGACCAGCATCCGGATTTTGCGTCACGTCACCCGCAAGTCCCATGGCGTAGCATGTGCGGAATGCGCAACCGAATCGCCCACGGTTATTTCGATATCAACCTTGATGTGGTTTGGGACACGATCCAGAGCGCCCTGCCTGATCTATTGGAATGTCTTCCTGTTGCGCCTGAATGAAGCACCTGTTGCAGCAACAGGTGCTTCATCCATTGATTAGGGCATTACCGGCGGCAAATACTTCAACGTCGTCCCCAGCGCCCACAGCAGGAACAACACCAGCGGCGTATGTACCAGCAACTGCACGAACGAGAATCCGATCAAGTCCCGTGCCTTCAGCCCCAATACCCCCAGCAACGGCAGCATATAGAACGGATTGATCAGGTTCGGCAGCGCCTCGGCGGCGTTGTAGATCTGCACGGCCCAGCCCAGGTGGTATTGCAGGTCATTGGCCACTTGCATCACGTACGGCGCTTCGATGATCCACTTGCCACCGCCCGACGGGATGAAGAAACCCAGCACCGCCGAGTACACACCCATCAACAACGCGTAGGTGTCGTGGGACGCGATGGAGGTGAAGAAGGTCGAGATATGGTGCGCCAGGGTCTGGCCGTCACCGCCCTTGACCACAGTCATCAGCGCTGCGATCGAGCCATACAGCGGGAACTGGATCAGCACGCCAGTGGTGGTCGGCACCGCCCGCGCCACCGCGTCAAGGAAGCTGCGCGGGCGCCAGTGCAGCAGGGCACCGGTCATGATGAACAGGAAGTTATAGGTGTTCAGCCCCGAGATCGCGCTGATCGCCGGCTTTGTCGAGAACTCATGGAACAGCCAACCGGCCGCCAGCAGCGCCAGCAAAATAGTCAGCAATGGACTGTGTTCCAGCCACTCGCCCGGCCGGGTCGGGGCTTGCAGCTTGGGCAGGTTGAACGCCGGGTCGACCCCACAGGCCTTGGCATCGCGGGCGCTGTTCGGGCCGGGTGCGGTGGCGTAGGCGATAATCAGCGACACCACGATCAACGCCAGCAACAGCACGCCGGATTGCCACAGGAAGATGGTGTCGGTGAACGGGATCACCCCCGTGATCGACAGAATCGACGGCGGCAGGCTCGCCGGGTTTGCCTGCAGCTGTGCCGCCGATGACGACAGCCCCAACGCCCACACGGCGCCAAGCCCCAGATACGCGGCGGCACCGGCAGCACGGTAATCCATGCGCAGATCCGTGCGTCGCGCCAGCGCCCGCACCAGCAAACCGCCAAACACCAAGGATAAGCCCCAGTTCAGCAACGAGGCGACCATCGAGATCAGCGCCACCCAGGCCACCGCTGAGCGGCCGTTCTTCGGAATACGCGCCAGGCGGTCGATCAGTCTCACCGCGGGCGGCGAGCTGGCCACCACATACCCGCCGATCACCACGAAGGCCATCTGCATGGTGAACGGGATCAGGCTCCAGAACCCATCGCCAAAGGCCTTGGCGGCTTCGGTCGGTGCGGCGCCCATACCCAGGGTCGCCACGGCGACGATGATCACGGCGAGGGCGGCGAATACCCAGGAGTCTGGAAACCAACGCTCGGCGAAATTGGAACAGCGCAGGGCAAATCGAGCATAGCGGCTTTCTTCGATAGCATCGGCCACGAGTCTTTCCTCTTATAGTTATTAGGGTGCAGGCAATTTTCCGGCATGTTCCGCTACGGCCATTGATATGGGAATGCAGTTATCTTCATCGATCCATGAGGAAAACAAATATATCTGCCGCGATTGCCATCATTGGGCGCAGCTCATAACCTGCACGCCATTTTGTTTGTCTGCCGAGCCTTCACATGACTGCCACCTTTCCTACACAGGCGCAGCGTTTTTCCCGCTCCGACTACAAAACCCTGGGCCTGGCCGCCCTGGGCGGTGCCCTGGAAATCTACGACTTCATCATCTTCGTGTTTTTTGCACTGACCTTGAGCCAACTGTTCTTCCCGCCGGAAATGCCCGAGTGGCTGCGCCTGCTGCAAAGTTTCGGGATCTTCGTCACCGGCTACCTGGCGCGCCCGCTGGGCGGCATCCTGATGGCGCACTTCGCCGATCACCTGGGACGCAAGCGCGTGTTCAGCCTGAGCATCCTGATGATGGCCTTGCCTTGCCTGCTGATCGGGATCATGCCCACCTATGCGCAAATCGGTTACTTCGCCCCATTGATCCTGCTGGCGCTGCGCGTGCTGCAAGGTGCGGCGGTCGGGGGTGAAGTGCCCAGCGCCTGGACCTTCGTCGCCGAACACGCGCCGCCCCATCATCGCGGCTACGCCCTGGGCTTCCTGCAAGCCGGCCTGACCTTCGGCTACCTGCTCGGCGCCCTCACCGCCACGCTGCTGGCGCAGGTCTTCACCCCCGCAGAAATCCTCGACTACGCCTGGCGCTTCCCATTCCTGCTCGGCGGTGTGTTCGGCGTGATCGGCGTGTGGCTGCGCCGCTGGCTCAGCGAAACCCCGGTGTTCCTCGAAATGCAGGCCCGCCGCCAGGCCGCCGCCGAACTGCCCTTGCGCACCGTGCTGCGCGACCACCGCGCCGTGCTGCTACCGGCGATGATCCTCACCTGCGTGCTCACTTCCGCCGTGGTCGTACTGGTAGTCATCACCCCGACCATGATGCAGAAAACCTTCGGCATGAGCCCCAGCCACACCTTCGCCTTGAGCGCCTTGGGCATCGTGTTCCTGAACATCGGTTGCGTACTGGCCGGCCTGCTGGTGGACCGCATCGGCGCCTGGCGCGCGGTGCTGGTCTACAGCCTGTTGCTGCCGCTGGGGATTGCGGTGCTGTACGCCAGCCTGATCAACGGCGGGATATGGCTGGGCGCGGCGTATGCCGTGGCGGGCCTCAGTTGCGGCGTGGTCGGCGCGGTGCCGTCGGTGATGGTCGGCCTGTTTCCGGCGCAGGTGCGGGTGTCGGGGATTTCCTTCACCTACAACATTGCCTACGCGCTGTGGGCGAGTACCACGCCGCTGCTGCTGATTGCGTTGATGCCGACCAGCCCGTGGATCTGCGTGGGGTATTGCGTGGTGATGGGGGCGGTGGGGGTGGGGAGTGTGGCGTTGTTTGGCAATCGCCACACCTTGGCTGCGTAGGGGTTAGGTCAAGAAGTGCCAAAGCACCAGCGTACCCACCAAGCCGACGACTGAAACAATCGTCTGCAACACCGACCACACCCAGATCGTCTGCTTCAACTGCAAGCCAAAGTACTCACGCACCATCCAGAACCCGGCGTCGTTGACGTGGCAGAAGAACACCGAGCCGGCGCCGATTGCCAGCGCGACCAACGAGCTTTGCGTCACCGCCAGCCCGGCCATCATCGGCGCGAGAATGCCCGCCGTCGTGGTGGTGGCGACTGTCGCCGAACCCGTTGCCTGGCGCAGCGCAACTGCGATCAGCCACGCCAGCAGCAGGTAGGGCATGTGCGCGCCTTCGGCGACCTTGCTGATGGTCTGGCTCACACCGGCATCCAGCAGGGTTTGCTTGAGGCCGCCGCCGGCGCCGATGGTGAGCAGCAAGACGGCGATGGGGGCGAGGGCTTTGCGCAGGGTGTTGCCCACGTCGGCTCTTGGCATGCCTGCGGCCCAGCCCAGGCAGATCACGGCGGCGATCACGGCCAGGCCGAGGGCGATCAGCGGCTCGCCGAGGAATTTCAATGTCAGGCCGACGCTGCTGTCCGCTGGTAACGCAACCTTGGCCAGCGTGCTGCCGAGCATCAGGATCACCGGCAATAGAATGATCAGCAACGACACGCCGAAGCTCGGTTGGCGCGGCGCCTTGGGCGGTGCGCTGAACAGTGCGCCGATGTCCGCCGGTGCATCCACCTGCAGGCGTTTGGACAGCCAGTTGCCGTAGATCGGGCCGGCCAGGATCACCGCCGGCACCGCCAGGCAGAAACCCAGCAACATGGTCAGGCCGAGGTCGGCGTGCAACGCGCCCACCGCAATCAGCGGCCCCGGATGCGGTGGCATCAGGGCGTGCAGGGTGGTCATGCCGGCCAGTGCCGGGATGGCGATTTTCAGCAGCGGCTGGTTCGACCGCTTGGCCATTACAAAGATGATCGGCACCATCATCACCAGGCCCACTTCGAAGAACAGCGGCAGGCCGATCACCATCGCCACCAGCGCCATCACCCACGGCAATGACTTGCCCTTGCCCAGCCCGAGCAGGGTGGTGGCAATGCGGTCGGCCGCGCCGGATTCGGCCATCAATGCGCCGAGCATCGAGCCCAGGGCAATGATGATCCCGGCTTCACCAAGGATCGCCCCGGCGCCTTTGCTGAAGGCCTTGGCCACTTCTTCCGGCGGCAGGCCGGCGCCGACACCGGCGATGAAGGTGCCGATCAGGATCGACAGGAATGGCGGCAATTTGGTCGCGCTGATCAACACGATGATGCTGGCGATGGCCAGCAGTACACAGAACATAAGGCGAGTGTCGTGAACCATCCACGCGGCAGTCGATAACTCCAAGGCGGGACTCCTTATCGAACAGGTTGGGAGAATTGTTTCTTTTTGTTTCCTGCCCGAAAAGCATACCTGATACCGCGATAGCCAAGTGCTTATGTATCGTTTTGGTGCGATCAGCGGCAGGCCGCCGAAATGCCCGCCGCAGAGCCATTGCTGTCGGATTTGTAATCTTTGCTCCACCGCCCTGATAAGTCGCGCTCGCTACATTGCCTGCGCTTGTACTTCATGGGCGTGGAACTCTCGTTATGGCAATTTCCGTTAGAAAACTTCTGGGGACGGGGGCGTTGTTGCTGGTTGCCGGCGCTGCCCAGGCACAGGCCCTGACCCTCGATTCGGCCCTGCAAACCGCCTTCGCCAACAACCCTGACCTGGCGGCTGCACAATGGGAAATCGACATCGCCCAGGGCGGCCGCCAGCAGGCTGGGTTGCTCCCCAACCCGGTGCTCTCCTGGGATGCCGAAGACACCCGTCGCAACTCTCGAACCACCTCGATCAAGCTCAGCCAGGCCCTGGAACTGGGCGGCAAGCGTGGTGCGCGCATTGACGTGGCCAGCCGTGCCCAGGACGCCGCCGCCCTGGCCTTGCAACAGCGCCGCAACACACTGCGTGCCGACGTCATCGACAACTACTACGGCGCGTTGCGTGCCCAGGAACGCCTCGACCTGGCGCAGCGTTCCATGGCTGTGGCCGAGCGCGGCCTGCGCGTTGCCAATGGTCGCGTCACGGCGGGCAAAGCGTCGCCGGTGGAGGCAACCCGTGCGCAGGTACAGCTGTCGGAAATGCGCCTGGAATTGAACCGTGCACAGGTCGGCCTCACCGACGCCTATCGCCGCCTGGCCGCGAGTACTGGCAGTGGCGGCGCGGATTTCCAGGCCGTCGCCACACCGCCCCAATCCACACCGCCCCTGCCGCCGGTTGCGCAGTTGTTGACGCGCCTTGAGCAGACCACGGAACTGCGCCTGGCCGAATTGAACATCCTGCAAACCGAAGCCAGCGTCGGCCTGGAAAAAGCCCAGCGCATTCCCGACCTCGATGTGTCCATCGGCAGCCAGTACGACGCCAGCGTGCGCGAGCGCGTGAACCTGGTGGGCGTGTCGATGCCGATCCCCTTGTTCAACCGCAACCAAGGCAACGTGCTCGCCGCCACCCGCCGCGCCGACCAGGCCCGCGACCTGCGCAACGCCACCGAGCTGCGCTTGCGCACCGAAACCCGCCAGGCGCTGGACCTGTGGCAAACCGCCAATACCGAAGTGCGCGCGTTCAACCAGCAGATCCTGCCCGCCGCGCAAAGTGCGGTGGACAGTGCCACCCGTGGTTTCGAAATGGGCAAGTTCAGCTTCCTCGACGTGCTCGACGCCCAGCGCACCCTGATCGCTGCGCGCACCCAGTACCTCACCGCCACCGCCCAGGCCACTGACGCCTGGGTGCGTATCGAACGGATCTACGGCGACCTCGCCCGGTTTTGATTGTCTTTGGAGTCCTTTATGAACAACCGACACGGTGTGGCACTCGCCGTCGCCCTCGGCCTGATGCTGTCCGGCCTTGCCAGGGCCGACGAAGACGAAGGCGCACTTGAACTCACCGAACAGCAGATCCAGGCCGCCGGCATTCAACTGGCCCTGGCCGAGCCCCGCACCCTCAGCACGATGCTGGTACTGCCCGGCGAAGTGCGTTTCGACGAAGACCGCACCTCCCACATTATTCCGCGTGTGGCGGGTGTGGTGGAGTCAGTCAAGGCCAACCTCGGCCAGGCGGTGAAGAAGGGCGAGCTGTTGGCGGTGATTGCCAGCCAGCAGATCTCTGACCAACGCAGTGAGCTGGCCGCCAGCGAGCGCCGGGTTGAGTTGGCGCGCACCACCTTCCAGCGCGAACGGCAGTTGTGGCAGGACAAGATCTCCGCCGAACAGGATTACCTGCTGGCGCGCCAGGCTATGCAGGAAGCCGAGATTGCCCTCAACAATGCTCGCCAAAAAATGACTGCGTTGAGCGGCAGCGCTGTGCTGGTCGGCGGTAATCGCTACGAACTGCGCGCCCCGTTCGCTGGCGTGGTGGTGGAAAAACACCTGGGCGTTGGTGAAGTCGTGAGCGAGACCAGCAACGCTTTCACCCTCTCCGATTTGTCCCAAGTGTGGGTGACCTTCGGTGTGTTTCCCAAGGACTTGAACAAGGTCCGGGTCGGCAAACCGGTCACCGTCAGCTCCAGCGAAATGGGCACCGAAGTGCAGGGCACTGTGGCGTATGTCGGCAACCTGCTCGGTGAACAGACGCGCACGGCCACCGTGCGCATCAGTGTGCCCAACCCCGACGACGCCTGGCGCCCTGGGCTGTTTGTCAGCGTGCAATTGGCGACGGATTCCTACCAGGCCAAGGTCACCGTCCCGCAGACCGCGATCCAGACCGTCGAGGACAAACCCTCGGTGTTCGTCCGCACCGCAGAGGGTTTTATCACCCGCCACCTGGAGCTCGGCGCCAGTGAAAACGGCTACGTCGAAGTGCGCCAGGGCCTCGACGCCGGGGCGCAGGTGGCCACGGTCGGCAGCTTCACCCTCAAGTCCGAACTGGGCAAAGGCTCGGCCGAGCACGCCCATTGATCCTGCGAGTGATTTCCCATGTTTGAGCGCCTTATCCAATTTGCCATCGAGCAGCGCATCATCGTGCTGTTGGCGGTGCTGTTGATGGCCGGTGTCGGCATCGCCAGCTACCAGAAGTTGCCCATCGACGCGGTGCCCGATATCACCAACGTGCAGGTGCAGATCAACTCGGCGGCGGCCGGTTATTCGCCGCTGGAAACCGAACAGCGCATCACCTTTCCCATCGAAACCGCCATGGCCGGTTTGCCTGGCTTGCAGCAGACCCGCTCATTGTCGCGTTCCGGTTTGTCCCAGGTGACGGTGATCTTCAAGGACGGCACCGACCTGTTCTTCGCCCGCCAACTGGTCAACGAACGCCTGCAAGTGGCTCGCGAACAATTACCTTCCGGCATCGAAACTGTCATGGGGCCTATCTCCACCGGCCTCGGGGAAATTTTCCTATGGACCGTCGAGGCCGAGGACGGCGCCCGCAAAGAGGACGGCACGCCGTACACGCCGACCGACCTGCGGGTCATCCAGGACTGGATCATCAAGCCGCAACTGCGCAACGTGCCGGGCGTGGCCGAGATCAACACCATTGGAGGCTTCGCCAAGGAGTACCAGATTGCCCCCGATCCCAAGCGCCTGGCCGCCTACAACCTGACCCTGAATGACCTGGTCACGGCGTTGGAGCGCAACAACGCCAACGTCGGCGCCGGCTACATCGAGCGCAGCGGCGAGCAATTGCTGATCCGTGCGCCGGGACAGTTGGCGTCCATCGATGACATTGCCAATATCGTCATCAGCAGCTCGGACGGCACGCCGATTCGCGTGCGCAATGTGGCTCAGGTCGAGATCGGCCGCGAACTGCGCACCGGCGCCGCCACGGAAAACGGCCGTGAAGTCGTACTGGGCACGGTGTTCATGTTGATTGGCGAAAACAGCCGCAGCGTTTCCCAGGCCGTGGCGAAAAAACTCGAAGAGATCAACCGCTCGCTGCCTAAGGGCGTAGTGGCGGTCACGGTCTACGACCGCACCAACCTGGTCGAAAAAGCCATCGCCACCGTGAAGAAAAACCTCTTCGAAGGTGCGCTGCTGGTGGTGGCGGTGCTGTTCCTGTTCCTCGGCAACATCCGCGCTGCGCTGATCACCGCGATGGTGATTCCCCTGGCGATGCTGTTCACCTTTACCGGGATGTTCACCAACAAGGTCAGCGCCAACTTGATGAGCCTCGGCGCGCTGGACTTCGGCATTATCGTTGACGGCGCGGTGGTGATCGTCGAGACCGCCATCCGCCGCCTGGCCCATGCGCAACAGCGTCATGGTCGCCTGCTGACCCGCAGTGAACGCCTGCATGAAGTCTTCGCCGCAGCCAAGGAAGCGCGGCGGGCGCTGATCTTCGGGCAACTGATCATCATGGTGGTGTACCTGCCGATCTTCGCCCTAACCGGGGTGGCCGGGAAGATGTTCCACCCGATGGCGTTTACCGTGGTGATTGCCCTGCTGGGCGCGATGATCCTGTCGGTGACCTTCGTGCCGGCGGCGATTGCGTTGTTCGTCACCGGCAAGGTCAAGGAAGAAGAAAATATCGTCATGCGCAGCGCGCGCCGGGTCTATGCACCGGTGCTGGATTGGGTGATGTCGCACCGACCACTGGTGTTCAGCCTGGCCGTGCTGACCATCGTCGCCTCTGGCGTTGTCGCCAGTCGCATGGGCAGTGAGTTTATTCCTAGCCTTAGCGAAGGTGATTTTGCCCAGCAAGCCTTGCGTGTGCCCGGCACCAGCCTGACGCAATCGGTGCAGATGCAGCAGCAGTTGGAAAAAACCTTGATGGCCCAGGTGCCGGAAATCGAGCGCGTATTCGCGCGTACCGGTACGGCGGAAATTGCTTCGGATCCGATGCCACCGAACATTTCCGACAGCTACGTGATGCTTAAACCCAAGGACCAATGGCCGGATCCCAAGAAGTCCCGGGAAACCCTGATCGCCGATATCCAACGTGCCAGTGCGATTGTGCCGGGCAGTGCGTACGAGTTGTCGCAGCCGATCCAACTGCGCTTCAACGAACTGATTTCCGGCGTGCGCAGTGATGTGGCGGTGAAGGTGTTCGGCGATGACATGGACGTGCTCAACAAGACCGCCGGGGAAATCGCCGAGACGCTGAAAAAGCTCAATGGCGCCTCGGAAGTCAAGGTTGAACAAACCTCCGGCCTGCCGGTGCTGACCATCAATATCGACCGTGACAAGGCAGCGCGATTTGGCCTGAATGTGGGTGATGTGCAGGACACCATTGCCGTCGCCGTGGGCGGGCGCCAGGCCGGTACGTTGTACGAAGGTGACCGGCGTTTCGACATGGTCGTGCGTTTGTCCGACGCGCTGCGCACCGATATCGACGGGCTGTCACGCCTGTTGATTCCGGTGCCGGGTAGCGCGTCTGGCCAGTTGGGGTTTATCGCCTTGTCCCAGGTCGCCAGCCTGGACCTGGTGCTCGGCCCGAACCAGATCAGCCGCGAGAATGGCAAGCGCCTGGTGATCGTCAGCGCCAACGTGCGGGGGCGGGATATCGGTTCGTTTGTCGAGGAGGCCGAGGCTGCCTTGATCGCCCAGGTGAAAGTGCCGGCGGGCTACTGGACCACCTGGGGCGGCCAGTTCGAACAGTTGAAGGAAGCCTCCGAGCGCCTGCGCATCGTGGTGCCAGTGGCGTTGCTGCTGGTGTTCGGCCTGTTGTTCATGATGTTCAACAATCTGAAGGACGGCCTGCTGGTGTTCACCGGGATTCCGTTCGCCTTGACCGGTGGGATCATGGCGCTGTGGCTGCGGGATATTCCGCTGTCGATCTCGGCGGGCGTGGGCTTTATCGCCTTGTCCGGCGTGGCGGTGCTGAACGGCCTGGTGATGATCGCCTTTATCCGCAACCTGCGTGAGGAAGGGCGCTCGTTGTCGATGGCGATCAACGAAGGCGCGCTGACCCGACTGCGCCCGGTGTTGATGACAGCATTGGTGGCGTCCCTCGGGTTTATCCCCATGGCGCTCGCCACCGGCACGGGCGCCGAAGTGCAGCGGCCGCTGGCGACGGTGGTGATCGGCGGGATCATTTCCTCGACGTTACTGACCCTGCTGGTGCTACCGGCGCTGTATCAGTGGGCGCATCGCAAGGAAGAGCAAATACCTGAGGTGTGATCGTTGTGGTGAGCAGGCTTGTCCTGCGTTGGGTGGCGAAGCCGCCCCAAAACCAGGCACCGCATTTTTATTTGAGGAGACATGGAGCTGGTGATGGGGCTGCTGCGCAGCCCGGCGCGGGGCAAGCCCGCTCACCACATCAAGCCGGCTTACTGAAACACGGCGTGTTCAAGGAAGAGGAAACACCAGGCTGAACCGTGTGAACCGGCCCGGCTGGCTGCTGACGTCGGCGTGCCCCTGATGCAGGTGCATGATCGACTGCACAATCGCCAGCCCCAGGCCGGTGCCGCCTTCGGCACGGGTACGGCTGCTGTCGGCACGGTAGAAACGTTCGAACAGGTGGGGCAAGTGATGGGCTTCGATTCCACGCCCCGGGTTGCCGACCGACAGCGACACGTTCAGGTCGTAGCTCTCTACCAGCAATAACACGCTGGAGTCGCAGGGGGTGTGGCGAATGGCATTGGACAGCAGGTTGGAAATGGCGCGCTGGATCATCAAGCGGTCCCCGGTCACCCAGGCATCACCGCGCAGGCTCAGGGTCACGTGCTTGTCTTCGGCGCTGAGGGCGAACAGTTCCATCACCCGTTGCGCTTCCTCGGCCAGCGACACCGGGGCAAACCCGGCCCGTGCCGCCGGGTGACTGACCTGAGCCAGGAACAACATGTCGGACACGATGCGCGACAGACGCTCCATTTCTTCGGTGCAGGATTCCAGGCCGGCCTTGTACTCCGCCGAGGGCCGCTCGCGGGACAGGGTCACCTGGGCCTTGCCCATCAGGTTGGTCAGCGGTGCGCGCAGTTCGTGGGCCAGGTCGTCGGAGAACTGCGACAACTGCTGCACCCCGGCGTCCAGGCGATGCAGCATGAAATTGATGCCCTGGGCCAACTCGCCGAGTTCCTTGGGCAGGTTGTCCAGGGCCAGGCGATGGGTCAGGTCCTGGGTGCTGACCTTGGCCGCCACCCGGCTGAACTGCTGCAAGGGTGCAAGCCCGCGTTGCACCAGCCACCAGGCACCCATGCCGATCAGGATCAACAGCATCGGCAGGGCGATCACCGTGGAGCGCAGGTAGGCACTGAGCAGCGCTTCATCATCGGAGCGGTCCAGCGACAGCAGCACGCGTACGTACTCGCCCCCTTGCAAGGGCATCAGGCGCGTAGCGCTGAGAATACGGTTGCCCTGGCCATCGACCCAGTTCAAATAGGCCAGGTTCTTGCCGGTGGGCACGTCGAGCAGCAGCGGTTGCTGGGGCTTGGCGCCGACGCTGAGGAGTACCGGTGCATCGGGCCGTGCGCCGATGATGGTCAGGTAGATGTTGTCGTGGCCCATCACCAGGTCCAGCAGTGAATGGGGGCGGTTGGTGATGCGGTGTTCGTCGAGGCCCTGGCCGAGGGTATGGGCCAGTTGCTCCATTTTGTTTTCCAGACCCTTGCGGGCGAGCTTGTCCAACTCGTGCGTCAGGGCCAGGTACGCCAGGGTCGCCAGCAGCACAACCAACCCGGCGCCCATCAGGCTGACGGTCAACCCCAGGCGCATCGACAGGCTGCTGGTCTTCATGGCCGCGCCTCCAGCACATAACCCACGCCGCGAATGGTGTGGATCAACTTCACCTCGCTCTGGTCATCGACCTTGGCCCGCAGGCGGCTGATGGAGACCTCCACCACATTGGTGTCGCAGTCGAAGTTCATGTCCCACACCAGCGAGATGATTTGCGTGCGGGTCATCACCTCACCGGCCTGGCGCATCAGCACGTGCAACAGGGCGAACTCCTTGGTGGTCAGGTCAATCCGGCGGTTGCCGCGATAGGCGCGATGCCGGCGTGGGTCCAGTTCCAGGTCCGAGACGCGCAGCACGTCCGGCACCGGAATGTGTTCGCTGCGCCGTAGCAACGTACGCACGCGAGCGAGCAGTTCGGGAAACTCGAAGGGTTTGACCAGGTAATCATCGGCGCCCATGTCCAGGCCCTTGATCTTGTCGGCCAGCCGGCCGCGTGCGGTCAGCATCATCACGCGTTGGTTGCCGTCGCGGCGCAGTTGCTCCAGCACTTCCCAGCCGTCGGTGTTGGGCAGGTTTACATCAAGGATCACCAATTCGTAGCTGTGCTGTCGGGCCAGGTGCAGGCCATCGATGCCGCTGGCGGCGCAGTCGACGACATAACCGCTTTCGGTCAGGCCTTGCTGCAGGTAGTCGGCGGTTTTTTGCTCGTCCTCAACCACAAGGATACGCATGGGGAGTTACCTTCAAAGAAAACGAAAAGGGCATGGCCTCATGGCGAGGCGGGGGAGGCTGTAGGAAAACTCTGAACCGTGAAGTAGCTTTAGGGTCAAGCCATGTCAGGCAGGTGCGACGATTCGTCACTGCACCTGCACACAAAAAAAACGCCCCGAGCGGGGCGCAAAAATTCATCTCTGTTCCAAAGGAGCTACACAAAAGCCGCAGAGATGAGATGTGTTCGGTGTGCAGTGTAGAAAGTGCAACTTAACAAGAAGGTGAGACCCATATTACAGTTCTGACAGACTTCAACCTGTGAAGAGATGTAGTGCATCGGCAAGTGAATGTAATTGGCCTACCTTAAAGCACCGCAATTGGATACTCGATAATCAGCCGAACTTCTTCCAAGTCTGACTCAAATGCACTTGAGCGCACGGTTGCCTGGCGCAGTCGCAGTGATAAGTCCTTCAAGTTTCCACTTTGCACCACGTATTTGGCCTCGATATCCCGCTCCCAGCGGCGTTGATCGGTCAGTGGGTTGCCGGCTGCATCGCGACGCATGTACACCGCGTTGGCGTTGCTGTAGTCGGCGCCGGTGCCTTTGCCGTAGCGAGTCATGAACGACAGGCCGGGGATGCCGAATGCCTGCATGTCCAGGTCGTAGCGCACCATCCACGAGCGCTCCTTGGGCGAGTTGAAGTCGCTGTACTGGATCGAGTTGTTGAGGAAGATCGAGTCTGACTGGCGCAGGTAGTCGAAGTCGTCATCGCCGTTGTTGCGCTGGTGGGACAGGGCCAGGCTGTGGGCGCCGACCTTCACCCCGAGCCTGGCGCTCCAGATGTTGTTATCGAATTCACCGAGCTTTTTCTGGCCTTCGTCCACCGCCTTGTAATAGTTGACGTCGCCGAACAGCGAGACTTCTTCAGCCAGCGGATAGCTGGCGGCGCTGCCGAGGTAGTACTGGTCCCAGGCGTCTTTCAAGCGGCTGCTGTAGAGGCTGACGCTGAGGTGTTGGTTGACGGTGTAATCACCGCCGAAATAGCCGATCCAAGGTGAGTCGACGGGCCCGGCGTAGAAGGTCGCGAAGCCTTTGTTCATGCCGCTTTCGCTCGGCTGGCTCATGCCGCTCAAACGGCCGCCTTGCAGGGTCAGGCCCTCGAGGCTGGTGTTTTGTGCGGTCACGCCACGAAAGCTTTCCGGCAACACGCGTGAATCGCCGTAGGCCACGACCGGGGTCAGCGGGAATACGTCGCCGGCCTTGATGACGGTATCCAGCACGCGCAGTTTCGCGGCACCGCCGACTTTACTGTAGGTGTCCTCGGGGTGGTTTTCGCTGTCCACCGGCAGCACGCCGAACGAGCCTTTGCCGCCGCTGCGACCGGTGCCCGAGTCCAGCTTTATGCCGACCATGGCGAACGCATCCACGCCAAAGCCCACGGTGCCCTGGGTGAAGCCGGACTCAAAGCGGCCGGTCAAACCCTGCGCCCACGCCTCTGAATAGCCATTGCCGGTGGGGCTGGACTGGCCTTTGCGATCATCGCGGTTGAAGTAGAAATTACGCGCCAGCACATTTAGCCGGCTGCCTTCGATAAAACCCTCGGGCGGGTCCTCCACGGCCACGGCAGCCAGCGGGAAAGCGGCGCACAGTGAAAGGGGAAGGCTGTAAAGACGGATACGCATGGTTCGCTCCTGGTTCTTGGCAGTTTCAGCTTCTTATGAGAGTGGGCGTTCTTATTGATCTGGCCCGGGCTGATAGTTGCAAACCACAGATAACGAAGAAGTGGCGCGAAGATTACAATTCTGGAAGCTCACACTTATCTAACAAATAAGTAATGTTCTGGTGAAGATTGCGTCAGGGTCAGTTGGTTAGTCTGCGCACTGAATCTTTCAGTCGAGGAACTAATCATGAAACTTTATAAAGTCGCGCTGGGTGTTTTAACTGCAGTCTTGTCGTTCGGTGCGCTGGCTGAAGGTGGGGGGGACCGTACGTTCGCACTGATGATGGAGCGCAACGAAAAAGCCATGGCCGACTACGCCGCCAAAAAGGGCAAGCCGGCGCCCGAGGTGCAGGCCTATCGCTACGGCATGAAGCTGGACATCGCCACGGTGGTCAACGTCACGCCGCCGATCCGCTCGTGCAACCCGGTGCCGTCGCGCATGACCTATGAAGACTCCAACGGCAAGCTCAATACCCTTGAGTATCAAGTGATGGGCGTGTGCCGAAATAACGGTGGCTGATGGATCCAAAAAAATAGTTGGGCCAGGGCCGGAAGACCGCTTAAGAAAATGCCAGCAGCGCCGATGCAGGTCAGATTCCTCTCCCTCATTTGACCATCGGTGCCCCATGTTCAACACCCGTTTGAAGCAGGAGCTGTCGGCTCTTCGCGAAGAATTGTCCAGCTTGAATCAGGTCAAGGAGAGCCTGGAAAGTGAAATGCTGTGCCTGACGCTGGACGCCGAAGGCCGGGTGGAATGGGCTAACGCCAACTTCCTACAAGAGTTGGCTTACCAGAGTGGCCAACTGCTGGGGCGCGCGATCGAAGACCTGGAGCCGGCCCACGTGCGCAGGGATGAGTTCCAGCAACGCTTCAAGAACGCCCTGGTGCGCGGCGAGCATTTCGCCGGCACCGTGCGCCTGATGCGGGGCAATGGCCAGGAAGCCTGGCTGCGCTCGATTGTGCAGCCGGTGCGCAGTTCCGATGGGCGCATCAAGCATTTTTCGATCTATTCCAGCGACCTTACCCGCACCATCGAAGCCTCCCGCGAGCATGAAAACCTCATGAACGCCCTGGTGCGCTCTACCGCAGTAATCGAGTTCGACCTCGGCGGGCACGTGCTGACCGCCAATGACCGTTTCCTTGGAGGCATGGGTTACAGCCTGGCGCAGATTCAGGGCAAACATCACCGGATATTCTGCGAGCCGGAGGAATACAACAGCACCGAGTACCAAGACTTCTGGAAGCGCTTGAACGCCGGTGAGTTCGTTGCGGCCCGCTTCAAACGGGTCGACAGCCATGGCCGTGTGGTGTGGCTGGAAGCCACCTATAACCCGGTGCTGGACGCCAATGACCGGTTGTACAAAGTGGTCAAGTTCGCCACGGTCATCACCGATCAGGTCAACCAGGAGCAGGCGGTCGCGGAAGCGGCGAACATTGCCTACAGCACCTCGCTGCAAACCGACAACAGCGCCCAGCGTGGCACCACCGTGGTCACTCAGGCGGTGGATGTGATGCGCGACCTGGCCAAGCATATGCAGCAAGCCGGTGACGGCATCGAGGCGCTGAACGCCCAGTCCCAGGTGATCGGCACCATCGTCAAGACCATCAGCGGCATTGCCGAACAGACTAACCTGCTGGCGCTCAACGCCGCCATCGAAGCGGCGCGTGCCGGTGAACAGGGACGAGGTTTTGCGGTGGTTGCCGATGAAGTACGGCAGTTGGCCTCGCGCACCAGCAAGGCCACCGAAGAGATTGTCGGCGTGGTGCGTCAGAACCAGGACATGGCCCGCGACGCGGTTGCCCTGATGACCGACGGACGCCTGCAAGCCGAACAAGGCCTGGCGCTGGCGGCCGAAGCGGGCACGGTGATCGTGGAAATCCAGGACGGTGCGCAGAAGGTGGTCAGCGCGGTGGGGCAGTTCGCCAACCAACTGTCGAGTTGAGCGTAGGGCTTCAGGTATCGTAGGGGCTTTCTTGCATGAAGAGCCGATCGTCCATGAGCCCTACCCACCGTCGCCCCGTCCCACTGCCCAAGGCCTACCGCTTGCTCAACCACGGCCCTACGGTGCTGGTGAGCGCTGCCCACAACGGCCAGCGCAATATCATGGCCGCGGCCTGGGCCATGCCGCTGGATTTCGAACCGCCGAAAGTGGCGGTGGTGCTGGACAAGGCCACCTGGACCCGCCAACTGCTGGAAGGCGCCGGCACTTTTGTGTTGCAGGTGCCTTGCGTGGCGCAGGCCGATCTGGTGCAAACCGTCGGTAACGTCACCGGTGCCGACACCGACAAGTTTGCCGCTTACGGCCTGCAAACATTCAATGGCGAATACACTCAGGCGCCGCTGCTGGAAGGCTGCGTGGCCTGGCTGGAATGCCGACTGTTGCCCGAGCCGCATAATCAGCAGACCTACGACCTGTTCCTCGGCGAAGTGATCGCGGCCTATGCCGACGAGCGCGTGTTCAGCGAAGGGCACTGGCATTTCGAGGGGCATGATGAATTGCGTACTTTGCACCATGTGGCGGGCGGGCATTTTCTCAGCATCGGCCAGCCGATTGATGGGCACGCGCTCTAAGCTTTGTCAGCGCCCGAGCATCTTCACCCAGCGCGACGGCGGCATACCGTAGGTGCTGCGAAATTGCCGGGTCATGTGGCTCTGGTCGGTGAAGCCGGCCGTCATCGCCGCGTCCACCAGCGATTGGCCCTGGGCCAGCAGGCTGCGCACCAGGTCCAGGCGGCGCATGGTCAGGTAGCGATAGGGGCTGGTGCCGAACAGCAGGCGAAAATCCCGCGACAAGGCCCAGCGATCGCGACCGGCGTGGTCGGCCATTTCATCCAGGGTGATGCTACGGCCCAGGGCACTGTGGATGAATTCGCGGGCGCGCTCGGCGGCCACGTAGTCGAAGGTCTTGCGGCTGATGATCCCGCCCGAGACGTTGTTCAGTGCGTGGGCCAGGTCGAACAGGGCGTCCTGTTCCTGCAATGGGTCGATGGGGTTGTCGAGGTTCTGCAGCAGCACTTCGCTGGCGCGGAACAGCCTGGGATCGGTGGACAGGCCGCCCGGGATAAACGGCAACGGCTTGCCGCCGAGGATCTGCTGGATCAGCGAGGGCTCGACGTAAATCATCCGGTATTTGAAGCCCTCGTCGCTGCCGGCGTGACCGTCGTGGGTTTCATCGGGGTGAAGCACCATGGTCGTGCCCGGCACGCTGTGGATCATCTCGCCGCGATAGTGAAAGCTCTGCACGCCGGTCAACGTACGCCCGATGGCGTAAGTGTCATGGCGATGCGGGTCGAAGGCGAAACCGGCAAAGTACGCTTCGATACGGTCCAGGCCACTGGCATGGGGCGCGCGGTGCAGCCAGTCGAGGGTGGCGGTGGGTTTGCCCATGGTGAGGGGTCACAAAAAAGAGAGGGAAATACGTTAACCCAGTCTGCATCCCTTGTCTGCCGGGGTCTTGTACGATTGTGCAGGGCTGGGCAGCGGCCTATGATCGTCGCTCGTGCCTCGCGCTGATGGAGCTGCCTACCATGGTTTTTCTCAACCCTGCCTATGTGATGCCCCTGGTTTCGCTGGCCTTGCTGTGGACGGTCGCGGTGGTCACGCCCGGCCCCAACTTCTTCAACACGGCGCAATTGGCCGCCAGTTGTTCGCGCCGCCATGGTGTGGTGGCATCCGCCGGAGTGGCCACGGGTACGATCATGTGGGGCCTGGCGGGTGGCCTGGGCATCAAGTCGCTGTTTACGGCGGCACCGATGCTGTACCTGGCGTTCAAGATCATCGGCGGCTGCTACCTGATCTACCTCGGGTTGAAACTGTTCAAGCGCTCTTCACCGAGCATGAGTCAGAACGTGTTGCCGGACGAAGCCCGGCGCTCGTTGTTTTCCGCATGGCGCTTGGGGTTGCTGGGTAATTTGTCCAACCCCAAGGCCGCCTTGTTTGTTGCCACCATCTTCGCGTCAACCATGCCGCCTTCGCCGTCGCCGATGCTGCTGACCCTGGCGGTGATCACCATGGCCACCTTGTCGTTCAGTTGGTATTCCAGCGTAGCCCTGGTGTTTTCCAGTGAGCGCATGGCCAGCCTCTACAGTCGTTCGCGCAAGTGGCTCGACCGCTTTGCCGGTGGCTGCTATGTGTTGTTCGGAGCACATCTGGTAGCGAATCGCTGACGGCCCGTGGTAAGAAGCCTTACGTTCAACAGTGAGGTCGGGTCATGGGCAAGTTGCGGGTAGGCATTATTTTTGGTGGCCGTTCGGCTGAGCACGAAGTGTCGTTGCAATCGGCGCGCAATATCGTCGATGCGCTCGACCGCTCGCGCTTCGAACCGGTGTTGATCGGTATCGACAAGGCCGGGCACTGGCACCTCAACGACACTTCGAACTTCCTGCTCAACCAGGAAAACCCAGCCTTGATCGCCCTCAACCAGTCCAACCGTGAGCTGGCGGTGGTGCCCGGCAAGGCCAGCCAGCAACTGGTGGAGACTTCCGGCAGTGGCCTGCTGGAACATGTCGACGTGATCTTCCCTATCGTGCACGGCACCCTCGGTGAGGACGGCTGCCTGCAAGGCCTGCTGCGCATGGCCGACCTGCCTTTCGTGGGTTCCGACGTACTCGGCTCGGCAGTGTGCATGGACAAGGACATCAGCAAGCGCTTGCTGCGCGATGCCGGGATTGCCGTCACCCCATTCATCACCCTGACCCGCAGCAATGCGGCGCGTACCGCCTTTGATATGGCAGTGAGCAAGCTCGGCCTGCCGATGTTCGTCAAACCGGCCAACCAAGGCTCATCGGTGGGCGTGAGCAAAGTCGGCGACGAAGCCGAGTACCACGCAGCCGTCGAACTTGCGCTGGGCTTTGATCAAAAAGTGTTGGTCGAGTCGGCGGTAAAAGGCCGTGAAATCGAATGTGCGGTGCTGGGCAATGAACACCCCATCGCCAGTGGTTGCGGCGAGATTGTGGTGAGCAGCGGTTTCTATTCCTACGACAGCAAGTACATCGACGACCAGGCCGCCCAGGTGGTGGTGCCGGCCGATATCAGCCATGAAGCCAGCGAGCGTATTCGTCGGTTGGCCATCGAGGCCTTCGAGGTGCTGGGCTGTTCCGGCCTGGCACGGGTCGATGTGTTCCTGACCGACGATGGCGAAGTGCTGATCAACGAAATCAACTCACTGCCCGGTTTTACTCGCATCAGCATGTACCCCAAGCTGTGGCAGGCGGCGGGCATGAGCTACAGCGAACTGGTGAGCCGGCTGATCGAGCTGGCGCTGGAGCGGCATGCGGGGCGCAAGGGGTTGAAGATCAGTCGGTGATGCGAGCAATCCACGAATAAATCAGTGTCTTCACTTCCTCTGGGTGATGCGTCCTGCGGCGGTAGCTGGCAAAGGTGGGGGAGGTGCAGTAAGTGCACACCTCACTCACCTCGATTTGTTCACGCCGGATGCCGGCCGCTTGCAGCAACATCACGCCATACCCGCTCAAGTCAAACCACGCGCTTCCTGCTTGCCTGGCGTGGGGCGGTGCAATTTGCGGGGGCAATAATGGTGCGGGTTGCGCTGCGCTCCACGGCGCCCGCCCGGTTGACCACAGGTGTCCCTGGTCAGCCTGGAACTGCGCAACAAAGCCCTCGCTCACCTCATAGCAGCACTGTTTGATCGACGGTCCGATCGCCACGCGCAACTGGTCGACTGCAATCCCTGCGTCGGTAAAACGCTTGATTGCATTGGCGATGATCCCGCTTTGCAGCCCCTTCCATCCTCCATGCACCGCAGCGACCTTTTCGCCGTTCTGCGCGGCAATAAGAAGGGGCAGGCAGTCAGCGGTGATCACAGCGATGGGCTGATGCTCACCTGTGCACACCCCGTCCGCCTCAACGGTGTTGGGCACCTGGTCGGCCTGCCACTCGATCACCGAAGCGCTGTGCACCTGCTTGCAGATGAACACCTCATCCGGGCGCAGCGGATCATTGATCGAACAAAAACCGTGGTCGACGCCTGGGATGGCGCCGAGATTGTCTGCCTGTTGCACGAGCGCTTTCTCCGTTGATTGAAGTGTTCAGTCGCCGACCGCTTCGCCTTCACGCCGAGGGTCGGCGCCGCCGCTGAGCGACACCTTGCCCTTAGCATCCCGCGTGCGAACGATGGCCTGGATGCCGCTGGTCATGTCGATCTCGCTCAGGGCATGCCCTTTGTCTTTGAGTGCCTGTTTCAGCTCGGGGCTGAACAAGCCGGCCTCCAGCTCGGTGGCGCCATTGCGACTGCCGAAGTTCGGCAGACTGATGGCCGCTTGCGGGCCAAGTTGCCAGTCAAGCATCGCCACCAGGGACTTGCTCACGTACTCGATGATTTGCGAGCCGCCGGGCGAGCCGAGCGTGGCCAGCAGCTCGCCGCTCTTGCGGTCGAACACCAGGGTTGGCGCCATGGCCGAACGTGGGCGCTTGCCGGGCTCGACGCGGTTGGCCACCGGCTGGCCATTTTCTTCAGGGATAAACGAGAAGTCGGTCATCTGGTTGTTGAGCAAGAAACCCTGGACCATCAGATGGGAGCCAAATGCCGCCTCAATCGTGGTGGTCATCGACACGGCGCCACCCAGGTCATCCACCGCCACCACTTGTGAGGTGGAGATGCGCAACGGCGAGCGGTCCGGCGCATAGGCCACCTGGATACCTGCCGGTACGCCCGGCTTGGCGATGCCCATGCTGCGCTCGCCGATCAACGCCGCGCGCTTGGCCAGGTATTGCGGTGCGACCAGACCCGCGACCGGCACGGGCACGAAGTCCGTATCGGCGACGTAGAGCCCGCGATCAGCAAAGGCCAGGCGACCGGCTTCGGCCAGCAGGTGCACGGCTTCGGGCGTTGGTTCAAGGCCGGCAGGCGATGCGCTTTTCAGCGGTGGCATTGCTGCGATGTCCCGGGCTTGCAGCGCCTGCAAGGTGCCCAGGATTTGCGCGACGGCGATCCCGCCCGACGACGGCGGTGGCATGCCGCAGACTTTCCACTGCTTGTAATCGGTGCACAGCGGCGTGCGCTCCTTGGCGGTGTAGTCCTTCAGGTCCACCTGGGACAGGCTGCCCGCGTTGCCATGGCCCTGCACCTTGCGTGCAATCTCATCGGCAATCGGCCCTTGATACAGCGCGTCCGGCCCTTCCTTGGCGATGCGTTTGAACACATTGGCCAGCGCCGGGTTTTTCAACACGGTGCCGGTGGCTTTCGGCGTGCCATCCGCGTTCAGGAAATACGCCGCCATGTCGGGTGACTGCACAATGTACCGGTCAGCCGCGATCAGGCTGTGCAGGCGCAGAGAAATCGCAAAGCCCTGTTCTGCCAGGCGGATCGCCGGCTCGAACAGCGTGGCCCAGTGCAACCGGCCGGTCTTCTTGTGCGCCATTTCGAGCGCACGTAATACCCCTGGAGTACCGACTGAGCGTCCTCCAATCTGCGCCTCTGGAAATGCCATCGGCGTACCGTCGCTGCGCAGGAACAAACGCTCGGTAGCCCCGGCCGGCGCGGTTTCACGGCCGTCATAGGCGTGTACGTTTTTCCCGTCCCACACCATGATGAACGCACCACCACCGATGCCGGAAGACTGCGGCTCCACCAGGGTCAATACCGCCTGCATCGCGATCGCCGCATCGATCGCCGAACCGCCCATGCGCAACATCTCGCGCCCGGCCTGCGCCGCCAGCGGGTTGGCCGCCGCGGCCATATGGCGCTCGGCGTGTTGAGTGGTGAGGTCGGTGCGATAACCGGAGCCCAGCTCCGGTGCCGGTGGCTGTTCGTTGACAGGGGTATGGCAGGCAGCCAGGGCAAAGGCTGCGGCAATCACCGACAGTTGACGGCGGGAAATCGAAAGCACGCGCTGAACTCCGTTCATTTTGAGAATGATCTGTTGTCCTTGAGGTACTGCTGTTTACAGGTAAATGGTGCCTTTCAGGTAAAGCGCCGCGTGGCCGGAAATGATCACGCGATCACCCTTGAACTCGCAGCGCAGTTGACCACGGCGCTTGCCGCCCTGTTCGGCGGTCAACAGGTTCTTGCCCAAGCGCTCAGCCCAGAATGGCGCCAACGACGTGTGGGCCGAACCGGTCACCGGGTCCTCATTCACACCCACATTCGGCCCGAACCAACGGGAGATGAAATCAAACCGCGCGCCTTTGGCCGTGACGGCAATGCCGCGTTTGGGCAGGCCCTTGAGGCGGGCGAAGTCCGGTGTCAGTGCGGCGACTTGCGCTTCGTCGTCCAGCAGTACGATGTAGTCATCGGTGCTGAACACGTCAGCCTGTTCAATGCCGAGCGCGCTCAACATGCCATCAGGCGGCTCGCAGGGTTGCGGTTGCTTGGCGGGGAAGTCCATCGCCAGCTCATCGCCATTGCGTGTCACCCGAAGTTCGCCGCTGCGCGTGGCAAAGCGCAACACCTCTGGCGCATCTGCCAGTTGGTGAATCAACACCCACGCCGCTGCAAGCGTGGCATGGCCGCACAGGTCCACTTCGACTTCGGGGGTAAACCAGCGCAGTTCGTAGAAGCCGTCGCGAGGTACAAAATAGGCGGTTTCGGAAAGGTTGTTTTCGGCGGCGACGGCTTGCAGTTGCTCATCGCTGAGCCACTTGGTGAGCGGGCAGACCGCTGCCGGGTTGCCGCCGAAGGGGGACTGGCTGAAAGCGTCGACTTGGTAGATGTCCAGTTTCACCGTGGAGCACTCCGCGCGTAGAAGGGAGGCTGGACACTAACAGCGGGTCAAGAGGGCGTCAAAATACAGATGGCGCCTTTTTTCGGACGCAAGTGCGCCGCTTGTAACCGCAATACCATCGCCCCAGCACTTTTTGCCAGGCATAAAAAACGGCCTACCTTTCGGTAAGCCGTTTTTAGTACTTGGTGGCTACACAGGGACTTGAACCCCGGACCCCAGCATTATGAATGCTATGCTCTAACCAACTGAGCTATGTAGCCAAGTGGCGCGCATTATTCGCGCAGAACGGCAATGCGTCAAGTATTTATTTTGAATTTTTATCTGCGCTTTCAACTGTTTAAGCGAAATCACCGGATCGGGCGACGAGTGGTTCGCGATTCACCCGTCTGCACCGCCAGAAAGGCCTGATCACGTTGGGCAGATATCCCTGCCGCCCAACGTGGGTCTGGCTTTAGGGATACTTCGAGTTGTGGGTGGCACGTTTAAGCTGTTCGCGCGCCCGTGATAGGCGTGATCGAACCGTCCCGATCGGAATGTCTAGTGCGTCGGCGGTGTCCTGGTAGCTGCCGTCAGTTTCCAGTGAGGCGTACAGCGTCTTGCGCATTTCTATCGGTAGGTGGTCTATGGCGCTCAAGGTTTTCTCCAGGCGCCGATTGATTTCAAATTCCCAGTCCAGGTTTTGCGTGTCTTCCTGGCCATGCCACAGCGATTCATCGAATTCGCAATGCACGGGTTTGGCATACAGGCGTCTGAAGTGGTTGCGTATGAGGTTTTGCGCGATACCGCACATCCAAGTGCTGAGCGTGGCATTCCCGCTGAAACGTTCACGGTTGCGCCAGGCTTCCAGGTAGGTCAATTGCAGAAGGTCGTCTGCATCTTCGGGGTTGAGTACGCGCTTGTGAATGAAGCGCCGAAGTTTTTTTTGCTGGTCGTCTGTCAGGTGAAGCATGAATTGAGGCGAGCTGCCAACCAGGTGCGCTAAAGCTTCAATAGGGATATTCATGGATTTTTCCTTGGAGTAGACGCAGTCGAAAGGTGTCGACGAGAACCCCGGTTGCACTGGCTGTGCCAGGCGGAAAAAACTCATAAGATATTGATTTATATACATAAATATCTTGTATTGATGCGATTTTGTGCAAGGGTTTGCATAGAGCGTTGCAAGCGCGTGCAAGTCTTTTCAAATGTGCAGTCGGCCGTTTGTTGATGGAACTGTTTGGGCAGGTCTTGCCACACAGGGAAACATTCCTCCTGTTCAGGTCCAGTCATGGTTGATTTCCCTTCCGAACTGCAAAAGATCCACCCCGGGGATCGGACAAGCATCAGCCAACCCTCAACACCTGCTACTGCTGTTGCTGGCCCGGTTACCGATGACCTGGCTCTTCTGTTCAACGAGGAAGTGGTAGCCAACAGCCGGGCGCTGAATCAGCGGCCGCTCATCCTGCCTGTGGCATCGGTTCAGATACTCAGGCAGCTTTATAACCAATTGGGTCATCCCGCCAAGAAGACCTTGGCAATGGCCACATTGCAGTTCAAGCAGCATCTGCAAATACGTGCCGATGTTGGTGAGTTGCTTGAGGTTTGCGCAGGCGACCCCACGCTCACCTGTCTTGTGCTCAAGAATGTGGAGGCCCAGGCGGGCGCGGAAGCAGCGTTGGCACGCGATGCACGCATCAAGCTGGAGGCTAGGTTCGCAGGACAGATCCAGGCCGGTCTGAATACTGCGGTTGCACTTGAGGAGGGCTGTCCCGACCTGCAAGAGCGTCTGGCGGTGCGAATGCGCTATTACACCTGTGTGGTTTTGCACCAATCCCTGGCGAAGATGTTGCAGGAGCTGCTGGATCTATTCGGTGTCGATCGGTTTTCAAAAGGGCTCAAGGTGATGCAAAAAGCCTTGGCGGACGATATCGCGGCGAAGGTGCCATCATTGCCCCCGGCGCATTTGCGTACCTTGCTCCTGGGCCTGCAAAGCTGTTGGCAGTTGAGTGGAGTATTTGCCCTGTGCCAGGCATTGATCGAGCGTCTGAGGATAGAGCGCGTTACGTCGAAGCTGATGCAGCGCTTGTTGGGTTACACCACTACAGGCATGGACTCCCATGAGTTTCAACAACTCTTGGAGGAACTGGACGCGGGCAGCCAACTTAGCCGCACCCTGATAGCCCTCAATGCCATTTACTCGGTATTCAAGAAGTTCCCTCTGGCGTTGTGGTTTGACCACCGGACACGTGAGGAGCTTCTGCACAACCTGTTGGTAAGAGCGGGGGAACTCACGCAAATGGAGCGTGAGTACCTGCAAGCCACAGCAACGCCGGAGACTTTTGCGTGACTGCGCTTTCGGCCATCAACCGTTTTTTGCTGAAAGTCGCGCAGCGCGCCGAAGTGCTGGGCGCCGTGGTGGTGATGGCCATCGTGTTCATTTTCATCGTGCCGCTGCCCACCTGGTTGGTGGATATTCTGATCGCGCTGAACATCTGCATCTCGTGCCTGTTGATCGTATTGGCGCTGTACCTGCCAGGGCCACTGGCGTTCTCATCGTTCCCATCGATTCTGCTGTTGACCACCATGTTTCGCCTGGCACTGTCGATTGCGACCACGCGTCTGATCCTGCTGGAGCAAGACGCTGGTGACATCGTCGAGGCCTTCGGTAATTTCGTGGTCGGCGGAAACCTGGCCGTGGGCATGGTGATCTTCCTGATCCTGACCCTGGTCAACTTTCTGGTCATCACCAAAGGCTCGGAGCGAGTGGCTGAGGTGGCGGCGCGTTTCAGCCTGGACGCGATGCCCGGCAAGCAAATGTCCATCGACAGCGACTTGCGCGCCGGCCTTATCGACGGCATGCAAGCAAGGGACAAACGGGATCAGTTGTCCCGTGAGAGTCAACTGTTCGGGGCCATGGACGGTGCGATGAAATTCGTCAAGGGCGACGCTATCGCAGGCCTGATCATTGTCGTGGTCAACCTGTTGGGCGGCTTCGCCACAGGCATGTTCCAGCATGGCTTGAGCGCTTCCGACTCTATCAGCCTGTACTCGGTGCTGACCATCGGCGACGGCCTGATCGCGCAGATCCCGGCGCTGCTGATTTCTCTCACGGCCGGCATGATCATCACCCGCGTAGCGCCGGATGGCCGCAAGGGCATCACGAACATGGGCGCCGAAATTGCCCGGCAGATGACCAGCGAACCCAAGAGCTGGATGATCGCTTCGGTAGGGATGCTGGCCTTTGCGGCTGTGCCTGGCATGCCCACCGTGGTATTTATCCTCATAGCGTTGGTCACTGGCAGCCTGGGGTATTACTTGGTGCGACAGCGCCAGCGGCTGGAACAACCCAGCGCTGAAGCTGCAGAAGCGGTGCGCCCGGAAGAGAACGGTCGTGAGGACTTGCGTGGGTTTGATCCTTCAAGGCCGTACCTGTTGCAGTTCTCTCCAGTGCTGCGTGGGACGCCTGAGGTGACCGATCTTATTCACGCGATTCGCCAGGCGCGAAATGCGCTGGTCGCCAATATCGGCCTGACATTGCCACCGTTCGAGGTGGAACTCGATGACACGCTGGCCGACGATGAAATGCGCTTTTGTGTGCACGAAGTGCCAATGGTCAAGGCCTCGGTCGTCAGCCTGGTTGCGGTTGAGCGCAAGGCGCTCACGGTTGAGCCGGCTCACGCCATACCGGGGCAGGCGGAGCGCGATGAACAGGAGTGGCTCTGGTTGGCGCCGGATGATCCGCTGCTCGATGATCCGCTATTGGAGCGCTTCACCGCGGCGAGCCTGATCGTAGAGCGCATGAAACAGGCGATGATGTTCAGCGGGCCACAGTTCCTGGGGATCCAGGAGAGCAAATCGATCCTCAGCTGGCTGGAGCAAAACCAACCGGAATTGGTCCAGGAACTGCAGCGGATCATGCCGCTGTCGCGGTTTTCGGCGGTGTTGCAACGCTTGGCCAGTGAAGGTGTTCCGTTGCGGGCGGTGCGGCTGATTGTCGAATCACTGATCGAGTACGGCCAGCATGAGCGTGAACCGGACGCACTGGCTGACTACGCGCGCATTGCGCTCAAGGCGCAGATCTACCATCAGTACCGCGAAGCCGACGGCCTGCAGGCATGGCTACTGTCGCCGCAGACCGAAAACATCCTGCGTGAGGCATTGCGCCAGACCCAGACCGGCGTGTTCTTCGCACTCGACGAAGAGCATAGCGCGGCGTTGATCAACCTGCTCAATCAAGCCTTTTCCGCGCGCCCCAAATTCAAGAGCGTGATGCTGGTCGCGCAGGATTTGCGCAGCCCTCTGCGCACGTTACTGGTGGAAGAGTTCAATCATGTGCCGGTGCTGTCTTTCGCCGAGCTGGGTAGTACTTCCAAGGTGAAGGTGTTGGGCCGCTTTGACCTGGGCCAGGACGAATTGATGCGCGGTGCGGTGGCATGAGGGCTTGATGATGTTCGAGTTACGCGTGCTTGATGGACTGCACCAGGGGGCTGCACTGCCTTTGTTTGGGGAGCAGTGGAGCATCGGTGCCCAGGGCGATGCAGACTTGGTGCTCAACGATGCAGGCATCGCCGAGCAGCATGCAAGGCTGAGGCTCATAGACGCGAACTGGTCGGTGCAGGCCGAAGCCGGGTTGTTACGTGGCGCTGATGGTCAGGTGCTGGCCCAGATCGCCTGCCTGGCGCTCAATGGCGTCTTTTGGGTGGGGGGCGTGCGGCTGTGTGTCAGCTTGGCCGACGAGCCCTGGCCTCAATCACCCGCCCCTGCACCGGTAGCGCCGCCCGCGCTCAATGAGCCGGCGCGGGAACTCACGTTGTCGGCTATCTCCCATTCCCAGCAAAAGCGCCTGATCAGCCTGGTGCTGGCGATAACGGTCATTTTCATCGTGGTGGGCATGGCGTCCACCGGGGACCCGGAGGCCAAGGCGTCCTTGAGGCCGCCAGTGGTGCAGAAGCAGGCGTTGGCCTCACCGTTCGAAGTGCGCCAACAGCTGTTGAAGATGCTCAACGAACGCGAGTTGGGCCAGCGAGTCAACTTGCAGGTGATCAATGGCCAGGTCGCGCTCGATGGCGACGTATCCCAGGATGATGTAGCGATGGTGGCGCGCATGCTCAACCGTTTTGGCGAGCAATATGACAGCGCGGTACCGGTGATCAGCCGTGTGCGCGTGCGCGATGCAACCTTGCCGTTCAAGATTGTGCAGATTGTGGGCGGGCCCAATGGTCATGTGGTCCTGGAGGAGGGCAGCCGGCTGTTTATCGGCGATGAAGTGGATGGCCTGCGCCTGGTGCTGATCGATAACAGCAAAGTCGTGTTCGATGGGGCGCAGCGTTATGAGGTGCGCTGGTGAGTACGCAAATGCAAGCGCGTCTCGACGCCTGGCAACAGCGTCAGGCGCAGTCGTTGGCGACTTTCGCGCCCGTGACAATGCGTGGGCGCATCCAGCGCGTCAATGGCATGTTACTGCAGTGCCGACTGCCCCAGGCGCGTATCGGTGATTTATGCCAAGTGGAGAAAAAGCCTGGCGACTACATGCTCGCCGAGATCATCGGTTTTGATCAGCAGGATGCTGTGCTCAGTGCCCTGGGTAACCTGGAAGGCGTGCGGGTGGGCGCCGGCGTCGAGCGTCTTGGGGTGTCACATCGGGTACAGGTCAGCGAAGCATTGCTGGGTCAGGTGTTGGATGGTTTCGGACGACCGATCGCGGGAGACGGTCCCAGCGCCTTTGTTGAGGCCGATTTGCCGGATACCAGCGCAGTATTGTGTGAGGCACCGTTGCCCACCGAACGGCCACGGATCAACCGTGCGCTTGCCACCGGGGTACGCTCGATCGATGGCCTGCTGACGCTGGGCGAAGGCCAGCGTGTGGGCCTATTCGCCGGTGCGGGTTGCGGCAAGACTACCCTGTTGGCCGAGATCGCCCGAAACGTGGAGTGCGATGTCATCGTGTTCGGCTTGATCGGTGAGCGGGGCCGTGAGCTGCGTGAGTTTCTCGATCACGAGTTGGATGAACAGCTGCGCTCCAAGGCGGTACTGGTGTGTGCCACGTCCGATCGCTCCAGCATGGAGCGAGCCCGTGCGGCATTTACGGCAACCGCTCTGGCTGAAGGTTTTCGCCGCAAGGGGCAACGTGTGTTGCTGCTGATCGACTCCCTGACGCGTTTCGCCAGGGCGCAGCGTGAAATCGGCCTGGCCGCTGGCGAACCCCTTGGCCGCGGCGGCTTGCCTCCGTCGGTCTACAGCCTTCTACCGCGGCTGGTAGAGCGCGCCGGGTTGACCAATGAGGGCGTGATCACGGCGATCTATACGGTGCTGATCGAGCAGGACTCCATGAATGACCCGGTGGCCGATGAAGTTCGCTCGCTGCTCGACGGCCATATCGTGTTGTCCCGCAAGCTGGCTGAGCGCGGGCACTACCCGGCGGTGGATGTGCTGGCGAGCTTGTCGCGGATACTGAGCAATGTCGCCGAGCCTGCGGATATCCAGGCGGGTACCGCGTTGCGACGGTTGTTGTCGGCCTATCAGCAGATCGAACTGATGCTCAAGCTGGGGGAATACCAGCCAGGCAGTGATGCCTTGACCGACCTGGCAGTGGACAGCCGCCAGGCCGTCGATGGTTTCCTGCGTCAGGACTTGCGTGAGCCTTCTCCGATGGCAATGACGCTGGAGCAACTCAAGGAGCTGACCGCTTATGTCCCATTCTGACGAGCTGCTAGGTGAAGTCGAAACGCTGCGGCGCCTGCGCCGCCATCGGGCAGACCGCGCCGAGCGCGCCCTGCGTGAAGCGAAGCGGGCCCAGCAGGCCCTGCTTGCACATATCCAACAGGCCCAGGACACCCTTGAGCAAACCCGGCAGGAAGAGGCCCGGCAGAGTGCTCGTTTGCTCAGCCAGCATCAGGGCCAGGTACTGAGCCTGCAGGCCCTGAAATCCTGGGGCGCGCAGGAGCGCGGTTTGTCTGCCAATACCCAGCGGAATATCGGGCAGTTGGAGGTTTTGCGGGGCCAGCAAGAAGAGAAGCAAGCCTGTGTCGGCAGTGCCCAGAAACAGGCCACTGAATGCCTGCGACAAGTGGAAAAACTTCAGGAGTTATCCTTTTTACTGGTGCAGGAGTCGGTATGACCCAGGTTTCAGATAAACCCGCTGAACGTCCACGGGGGCTTGAACAACGAGAAGAGCGTGAGCCCGGAGCAGGAGGCGTCGTGCCTGTGGAGTTGACGCGGTTGTTCAACCAGATGTGGGCTGAGGACGGTGAGGGCTCAGGCGGGGGCGCTTACCTATCGAGATCAAAGTCACTGGGCGGTGCCGCGATGATCGAGGCGCTTGCCGAACAGCTGGCGACGCGTCTGCAGGGCGCCTCGCAGTGGCCGCTTCAGGCGGTGTTCCACTTGCCTCGTCTGGGGCGAATCAATGCCAGTGTGCACCGCGAGCAGAGCAGTTGGAGTATCGATTTGGAGGCGCAAGAGGAAGCGACGGCGCGATGGCTCAGCGGTATGCGGCAACAATGTGAGGATCGCTTCGCACGCATGCTGGGACAGCCGGTCAGCGTGTTTTTACCCGATGCCGGCTGCGCATGCTAGTGCCGTTGCTGACATTACCTACGGTCAATGGCAACACAGTTGCTGCCCGACGCAGGCTGGGGCGTGGCCTGTGCATGCCGTTTCAGGTAGCCGGGCAGCGAGGTCAGCTGAGGCTCGAACCTGGGCGTGCCCCGGCACGTGGTGAGGTGGCGTGCTTCGATACGGTGTATGGCGTACTGGCGCTGGCCGACGCGGGGCCGCTGCTCAGCCTGCTGGGTGAGTGTCCTGTGACGCTGGCTCCGTCGGGCAACGATCCGGACTCCTGGTTTTGGACGTTGTTCCAGTATCACCTGAGTCCTCAGGTAAAAGCCCTGCTGGGTAATATTCGCTTGCTGGAGACCAAACCCTCCAAGGCGTTTGGCTGCCGACTTAGTGTGACCCTCGGGCAATCCCGGGTCGAGGGGTATATGTGGATGAGCGCCGAGAGCTTCCTGGCATTTTGCGACGCTGGGCTATGGCGTGCCACGGCCGGGCCGTTGCCCGCGTCGTTTCGGTTGGCGATTGCGGTGCCCCTTGGGCACTTGCAATTACCGATCGCCCAAGCACGCAGTCTGCGCACTGGGGATGTGTTGGTGCTTGAGCAGACCTTTTTCCACCCCCAGGGCAGTGGCCATGTCCAGGTTGGCAAACAGCGACTGCATGGGTGCATTGGCGATGACAGCGGGCCGTTGTGCCTGATCCTAACTTCAATCGAGGAGACGTCTGTGGACGAAGAATTTATAGCCCCCCACTACGCCGGGGATGAGGGCGATGAGCCTGTGATGGACGTATTCGGCCACGAGCCGTTCGATGAGTTGAGCATGGCGCTGAACGTACGCTGCGGCACGTTGAACCTGACCCTGGGCGAGTTGCGCAACCTCGCGCCAGGCGCGGTGCTGGGCATTACCGGTTACGCGCCAGGCACGGCTGGGCTCTATTACGGTGACCGACCGCTTGGTCAGGGGCAGTTGGTGGAAGTCGATGGGCGCCTGGGGTTGCAACTCTCCCGCGTGATGTTCGACCGATGACGTTTCAGGGGGTGGACCCCTTAATCCTGGCCTTACTACTGGCAACGTTGTCGTTGATGCCCATGCTGTTGATCGTCTGCACGGCGTTCCTGAAGATCGTGATTGTGCTGATGATCACCCGCAACGCCATTGGTGTGCAGCAGGTGCCGCCGAGCATGGCCATCAATGGCATCGCGCTTGCGGCCACGCTGTTTATCATGGCGCCTGTGGGGTATGAAGTCGCCGAGAACGTCAAAGCGTCGCCGCTTGACCTGAGCAGCGTGCAAACGTTCTTGCAGACCGGAAATGAAGCCATCAAACCGTTGCGTGCCTTCATGTTGCGCAACATCGATCCGGATGTGCTGACACACCTGCTTGAAAACACCGCACGCCTGTGGCCGGCGCAGATGGCCCAAGAGGTGCAGCGCGAGGACTTTATCCTGTTGATCCCGGCGTTCGTGTTGTCGCAACTGCAGGCGGGGTTCGAGATCGGCTTCCTGATCTATATCCCCTTCATCGTCATCGACTTGATTGTCTCCAACCTGCTGTTGGCGCTGGGCATGCAAATGGTCTCGCCGATGACCATTTCCCTGCCGCTCAAATTACTGTTGTTCGTGCTGGTGTCCGGTTGGTCACGGTTGTTCGATAGTCTGTCCCTCTCTTATCTCTGAGTGGTTTATGGAACCCATCGTGCTGTTCAAGCAAGGCATGTTGCTGGTGGTTGTGCTGTCGGCACCGCCGTTGATCATAGCAGTGGTGGTGGGCGTGATGACGTCCCTGGTGCAGGCGTTGATGCAGGTGCAGGACCAGACATTGCCCTTCGGCATCAAGCTGGTGGCGGTGGGGATCACACTCATCATGACCGGCCGTTGGATTGGCGTGGAGTTGATCCAGCTGATGAACCTGACCTTTGACATGATCGGCCGGTCGGCCTTGAACTGAGACCCTGCCCATGCAGCTCTATCTCGAGTATTTGCCCAGCCTGGTGATCGGCATGGCGCGCATCTACCCTTGTGGCATTTTGGTCGCGGCGTTCTGTTTTCAGCATATAAAGGGCATGCCGCGCCATACCATCGTGATGGTGTTGGCCTTGATGCCTGCACCGGGTATCCATGCGGCGCTGGCGGGACAGGATTACTCCTCGATGCTGCTGATTGCGCTGGTGCTCAAGGAAGTGGCTCTGGGCGTTTTACTGGGCGTGCTGCTATCGATGCCGTTCTGGATGTTTGAGTCCGTGGGTGCGCTGCTGGATAACCAGCGCGGCGCCTTGGCCGGTGGTCAGCTCAACCCGTCGCTGGGACCGGACGCGACGCCGATCGGGCACTTGTTCAAGCAACTGGCGATTTTCCTGCTGATGGCGAGCTTGGGGTTGGGCGCGTTGACCCAAGTCATCTGGGACAGTTACCTGATCTGGCCACCCACTGTGTGGTTCCCGTTGCCGGCGGCGAATGGCATGAGTGTGTTCATTGGTCTGTTGGGTGACACCTTTACGCACATGATGCTCTACGCTGCGCCGTTTATTGCGGTGCTGTTGTTGCTGGAGTTCGGCATCGCTCTGCTGGGGGTCTACAGCCAACAGTTACAAGTGAGTACGCTGGCGCCACCGGTAAAGAGCCTGGCGGGGATTGGTATTCTCTTGCTCTACTACGCGCTGTTGCAGGACCTGATCGTCGGGCGCATGGGGCTGTTGGGCGATCTTAAGCATTCAGTGGGGCTGTTGATCAAGGTCGCTATCCCATGAGTGACTCCGGCGAAAAAAAGCACCCGGCGTCTGCCAAGAAGCTGCGTGACCAGCGCAAGAAGGGCCAGGTTGCCCAAAGCCAGGATGTGGCAAAGCTGGTGGCGTTGACGGCCATCAGCGAAATTGCCTTGTTCACCGCCGAGAGCAGCCTGCAACGCTTCCAACAATTGATGCTGCTGCCGATGTCACGCCTGGCTCAGCCCTTTGCGCGAGCGTTGGAGGAGGTGTTGTTTGAAGGGATGGTGGTTTTTTTCTCATTTGCCCTGTTGATGGCCGGGGTGGCGATCGCCGCCAAGCTGATCAGCAGTTGGATGCAGTTCGGATTGCTGTTTGCACCGGAGACCCTGAAGCTGGATTTCAATCGCCTCAACCCGATCAGCCAAATCAAGCAAATGTTCTCGGCCCAGCAGTTGATGAACTTGTTGATGAGCGTCGCAAAAGCCTGCCTGATCGCGTTGATTCTGTATGTGGTGATCTGGCCCTCATTGGGCACGCTGATCAATTTGGCCACCAGTGATCTGCAGAGTTACATCCTGGCGTTGATCGCGTTGTTCCGTCACCTGTTGCATGTCTGCCTCGGCATGCTGCTGGTGCTGGCGCTCATCGACCTGATCATGGCGAAGCACTTTTTTGCCAAGCGCATGCGCATGACCCAGGTGGAGGTGGTCAAAGAGTACAAGGACATGGAAGGCGACCCCCATGTAAAAGGCCAGCGGCGCGCACTGGCGCAACAATTGGCCCAGGAGGAGCCGAAGGTCAAGCTGCCCAAGCTGGAAGAGGCCGATATGCTGGTGGTCAACCCGACGCACTTTGCTGTCGCCTTGTATTACCGTCCCGGTAAAACCCCGCTGCCCTTGCTGGTCAGCAAAGGTACGGATGCAGAAGCCCGTAAACTGATCCATCGCGCCAAGGTTGCCGACGTACCGGTGATCCAGTGCGTGTGGCTGGCCCGTACGCTCTACACGAGAAAGCTGGGTGCCAGTATCCCCCGCGAAACCCTGCAGGCGGTTGCAGTGATTTACCGCACCTTGCGTGAGCTCGATGATGAAGCCAAGCGCGAAACCCTGGAGTTGCCGGAGCTTGAGCAACGTTGATCAGCGGATTCTATCTGCGTCCAAGGTTTGCAGATTGGCCAGCGACAGCAGCCGGCTGAGGACTCTGTCCACAGTACTGTGGGTTGTGGGCAGGGCGTGCCAGATCACCAGAGCGTCTTGGTCGTCGACGTAGATAAAACAACCATCGAACGCCAGCGCCTGCTCAAATCGCCTTTCCAACACCCGCTGCAATTGCCCGGCCTGCACTGCTTCGCGAGCGATCTTCAGTGCCAGTCCCGGGCGGTTTCCAGCCTGCAGTGCGCAAGCGCTGATACCGGGTGCCAGGGACAGGTGAGCGGCAGTGCCGCTCACCAGGTTATCCAGAAATACCTGGCGTTGATCGTCAGGCATTCGCTGGCGATTCATCGTTCCAGTGACACGGTCTGGTAGTCCGCACGCTCGCCGGCGGGGCCGGGTTCGACGCGCATCGATGAGGGCCACCAGATCACCATCTTGTCTTTGGTCGATTGTGGGCGTGAGCACGAATCACCTTTGCAGGTGGGCGTACAGCCGCTGACGAGCAATGCTGCACCGATCAAGATGATGGGTAACGGTCTGTATTTCATGGCATGGCCTTCTGAGCGGGTGTGATCAAGGAGGGGCGGGGCACACTGAGGTGTTCATCCTTCACTACGGGGCGCATGGCGACAAATACCTCGGCCTCTTCGCCCGGCTTGAGCCAGGCGCGCGGCCACACGGTGACTGCCAGTGTCTGCGAGTTGCTGCACTCTTTCTCGTCGATACGGACGTTACGGTTGAACTGGTTGCGCAATACCACGACCGCCACGTTGTATTCCGGGCCTGCGTACCACTGGCTGCGCTCTGTGTTCAGTGACAGCAGGTCGCGGGTGCTGCATAGGGTGTTCAGCCCCAGAGGCATCGGTGCCGCCTTGAAAGCCTTGGGGACTTCCCCGCTGACCAGATGCGCCAGGGTGGCGGTGATGTCACTGCGTTTTATGACGGGCTGATGGGGGGCGTAGCGTCTGGCCAGCGGTGCCAGGGCCGCTTGCAACTCGGCTTGATCGGCTTGCGGCAAGTAGCGCGACGAGTCGTCCTGGTCGCCGATGACGCGTGGGGTGAGGATGAACAGGCGTTCACGGCGATTGTTCTGGCGTTCGCTCGAGGAAAACAATGCCTTGCCCAACAGCGGAATATCGCCCAATAGAGGGACCTTTCTTTGCCTGTCGGCACTTTCAGTGACATGGAAGCCGCCAACCACCAGCGAGCGCTTTTCCGCCATCACGGCCTGGGTGCTGACCTTGCCCCGGCGTACATCAAGGTGGTTGGGATCAGGGTTGCTCTCGTCGAAATTGCCATCTTCAATGTCCACGGCCAAATGGATCTGGTGACTGCCGCGACTGGTGGTAACCCTGGGGATCACCTGGAAACTGGTGCCCACGGTGACCGGCAAAATGGTTGCGTATTCACTGCCGCGAGTGAGGTACTGGGTGCGGTTGAAGTCGATTACCGCTGGTTGGTTTTCCAGGGTGAGCACCGAAGGGTTCGAGACCATGGTTGCCAGTCCCTTTTCTTCGAGCGCGCGTATGTCGGCGTAGAAGCGATCGCGGTGTTCAATCGACAGCTGCGACGAGGTCCCGGGTGCCATGTTGACGCCACCCCGGAAGCGGCTGTTCTGGAAACTCCAGTTCACCCCGAATTCGCGCAGCTGCGTACGCTCGATATCGAGAATGATCGCATCGATTTCGATCAGCTTGCGCGCGACATCGAGTTGGTTGATCAGCTCGCGGTACATGGCCTGGCGTTCAGGCAGGTCATAAATAAGCACCGCGTTGTTGCGCACATCGGCTTCGACGCGTATTCGACCGCCGGACACCGGTGCTCGCGGGGTCAGTGCCGGCGCTGCGTCCACGTGTCCTGTGTGGCCGTTGGCACCGAGTATCTGGCCCAGCAGCGGGTTTCCCAACCGCGGCACATTTGGCGTGAGAGGGGCTGGCTGGGATGTTGGGCGTTGGAGCTGTCCTGTGAGCGTCGAAGCGGAACGCGGTTCCAGCAGCCCGCGTAAAATGCTGGCGACCCCAGGCACATTGAGCTTTTCGCCACGGTAATCCACCTGGCGGTCCCCCGCATTGGCGAACTTCAGTGGGTAACTGAGCACGCTCTGTTTCTCATCTGGTGAGCGGCGTTGGCTGCTGAAGTGCTTGATCTGTTCGATGTAACGCTTGGGACCGGAGACGAGTACCACACCGTCTTCCGGTAACTCGCCCCAACCGAAACGGCTGTCGAGCAGGCCAATATCGCTGAGCGCCTGCTTGAGGTCCGCTATCGTCTCTGAAGAGACCTCCAGGCGCGCGGACTCCTGCTGGTCCAGCGTGCTGACGAATAGGGTGTTGTTGTACAGATACCACTGAAAACGATGCTCGACGGCCAGCCTGTCCAGCATGGACTGCGGGGTATTCGCGCGGATCTTGCCGTTGACGTTGCCTTCCAGCAGGCCTTCGATTTGCAACTGTGTGCCGAAGGTCTGAGCGAAGTCTTCAAGCACGTCCCTTAGCGGTTTGTGCTCTGCCTCATAAGCATAGGCGGTGTTCTTCCACTCGGCGGGAATGGCAGCAAAACTGTTGTGCGCCGGAGCGAGCACACAGGCCAGTGCGATCAGGCATCGCCAACCTGCACGTCGAAGTGAAATTTCAGGCGGGTTTACGCGCAAGCTGCTGCGCTTGTGGTGTTTGTTATACATGATAGGTTCTCTATTTCAGTGCAGCGGCTTACGTAACGCAGTGGCGTGGCTCTTGCGCGCAGGTTTCGCTTGGCGAGCAACGACTCTGCGCCAGGTATCGCGCTGGTTCAGGAGTGCCTCAAGAGCGTTCAACAGTTGGTCCAGGCTGCAACCCCGTGACAGGCCTTGCATCAGCCAGAGGTGGCCGGTACTGGGACATAGGGCCAGTGTGCCCTTGAAATGCGCCAGGCTGGGTCCTCCGAGACGCAGCCAGGCCTGCAATGGGTAGCTTGTGAGACCAGGGCGAGTCAGTTGAATACGCAGCAGCAGATGATTTTCATGGCAATTCAGGCTCAGCTCGTCGTCGTTTTCATACAGCCTCGCGTTCGATTGATGGCCATTCAAACAATCAAGCAAGGCTGAGCGCCAATCATCAGGAGCTGTTTGCGAGAACATAGTTGATCGTCTCGTTCTTGAGGCTGTGCAAGGCTGACGCCATCGACATTTTCTTGGCCATGCCGAGTGATTGCTCGGTCATCTGGGTGAACAGCGTTTTCAGCTCTTCTATGTCTTGCATTTCATGAATGCCATTTGTGAATTGACTGAAGTTTCTTTCGTCCTGGGCCAGCTCTCGGTATAGCTTCGGAAGCCTGCGGTCGTCACCAATCATGGGTTGTCTCCGGTGGTTGCTAGCTGATGTGTGGCCGCAGATGTGTAACAGGTTCCATCTGTCTGGAAATTTGTTAAAAAACATCGCTCACCGACACCGTGAGTCACTTGAGGGGGGGGGTATCAGATGGTCCAGAGCATCGACCCAATTGATATGAAGGCCGCCGTCTTCTGTTTCGAGCAGCAGTGACTGGGCGCTGACTTCGTTGTCGACTCGAGGTGTCCAAGGCACATCCCCCCGGCGAGCGAGCCACTGCTCGACGGCTTCTCGGTCTTGTGGATGGCACAGCAGGGTTGCGCTGACGGGCGGCAGTTGAGCCGCCAGCAGTTGGTTGAGTAGGGCGCTGATGCGTTGAGGGGGCACGGTCTCATCCAGGAAACCCCGAATGGCGGTGTTGATCACTGAGGTCGCGACCTGTTCCAGGCCCTCATGCATCGCCTGACGTTCCGACTCCCAGCGTTGCAGAATGGGGTTGGCGCGTTGCCAGAAGTGTTCGCGTGCATCTTCCACCACACGCTCACACTGGGCTTGAGTCTGTTCTATGAGTGAACGTGCCTGAGCTTGGGCGTGCTCGATCAACTTGCTGGCCTGAGTGAAGTCGACAAGCATTTCCCGAGGAATCAGAGCCGACGGCAACGGTGTGTTAACGGTGTGCACCTCGATTTTTTTGCCGCAGAACATACTGGGGGTTCTCACGAAGGCAGGTGTTGGGTTTCGTTGAGGGGGGTTGAAGTTGCCCGCCAGAGCGCGGCTTGCCACATGGTGTCCAAGCGGCCGTGGGTGCTGAGCAACCTGGGGTGGGATTCCAGTTCAAGTACTCGCTCGCGGGCAAAGCTCAGACGCAAACGCTGCCAGATGGCCGGTGATACCCAGGCGCGCAGGTAATGCAGCGGGTCGTCAACGTTCACCGGCAACAGCACCTCGGGTGTCATTGCCTTGGTCAGGCGCTGGCACCAGAGGTGATGTGCCTGGTTCAAGCGGCTGTCGTGGCTGGGGTTGTCTATTTCTCTGACCAATAAAAGAGCAAGGTCTTGTTGTGACGGACTACAGGTCAGTACCAGTTGAAATACAGGCTCAGAAGGGCGGGGAGGAAGTTCAGGCTCGATCTCGAACAGAAGGCTCACCCGTTGATGATAAGCGCGTGAAAGCGCCTCTGTTTCCACAAAGCGGTTCTGCATGCGCCAGTCGCGGTGCGCGTTTTCCCATGGGGAAACCCACCATCGAACCCACATGAGGTTCTTATTCATAAGAAGGTACGGTCGCAGACTCTTTCGGCGGGTTGTCCTTGGTCCGTCGGCGCCAGAATAACCATGCAGCACCTCCCAGCAGTAAGGCGATCAAGGAGGCCATGATACTGGTGCGCCAGAACACGAGGTCTTGCTCCGGTACCAGGAAGGGCCCGAGGTAGTTGAGTTGCTGCGTCTCCTGATAAGCGGTAGCCGGCACGAAAACGACGGTCAGTTTTTGCGTATTTTCTATCGCTGAGGCCATACCGGGGATGCTGCTGGCAACCATTCTGCGCACGCGCGGTTGAATGTTGTCGGGGTCTAGTCGCGGATCATGCTTGATAAACACCGAGGCGGACGCCGGTTGTACCGGTTCTCCAGGCGCCACCCGCTCCGGCAGCACAACATGGACACGCGCAACGATCACACCATCGATGTTCGACAGCGTGGCTTCCAATTCTTGTGACAGTGCATAGATATAGCGCGCCCGCTCTTCCAGCGGGGTGGAAATTACCCCCTCTTTGCGAAAGATATCTCCTAACGTGGAGCGGCCCACTTTGGGTAGACCGGCGGCCTCCAGCGTGCGAACAGCACGGCTGATGTCGTTGGCCCGGACGCGAACGACCACGCCGTCTTTGGCCGGAATCTTCTGGGCGCGGATCTGCTTGTCCGCCAGCTCGGCAACGACTTCGTTGGCTTCCTGCTCGGACAACTGGCGATGGAGTTCAACACTCTCACCGCAGCCGGCGAGCATCAATGTCGATAAACAAAAGAGTGTGATGGATAGATAGCGATGCATGCGTCTAAGCCAGGTTGGAGATTTTATCGACGCCTTTCACCAGCATGCCGAGCACCTTGACTCGACTGACCACTTCAAAATTCGCGAGGGCGAGTGATTGTGGCAGTGCATAGGATTCTTTGGTCTGCTTGTTCCGCAGGGTGTCATCCATCCCTTTTTTCACGCGCTTGAACGACGACTCAGAAGCGCTCAGGTTGAATAAGCTAACGGGAATAACAGGGGGGGTACTTTTGAAGAGCTCTGCGGAATGATCAAGTTGCGCGTTGAAGAAATTCATATCAGCGATCTCATCAAATGCGGCGGGCGATTCAGCCAGAACCCCCCTGGACCCTATTTTCACGCGCTCGGCGTCGTCGATGTACATATGAAACTCCTTGAAATCTGTCTATTACAGTGCTGGCGATGACAGGGGTACTGGCACTCCCCAGCGCCAGCAGGGGAGGCCAGGATTACTTAGCGTGGATATTGGACCTTGCCAGCGATCGTCATTTTCGAGTTGGCGCTATCAACCGCCTTGCTTGTCTTCGTGTCTTGGACGCCTTCTATGAGTCTCTCAACGGCAGTTTGCTGATTTTGTAGCCTGGCCCACGCTGCTGTACTATCTACCGGACTAATTGGAGTAGTCATTCAAGTTACCTCTTTACTGAATATGAGAGTGTGCAGCGGTGGTTCTGCGTCTGCACAGTTTTTGAGCGATTGTGCTGCTCATATCCTGAGTGACTGATGCCGTGAGATTCGTTCCTGATTTTAACAAGGTGTATGTTTGTAAATATTTCAAGCTTGTTTAAAGTGAGTGAGCTTGAAATCAGCTCGGCTAACTCTGCTTGGCTTCAAGGGGTGAATACTTTTAGTTGTTTCATTCGATAGTAAAGCGTGCGAAGCGCGACCCCCAACTCTGTGGCTGCACTGTCGACGCTGTGTTCATGCCGCTGCAGCGACTCTTCAATCAATACTTTTTCGATCTGTTGCAGGCGTGCCTTCAAATTCATCTCTGTCTGGGGGGTAACGCTCGTAGGGAGCGGGGTTAGGCCCAACACGAAGCGTTTAGCGGCTGAACGAAGTTCGCGAACGTTGCCGAGCCAGGGGTGGCAGAGTAATTGCTGTAGTAGCGCGCCTGCTGGCGCTTGCACGGGGCACTTAAAGGCCTCTGCTTCTTGTTTGATCATATTAAGAAACAACGGAATAATGAGCTCCCGTCGCTCCCGCAAAGGGGGAAGATGGATATTGACGATATTGAGACGGAAATACAGATCCCGTCGAAAGGCGCCTCGTTCCACCATCTCATGCAGGGACTGCTGGGCAGAAGCGATGACACGCATATCCACTTGGATGAATCGGGTCGAGCCCAGGCGTTCGACCCCTCGACATTCCAGTACCCGCAGCAGCTTGGCTTGGAGCGACAACGGCATGCTATCGATTTCGTCGAGGTACAAGGTGCCCAAATGGGCGGCTTCTACAAAGCCGGCCCGCGATTGCATCGCGCCGGTATAGGCACCGCTGTTGACACCGAACAATTGGCTCTCGGCAAGGGTTTCCGGTATGGCGGCACAGTTGACCGCAACAAAGTTTCCTTTGCGTCCGGATAAACAATGTATGCGTTGCGCCAGAGTGTCTTTTCCTGTGCCTGTTTCTCCGAGTAACAGAACATCAATGTTGAGTGGGGCGGTATTGCTGATAGCGTATTCAATGTCAGGGCAGTCGATGAAAGGTATGTCATTCAACAAGTTGTTTTGGTCAGGGATCAGCATAATGCTCCACTACTTTCGCAACTTTGTGGGGGGCGTCGGTTTCAGTAAACCGTAAACCAACAAGGTTGTCATCGTGTTTGCATGGAAGGGCGGTTGCTGACAAGTCTGAATGGGAAAGTTCTTGGAAAATGCAAGAGGCTGTTCGGCTTATATGTTCTTACGGGTGTAGGGGGAGTCTTTAATTTTGATGGAGTAGTTTGATGGGAGACTGATTTGTGTTGGGCCGGTCTCGTTTTAGGTGCTTCAAATAGTGTGTATAAGTGTGTAAAAGTTTAAAGGGGGTACAAAAAAGCCGATGCAGGGCATCGGCTTTTGATTCACAGCAGCGACGTTTACACGTTGAAACGGAAGTGCATCACATCGCCATCTTTCACGATGTACTCCTTACCTTCCAAACGCCACTTGCCCGCTTCCTTGGCACCGGCCTCACCCTTGAACTGGATGAAGTCGTTGTAGGCAATCACTTCGGCGCGGATAAAGCCTTTTTCGAAGTCGGTGTGGATCACGCCGGCAGCCTGTGGTGCGGTGGCACCGACCTTGACGGTCCAGGCGCGCACTTCTTCGACGCCGGCAGTGAAGTAGGTCTGCAGGTTGAGCATTTCATAACCGGCGCGGATCACACGGTTCAGGCCAGGTTCTTCCAGGCCCAGGGCCTCGAGGAACATGTCTTTTTCTTCACCGTCATCCAGCTCGGCGATTTCCGCTTCGATCTTGTTGCACACCGGCACCACGATGGCGCCTTCTTCGTCGGCGATGGCCTTGACCACGTCCAGCAGTGGGTTGTTCTCGAAACCGTCTTCAGCGACGTTGGCGATGTACATCACCGGCTTGGTGGTCAACAGGTGGAAACCCTTGATCACGGCCTTCTCGTCGGCACCCATGTTCTTCATCAGGCTGCGTGCCGGCTTGCCTTCGGTGAAGTGCGCGATCAACTGCTCCAGCAGGCCTTTCTGGACAACCGCGTCCTTGTCGCCACCCTTGGCGTTACGCGCGACTTTCTGCAGTTGCTTCTCGCAGCTGTCGAGGTCGGCGAAGATCAGTTCCAGGTCGATGATCTCGATATCGCGTTTCGGGTCGACACTGTTGGAGACGTGAATCACGTTCTCGTCTTCAAAGCAGCGGACCACGTGGGCGATGGCATCGGTCTCGCGGATGTTGGCCAGGAACTTGTTGCCCAGGCCTTCACCTTTCGACGCACCGGCAACCAGGCCGGCGATGTCGACGAATTCCATGGTGGTCGGCAGGATGCGCTTGGGATTGACGATGGCCGCCAGGGCGTCCAGGCGTGGATCCGGCATCGGCACGATACCGCTGTTGGGCTCGATGGTGCAGAAGGGGAAGTTCTCCGCCGCAATACCGGACTTGGTCAGGGCGTTGAACAGGGTGGATTTGCCGACGTTGGGCAGGCCGACGATGCCGCAATTGAATCCCATGGTGTTTCCCCTCGATAAGAGTCAGGCCTTCTGGCTGTGCAGGTTTTTCATCGCGCGGTTCCATTCACCGGCGAAGATATCCGGCAGCACGCCGAGGGCAAAGTCGATGCTGGCATCGAGTTTTTCCTGTTCGGCGCGTGGCGCACGACCCAGGACGAAATTTGAAACCATACTGGCAACGCCTGGGTGGCCAATGCCAAGCCGCAGGCGGTAGAAATTATTCTGATTACCCAACTGCGCGATGATGTCGCGCAGGCCATTGTGCCCGCCATGTCCGCCGCCCAGCTTGAGCTTGGCAACGCCGGGTGGCAGATCCAGTTCGTCATGGGCCACCAGGATTTCTTCGGGTTTGATCCGGAAGAAGCCCGCTAGCGCCGCGACAGCCTGGCCGCTGCGGTTCATGTAGGTGGTGGGAATCAGCAGACGAACATCCTGACCCTGGTGCGAGAAGCGCCCGGTCAGGCCGAAATATTTGCGATCGGCCACCAGGTTCACACCTTGGGCGTGGGCGATGCGCTCAACAAAAAGGGCCCCCGCGTTATGCCGGGTCTGTTCGTATTCGGCGCCTGGATTTCCCAGGCCAACGATCAGTTTAATGGCAGTCACGACAGGGGCCCTTCCTTTGGAGTTGTGGATAACATCGCCAGACCTGAGTGCGGCGAAAGTGGACGACACTACATCATTTACTCAAGAGTAAACGCCGCGTTATCGCCCGCTTTCTCGCTACGTTTCGGTCCGCGATGTTTCCTCAAGCTCCGGCAATACAGAGTGAATTACTCTGCAGCGCCTTCTTCAGCTTCTGGAGCAACGCGTGGAGCGTGAACGTTGGCAACAGCTTTGTCATCGTTGTGAGCCAGTGCAACGAACTCAACGCCTTTAGGAGCTTTGAGGTCGGACAGGTGAACGATGGTGCCGATTTCAGCAGCCGACAGGTCGACTTCGATGAACTCAGGCAGGTCTTTCGGCAGGCAAGTCACTTCGACTTCGTTCAGAACGTGCGAAATTTCGCCGCCTTTCTTGACCGGCGCTTCTTCACCGATGAAGTGAACAGGCACGATAGCGGTCAGTTTCTGGCCAGCTACAACGCGAACGAAGTCGGCGTGCATGATGAACTGCTTGGACGGGTGACGCTGCATCGCTTTAACGATGACGTTCTGCTTGGCGCCGTCGACGTTCAGCTCGATAACATGGCTGTAGGCAGCTTCGTTTTCGAACAGCTTGGCGATTTCCTTGGCCAGGATGGTCACGGATTCAGCAGGCTTGTTACCACCGTATACAACGGCTGGGATGTTGGCGGCGTGACGCAGGCGGCGGCTCGCACCTTTCCCCAGGTCAGTACGCGCTTGGGCGTTCAGAGTAAAGTCAGTCATTTTGTATCTCCAAAATAGCCATCATCGAGCGGCGTTTGCGACCAGCGCCGGCCTCGACATGGGCAAAAAAGCCCCGCCCCAACAGAATGTCGGGGCGGGGCGCTTTTCGTCAGTGGAATGTACCGAAGGTTTGACCCTTAGCGGAACATCGCGCTGATCGATTCTTCATTGCTGATGCGGCGAACCGCCTCGGCAACAACCGGTGCGATATCCAGTTGACGGATACGCGAACAGGCTTGAGCAGCTGCGGACAACGGGATGGTGTTGGTCACCACCAGTTCGTCCAGCATGGAATTTTCGATGTTCTCGATCGCTCGGCCCGACAGCACAGGGTGTGTGCAGTAGGCGAAGACTTTAGCCGCACCGTGCTCTTTCAAGGCTTTCGCCGCGTGGCACAGGGTGCCGGCGGTGTCGACCATGTCATCAACCAGAATACAGGTACGCCCTTCGACATCACCGATGATATGCATCACTTCAGAGTGATTGGCTTTCTCGCGGCGTTTGTCGATGATCCCGAGGTCCACGCCCAGGGATTTGGCAACGGCCCGTGCACGCACGACGCCACCAATGTCCGGGGACACGATCATCAGGTTTTCAAAGCGCTGGTCTTCGATGTCATCCACCAATACGGGGGAGCCGTAGATGTTATCTACCGGAATATCGAAGAACCCCTGGATTTGGTCAGCGTGCAGGTCAACCGTGAGAACACGGTCGATACCTACCACGGTCAGCATGTCAGCAACGACTTTCGCGCTGATGGCCACACGTGCGGAACGCGGACGGCGATCCTGACGGGCATAACCAAAGTAAGGGATTACAGCTGTGATTCGAGTCGCTGAGGAGCGGCGGAAGGCATCAGCCATCACGACGAGTTCCATCAGGTTATCGTTGGTCGGAGCGCAGGTCGGCTGAATAATGAAGACGTCTTTACCGCGGACGTTTTCATTGATCTCGGCTGTAATTTCGCCGTCGGAGAATTTACCGACAGAGATGTCACCGAGAGGGATATGCAGCTGACGTACGACACGTCGAGCCAGATCGGGGTTGGCGTTCCCCGTAAAGACCATCATCTTGGACACGCGCAGTACCTAGAGGCTGAGGGTAACCTGGATGAGTATAGGAAAATGGCAGGGGCGGCTGGATTCGAACCAACGCATGGCAGGATCAAAACCTGCTGCCTTACCGCTTGGCGACGCCCCTGTATCTGTTGCAACGAGTGCCTAACACTCGGTTCCTTTAGAGCAGACTTTGCAGCTTGCGATGCAACATCGAAACGTTGCTTCCCTTTGCTACAAACCCTGTAAGGGTCTCTGTAAGAAGGGCCGAGACTTTATCAGCTTCAGCTTTGCTTGGGAAGCCCCCAAACACACAACTTCCAGTTCCGGTTAATTTTGCTTCGGTAAATTTACCTAACAAATTCAAAGCGTTACGTACCTCTGGATAACGCCTTGCTACAACCGGTAAGCAGTCATTTCGACTGTTTCCCTTGGGAACGGGGCGCACTTTAATGGGAGAAGAGTTACGTGTCAACAACGGATCTGAAAAAATTTCTGCTGTACTTACAGATACTTGCGGCACAAGCACGACATACCACGGCTCTTCGGGGTATTCCGGGGTGAGTTTCTCCCCCACGCCCTCGGCGAAAGCCGCGTGCCCACGCACGAAAACCGGGACGTCGGCGCCCAGTTTCAGGCCCAGTGCGGCCAGGCGATCATGGTCCCAGCCCAGTTGCCACAAGTGATTCAGACCCAGCAGAGTCGTCGCGGCATTCGAGCTGCCACCGCCGATGCCACCGCCCATGGGCAGGATTTTATCGATCCAGATATCGATGCCGAGCGGGCAACCGGATTGCTCCTGAAGTTTTTTTGCGGCCTTCACGATCAGGTTGCTGTCGTGAGGCACGCCTTCGAATTCGGTATGCAGCTTGATCACGCCATCGTCGCGTACGGCGAAGGTCAGCTCGTCGCCGTAGTCGAGGAATTGAAACAACGTCTGCAATTCGTGGTAGCCGTCTTCACGGCGACCCAGGATGTGCAGCATCAGGTTGAGCTTGGCCGGGGAGGGCAGGGTCAATGTTTGTACGGACACGTTATTGCCCCAGTTTGCGTGGTTGCCAGTCCTTGATCACCAGTGTGACGTCAAGGTCGGGGCCGTGCAGCTTGATGCGCTCGGGCAGCGAATAGCCGCTTTGCTCTACGTAGCTCAAATACTCGACCTGCCAGCCATCCTGTTCCAGGGTGGCCAGGCGGCTGTCGCCGTTGAGGCTCAGGCGACTCTTGCTGTCAGGCGCGGGCAGGCCACGGACCCACCACACCAGGTGAGACACCGGCAGTTTCCAGCCGATCTGTTGTTCCAGCAATTCTTCCGGAGAAGTCGCTTCGTAGCGGCCTTGGTTGGCCACTTCAAGGCTGACTTGCCCCGGCCGGCCGGTCAGGCGTGCGGCACCACGGCCCAGCGGACCCGACAGGCGAATATCGTAGTAGTCCTGGCGTTGCAGCCAGAACAGCGTTCCGCTGCCGGAATCTTTCGGCGCGCGAACCCCCACTTTGCCTTCGATCTGCCAGCCATCGATGCTGCTGAGTTGGTCTTTGTGCTGCTTCCATTGCGCCGGGTTGCCCTGGCCTTCAACGGATTCACGGCTGCCGATGCCCGCGCAACCGGCGAGCAGGGCGATGAAGCTGAACATAACAACGTGGCGCAAAAACATAAGCTTAAAGGGTCTCGGATCCGGTCAGGCGCTTGATGGTGCTGCGCAGGATGGGGCTTTCGGGTTGTTCCTTGAGGAATTTTTCCCAGATTTGGCGTGCTTCGCGCTGTTTGCCATTGGCCCACAGCACTTCGCCCAGGTGCGCGGCGACTTCCTGGTCGGGGAAGCGTTCCAGTGCCAGGCGCAACAAGCGTTCGGCTTCGTCCAGGTTGCCCAGGCGGTAATTCACCCAGCCCAGGCTGTCGAGCACGGCCGGGTCCTCCGGGTTGAGCTTGTGGGCTTGCTCGATCAGCACCTTGGCTTCGTCGTAGCGCGTGGTGCGGTCGGACAAGGTGTAGCCCAGGGCGTTTAGGGCCATGGCGTTGTCCGGATCGCGCTTGATGATCAGGCGCAGGTCTTTTTCCATCTGCGCCAGGTCATTGCGTTTTTCCGCCTGCATGGCGCGGGTGTACAGCAGGTTCAAATCATCCGGGAATTGCAGCAAGGCTTGTTGCAACAGCTTCCAGGCGCGCTCGCCCTGGTTGTTGGCCGACAGGGTTTCAGCCTGGATCAGGTAGAGCTGGATCGCGTAGTCCGGTTCGGCATCCCGCGCGGCGGCCAGGCGTTTCTCCGCCTCGTCGGTGCGGCCGTTGCTCATCAGGATGTCGGCCTGGCGCAATTGGGCGGGCAGGTAGTCGTTGCCGGGGCCGACCTGGGCATATTCGAGCAGGGCGGCTTGCGGATCGTTGCGCTCTTCGGCGATACGGCCGAGGTTCAGGTGCGCCGAATCCACATGGCTTTCACGTTGGATCAGCTCCTCCAGGTAACCCTTGGCCTCGTCCCAGGCCTTGGCTTCCAGGCACACCAGTGCCAGGGAATAACGCAATTCGTCGTCATCCGGGTATTGCTGGACCAGGTTGGCGAACTGCACTTTGGCGTCCTCCATGCGGTCCTGTTCCACCAGCATGCGTGCGTAAGTCAGGCGCAGGCGCTTGTCGTCCGGATACTTCTTGAGGCTTTTTTCCAGCAGCGGAATCGCTTCCTTGCCGCGATTGAGGTTCTGCAGCAGGCGTGCGCGCAGCAGGATCGGCGCGATTTCGCCTTCTTCCGGCGGATTCTGCTCCAGCAGCTTCAGCGCCGCGTCGGCTTCGTCGTCCTGCTGCAGCAGCAACGCCTTGCCGAAAATCAGCTGGCTGTTCTTCGGATGCTTTTGCAGCAGGCGGTCGAAACTCTTCATCAGGCCATTGCGCGTGTCCTGGTCGGTGTCGGCAGCCGACAGCGCGAGGAAGTCGAAATGGGTGTCGCCCTTGCCCTGCAGGACTTTCTCCATATAGATCATGGAGTCGTCATAGCGCCCGGCGCGTGCCAGTTGAATGGCCGCGGCCCGTTGTGCCTCCAGGTCGTCCGGTGCGTTTTTCGCCCAGATCAGCGAGGAGTCCAGTGCAGCCTGATCGGCCCCCAGGTACTCGGCGATGCGGAAGGCTCGCTCGGAAATCCCCGGATCCTGGGTGTTGATGGCCTGGGTCACGTAGTTATCCAGCGCAATATCGAAGCGATTGCGCTGGCCGGCCAGTTCCGCGGTCAGCAGGCTGTACACCGTTTCTTCGGTGAACGAGGAATAAACCTTGGGCTTTTCAGGGGCGGGTGTGCTGTCTTCCACCGGTGGCGTACCGTCCGGCGACACGGGGGCCATGGCCTGGCAGCCGCTGAGAAAGACAAAGGCGAGGAGCAACGCGGAAGATCTATTCATATAGGAAGAGGACGACTAACCTGCGGTCGGATCATCATGACACAAGCCTTCGGCCAAACATAACCGAGTCTCAGTTGATGCCTTTATAGACACAAGGCATTAGGACAATAGACGACGGTGGTTGTTCTGAATCTTTCGAAGTAGGACAATTGTCGGCTTCCCGACATCATCAGCGATATTGAATGGCCTTCCTCGCACTCGGTATTAACCACAAGACTGCCTCCGTAGACGTGCGCGAGCGCGTGGCGTTCACGCCGGAGCAGTTGGTTGAGGCCCTGCAGCAGCTCTGTCGGCTCACCGACAGTCGCGAAGCTGCGATCCTTTCGACCTGCAACCGCAGCGAGCTTTATATAGAGCAGGAGCATCTTTCAGCGGATGTCGTGCTGCGCTGGCTAGCCGATTACCATCATTTGGACCTCGATGACCTTCGCGCCAGCGCTTATGTGCACGAAGAGGATGCGGCAGTTCGTCACATGATGCGTGTGGCGGCCGGTCTCGATTCGCTGGTGTTGGGCGAGCCGCAGATTCTGGGCCAGATGAAGTCCGCCTACGCTGTGGCGCGTGAGGCCGGCACTGTCGGCCCGCTGCTGGGGCGGCTGTTCCAGGCCACCTTCAATTCTGCCAAGCAGGTGCGCACCGACACCGCCATCGGTGAAAACCCGGTGTCCGTGGCGTTTGCCGCCGTCAGCCTGGCCAAACAGATTTTCAGTGACTTGCAACGCAGCCAGGCGCTGCTGATCGGCGCTGGCGAGACCATCACCCTGGTTGCCCGCCATCTGCATGACCTGGGCGTGAAGCGTATCGTGGTCGCCAACCGCACATTGGAGCGCGCCAGCATCCTCGCCGAGCAGTTCGGCGCCCATGCGGTGTTGCTGGCGGACATTCCGGCCGAACTGGTGCGAAGCGATATCGTCATCAGCTCCACCGCCAGCCAACTGCCGATCCTGGGCAAGGGCGCGGTCGAGAGCGCGCTGAAGCTGCGCAAGCACAAGCCGATCTTCATGGTGGATATTGCCGTTCCCCGGGATATCGAACCCGAAGTCGGCGAGTTGGACGACGTTTACCTCTACAGCGTCGACGATCTGCACGAAGTGGTCGCCGAAAACCTCAAGAGCCGCCAGGGCGCCGCCCAGGCTGCCGAGGAAATGGTCAGCACCGGCGCCGAAGACTTCATGGTGCGCCTGCGTGAACTGGCGGCGGTGGACGTGCTCAAGGCGTATCGTCAGCAAGGCGAACGCCTGCGCGACGAGGAATTGATCAAGGCCCAGCGCTTGCTGGCCAACGGCAGCAGCGCCGAGGAGGTGCTGATGCAACTGGCCCGTGGCCTCACCAACAAATTGCTGCATGCACCCAGTGTGCAACTGAAAAAGCTTACCGCCGAAGGCCGCCTCGATGCGCTGGCCATGGCCCAGGAACTCTTTGCCCTCGGTGAGGGCGCGTCAGATAGCTCTTCGGATAAAAAACCGCAATGAAAGCGTCACTGCTCAATAAACTGGACGTGCTCCAGGACCGTTTCGAAGAACTGACCGCCTTGCTCGGCGATGGCGAGGTCATCTCCGATCAGACCAAATTCCGTGCCTATTCCAAGGAATACGCCGAAGTTGAGCCCGTTGTGGCCACTTACAAGAATCTGCTGAAGGTGCAGGCCGACCTTGAAGGTGCCCAGGCACTGCTCAAGGACAGCGACCCGGACATGCGCGAAATGGCCGTGGAAGAAGTCCGCGAAGCCAAGGAAAAACTCGCCGAGCTGGAAGGCGACCTGCAACGCATGCTGCTGCCCAAGGACCCGAATGACGGGCGCAACGTGTTCCTCGAAATCCGTGCCGGCACCGGCGGTGACGAGGCGGCGATCTTCTCCGGCGACCTGTTCCGTATGTACTCGCGGTATGCCGAACGTCGCGGCTGGCGCGTAGAGATCCTGTCCGAGAACGAAGGCGAACACGGCGGCTATAAAGAAGTTATCGCACGGGTCGAGGGCGACAACGTCTACGGCAAGCTCAAATTCGAGTCCGGCGCGCACCGCGTGCAGCGTGTCCCCGCGACCGAGTCCCAGGGCCGTATCCACACTTCGGCGTGCACCGTTGCCGTGTTGCCAGAACCGGACGAGCAGGAAGCCATCGAGATCAACCCGGCCGACCTGCGCATCGACACCTACCGCTCCTCGGGCGCCGGTGGCCAGCACGTCAACAAGACCGACTCGGCGATCCGCATCACGCACTTGCCGTCGGGCATCGTGGTGGAGTGCCAGGAAGAACGCTCCCAGCACAAGAACCGTGCGCGGGCCATGTCCTGGTTGTCGGCCAAACTCAATGACCAGCAGACCAGCGCCGCCGCCAACGCGATTGCCAGCGAGCGCAAATTGCTGGTGGGTTCAGGCGACCGCTCCGAGCGCATTCGTACCTACAACTTTGCCCAGGGCCGGGTCACCGACCATCGGGTCAACCTCACCCTTTACTCCTTGGACGAGATCCTTGCCGGAGGCGTGGACGCGGTGATCGAGCCGTTGCTCGCCGAATACCAGGCCGATCAACTGGCCGCGATAGGTGAATAAATGACCATCATCGCCAGCTTGCTGCGCGCCGCCGACCTGCCCGACTCGCCCACGGCGCGCCTGGATGCCGAATTGTTGCTGGCGGCTGCCCTGGGCAAGTCGCGCAGTTACCTGCATACCTGGCCCGAGAAAATCGTCAGCAGCGAGCACGCGCTGGCCTTTGCCGGCTACCTGCAACGCCGTCGCGGCGGTGAGCCGGTGGCCTATATCCTCGGCCAGCAAGGCTTCTGGAAGCTGGACCTGGAGGTCGCGCCCCACACGTTGATCCCGCGCCCGGATACCGAATTGCTGGTGGAAACCGCCCTGGAATTGTTGCCCGCCACGCCAGTCAAGGTCCTCGACCTCGGCACTGGCAGCGGCGCCATCGCCCTGGCTCTGGCCAGCGAACGCCCCGCCTGGCAGGTCACCGCTGTCGACCGTGTGCTGGAAGCCGTGGCCCTGGCCGAGCGCAACCGCCAGCGGCTGTACCTCACTAACGCCACGGTGCTGAACAGCCATTGGTTCAGCGCGCTGCAAGGTCATCGTTATGACCTGATCATCAGCAACCCGCCGTACATTGCCGCCAACGATCCGCACCTGGTGGCGGGCGACGTGCGTTTCGAGCCGGCCAGCGCATTGGTGGCCGGCCATGATGGCTTGGACGACCTGCGCCTGATCATCAAAGAAGCCCCGGCCCACCTGAATGCCGGTGGCCGGCTGTTGCTGGAGCACGGTTACGACCAGGCCCCGGCCGTGCGCGACCTGCTGTTGAGTGAAGGGTTTGAAGAGGTGCACAGCCGCATCGACCTCGGCGGCCATGAGCGCATCACCCTGGGGCGCCGGCCGTGCTGACCGATCAGGAGCTGTTGCGCTATAGCCGGCAGATTCTGTTGCAGCATGTCGACATCGACGGCCAGTCGCGCCTGAAAAACGGCCGTGCCTTGATCGTCGGCCTCGGTGGCCTGGGTGCGCCCGTCGCGTTGTACCTCGCAGCTGCCGGCGTCGGCGAGTTGCATCTGGCGGACTTCGACACGGTCGACCTGACCAACCTGCAACGCCAGATCATCCATGATACCGACAGCGTCGGGCAGACCAAGGTCGACTCGGCTCTACGTCGCCTGGCGGCGATCAATCCCGAGATTCAACTGGTCCCCCATCGCACCGCGCTGGATGCCGACTCCCTGGCGGCGGCGGTTGAAGCGGTCGATGTGGTGCTCGATTGCAGCGACAACTTCTCCACCCGCGAAGCCGTCAACGCGGCCTGCGTCGCCGCCGGCAAGCCCTTGATCAGCGGCGCGGCGATCCGTCTTGAAGGGCAACTGTCGGTGTTCGACCCGCGTCGCGCCGACAGCCCGTGCTACCACTGTTTATATGGGCACGGCAGCGATACCGAACTCACCTGCAGCGAGGCTGGTGTGGTCGGCCCACTGGTCGGTGTGGTCGGCAGCCTGCAAGCCCTGGAAGCATTGAAACTGCTGGCCGGTTTCGGTGAGCCGTTGGTAGGCCGCTTGTTGCTGATCGACGCCCTGGCCACGCGCTTTCGCGAGTTGCGCGTCAAGCGTGACCCCGGTTGCAGCGTGTGCGGGACGCCACATGGTTAAGGGCGCGCCGATCGGTGTGTTCGATTCCGGTATCGGTGGCTTGACCGTGCTGGACGAAATCCAGCAGCTATTGCCCCAGGAATCACTGCTGTACGTGGCCGATTGCGGACACATCCCCTACGGCGAGAAAAGCCCGGCATTTATCCTTGAACGCTCCCGGCAGGTGGCGGCATTTTTCCAGGCGCTGGGCGCCAAAGCCTTCGTGATTGCCTGTAACACCGCCACCGTTGCCGCTGTCGCCGATCTGCGCCTGGATTATCCGGATTGGCCGCTGGTGGGCATGGAGCCCGCCGTCAAACCTGCCGCTGCGGCCACCCGCAGTGGCGTGGTCGGGGTGCTTGCCACCACCGGCACGCTGCAAAGCGCCAAGTTCGCCGCATTGCTCGACCGTTTCGCCACCGATGTGAAGGTCATCACCCAGCCGTGCCCGGGCCTGGTGGAGCTGATCGAAAGCGGTGACCTGACCAGCCCGGCCTTGCGCCAGTTATTGCAGGGCTATATCGACCCGTTGCTCAGCGCCGGTTGTGACACCATCATCCTCGGCTGCACCCACTATCCCTTCCTCAAGCCACTCCTGGCGCACATGCTGCCCCCCAGCATTATCCTCATCGACACCGGCGCCGCCGTGGCCCGCCAGCTCAAGCGTTTGCTGGGGGAGCGCGACCTATTGGCCGTCGGCAATCCAGCACCAGCACAGTTCTGGACCAGCGGAGATGTGTGTCACCTAAGAAATATCCTACCGACACTATGGAAATATCCGGGCGTTGTGAGAAGCTTCGGCTCGTGAAAATTTCGTGAAATTCCAGCGTTATTAGCTGGAACTTCTGATTACACGCCAGCTTCTATAGCGAGATAGCCTGTACAAAACCATATAACTTCGTTCGGAAAGGATGTTTCTTATGAAGCGCTTGTTCTGTTTGGCTGCGATTGCGGCCGCTGTAGTGGGGCACTCTGTTTCGGCACAGGCCGCTGGCCTGGAACTGGGGGTGGGGAGCACCAGCGATTCGACCATGACCTACCGGCTGGGGCTGACATCGGACTGGGATAAGAGTTGGTGGCAGAGCGATACCGGTCGATTGACCGGTTACTGGAGTGGTGCCTACACCTATTGGGATGGGGACAAGCGAGCCAGCGCCAGCAGCCTGTCGTTCTCGCCGGTGTTTGTGTATGAATTTGCCGGGGAATCGGTGAAGCCTTACATCGAGGCCGGGATCGGGGTCGCAGTGTTTTCCCGCACCAAGCTGGAAGACAACAACATCGGCCAGGCCTTTCAGTTCGAAGACCGCCTGGGTTTCGGCCTGCGCTTCGCGGGTGGGCATGAGGTGGGGATTCGTGCCACGCATTACTCCAATGCGGGTATCAGCAGCAATAACGATGGTGTAGAGAGCTACTCGTTGCACTACACCTTGCCGTTATAACCCTCGAAACAACGGTTAACACGCAGACTTGTAGTGAGCGAGCTTGCCTCGCGCGGGGCAAGCCCGCTCACTACAAAAGCCAATGTTCAGCGGTAGGCGGTAGCGATACCCTGTCGTTCTTCCAGGCACTCCGGCGCGCCCATCTCGAACTCCCGACAAATCAGTGGCCGTCGCTCGTAGATCGTGCACATCATGGTGTCCCGGTCCAGCGCCGCGCACCAGCCGTCGTCCAGGCGCAGCATCACTTCACCGCCCCAGTCATCGGTATCGATATAGCGTTCCGGTACGCCGGTGTCGGTGATCAGCATCACTTCCAGCTGGCAGCAGCAGGCCGCGCACGTCGAGCAGGTAACGGCGGGTTCGGCGATTTGAGTGTGGGGGATGTTGGGCATGGCGGCAGCTTCAAGCTTTGAGCGGCAAGCTGCAAGTAAAAGCCGACCGGTTTCAGTTTTTTCTGGCAGCGCTTGCCAGCAGTACAAAGAGCAAAGCCCACAGCAGTGCCAATCCGAACAGGCTCGGCCCCAGGGCGTACCCGAAACTCACGCCTGCCAATTGACTGCCTGCGTAGTAGGACATCGGCCCGCCCACGGCACCCAGTAAGGCTGCGCGCCACCAGGGCTGGGTACTCCACGCCAGGCAATGACGCAGTGTGGTTGCCAGTAGCGCCCATAGCAGCATCAACCAGAGCGGAATCAAAGGCCCAGGCTCGATGAACTGAAAGAAACCAACGGTGCGCAATACCGTATCCACCAACGTACCCAACACCGCCACGCTCAGGATCAACCTGCCGTCTTCAGCCCACGAACTTATCCACAGCAGGTGAACTGCCAGCACGGCAAGCCCCACCATTAACCACGCGCTGTCCCCACCCAGCACACAGGCAAACCAACCGCACTGAAACAGCACGGCATTGGCCAGCGTCTTAAGCATTGAAGCGCCCGAGCAGCGGCGGGTTGATCGCCGATGGCTTGGCCAGCAGTAATTGCGCGGTGCCAATGGTGCGCTCCATGAAGCCGCCTTCGCAGTAGCACAGGTAGAACTCCCACAGGCGCAGGAAGTATTCGTCGTAACCCAGCTCGGCGAGGCGACCGTGGGCGCGGCGGAAGTTCTCATGCCACAGGCGCAGGGTTCGTGCGTAGTGCAGGCCGAAATCCTCCATGTGCAGCAGGTTCATGTCGGTGTCGCGGCTGACGATGTGCAGCATGTTCTGCACACAGGGCAGGGCGCCGCCGGGGAAGATATAGCGCTGGATAAAATCCACGCTGCGCTTGGCCTGTTCAAAGCGTTGCTCACGAATGGTGATGGCTTGCAGCAACATCAGCCCATCGTTCTTGAGCAAATGCGCGCACTGTTTGAAGTAGGTCGGCAGGAAGCGATGGCCCACCGCCTCGATCATCTCGATGGACACCAGCTTGTCGTATTGGCCGGTGAGGTCGCGGTAGTCCTGCAGCAGCAGCGTGACCTGGCCTTGCAACCCCAGGGCTTCGATGCGCTGTCGGGTGTAGGCGAACTGTTCCTTGGAGAGGGTGGTGGTGGTGACCTGGCAGCCGTAATGCTGCGCCGCGTACAGCGCCATGCTGCCCCAGCCGGTGCCGATCTCCAGCAGGTGGTCGGTGGGCTTGAGGGCAAGCTTCTGGCAGATGCGCTCCAGCTTGTTCAACTGCGCCTGTTCGAGGGTGTCGTCGGGCGTCAGAAACTGCGCCGCCGAGTACATCATGGTTGGGTCGAGGAATTCTTCGAACAGGTCGTTGCCCAGGTCGTAGTGTGCGGCGATGTTCTTCTGCGAACCCTTGCGTGTGTTGCGGTTGAGCCAGTGCAGGCCCTGGGTGAACGGCCGCGCCAGGCGTGCCATGCCACCTTCCATTGCGTCGAGCACGTCCAGGTTGCTGACCATCACCCGTACCACGGCGGTCAGGTCCGGGCTGGTCCAGTAACCGTGGATAAACGCTTCGCCGGCGCCGATGGACCCGCTGGCGGCCACCAGGCCCCACACGGCAGAGTCCAGAATCTGGATTTCTCCCAGCAAGTGCGCTTCCCGCGCGCCGAAGACTTGCCGCTCGCCGTCCTCGATCACCACCAACTGGCCATGGCGCAGTTGGCTGAGCTGGCGCAATACCGCCTTGCGCAGCAGCGCGGCGGTCATGCCGTTGACGTTCAGGCGGTGAGTCTTGACCGATAAGCTAGGGGATTTCATGGCGGCGATCCTTGGTGTACCCGACTGCGGTGCGAGAGGCGCCATCGGCGGCCCGGTGGGAAAAAATCGGCGTGCGTTTGAGCAACAGGCGCAGGGCCTGCCAATAAATGGCAAGACAGGTCTTGGCGGTCATCCAGGGGAAGCGCCACAGGTAGCGATGCAGGCTGGCGCGATCCAGCGTTTCTTTCTCCAGGCTCAACGTGGCGTCGAAGACTTTCTGCGTGCCCTGCCAATCGGCCATGTGCACGCCGAGCCTGGCGGCGGGAGGGCTGAAGCTCATGCGGTATTCCAGGTCGCGGGATAGAAACGGCGACACATGGAACGCCTTGGCCACGGCGAAATGCTGGTGCTCATCGGCGCCCAGGGCCTGAGCCGGCAGCACGTAGTGATAGCGTTCGCGCCATGGGGTGTTGGTCACTTCACACAGGATCGCGGCCAGACGTCCGTCGGCCTCGAAGCAGTAGAAGAAACTCACGGGGTTAAAAGCCAGGCCCCAACTGCGGGCCTGGGTCAGTAGGCAGATAACGCCCTGGGGTGTATGCCCCAGTGCCTTGCCGACTTCCTGGCGCACGGCATCGCTCAAGCTCATGCCGGTGCGCGTCCATTCACGCAGGTAATCCTGCTGACGAAAACCGAAGGGGGCCAAGCGGCTGCGCCCGGCCAGGGGCGAGAGCCCAAGCACTTGGTGTTCTTCGCTCAAATCCAGGTACAGCAGGCCGATGCGGTAACGAAAGGCATGGGCCTTGGGCGCAAACCGCCGATGGGCGATCCAGCCGCTGTACAGGGCGCTGTTCACAGGGTTTCCCCAAAGGCTTCGGCCACGCGCAATGCGCTGACCACGCCGTCTTCGTGAAAGCCGTTGGCCCAGTACGCGCCGCAATAGAACGTATGGCGCACACCGGATATTTCCTCGCGACGCGCTTGTGCCGCCACCGCCGCCAGGCTGTATTGCGGGTGGGCGTAGGTGTAGCGGGCAAGCACCTTCAGCGGGTTGATCATTGGCGTCTGGTTGAGGCTGACGCAAAACGTGGTAGCGCTGTCGATGCCTTGCAGGATGTTCATGTCATAGGTCACCGCCGCCTGTGCCTGGCGATTGCCGGTCAGCCGGTAATTCCAACTGGCCCAGGCGAGTTTGCGGTCGGGCAGCAGGCGGGTGTCGGTGTGCAGCACCACGTCGTTGTCGGCGTAGGGCATGGCGCCGAGAATCTCCTGTTCGGCCTGGCTCGGGTCGGCCAGCAACGCCAGGGCCTGGTCGCTGTGGCAGGCGAACACCACGCAATCAAAGACTTCACTGCCGGCAGGGCTGTGGATGACCACGCCGTCATCGGTGCGCGCCACTTTATGCACAGCGCAGTTGAGGCGGATCTGTTCGCGAAAGCTGCGGGTCAAGGGTTCGATGTAGTTGCTTGAACCACCCTCGATCACACACCACTGCGGACGGTTGTTCACCGAGAGCAACCCGTGGTTCTTGAAAAAGCGCACAAAGAACTGCAACGGGAACCCCAGCATATCGGCCAGGGACATCGACCAGATCGCCGCGCCCATCGGCACGATGTAGTGCCGCACAAACCGCTCGCCGTAACCGCCGGCGGTGAGGTAGTCGCCCAGGGTCATGTCGGCGTTGATGCGCTGCTCCTGCAGATCCAGCGGCGCCTGGCGGTTGAAGCGCAGGATATCGCGCAACATGCCCCAGAACCCCGGCGACAGGATGTTGCGACGCTGGGCAAACAGGCTGTTGAGGTTGTTGCCGTTGTACTCGAACCGGGTGTTCTCGTCGCACACCGAAAAGCTCATCTCGGTCGGTTTGAACGCCACCCCGATCTGCCCCAGCAGGCGGATGAAGTTGGGGTAGGTCCAGTCGTTGAACACGATGAAGCCGGTGTCGACCGCGTAGCGTTTACCCTCGACGGTGACGTTGACCGTGTGGGTATGCCCGCCGATGCGGTCGCCCGCTTCGAACAGGGTGATGTCGTGACGGCGGCTGAGCAGATAGGCGCTGGTCAGCCCGGCGATGCCGCTGCCGATAATGGCGATCTTCACAGGTCGTCCTTTTTCGGCGGCGGGCTGCGCAACATGCGCTTGCCGATGATCAGTTGCGCACGGTTCGGCAGTTTCGACAGGGGCCACAACGTGGCGATGAACAAGGCGGGAAAGGCGATTTCCAGCGGGCGCTTTTCCAGCTTGGCGAAAATGTGCCGTGCGGCTTTATCCGCCGACCAACTGAGGGGCATGGGGAAGTCATTGCGCTCGGTCAGCGGCGTGTCGACAAAGCCCGGGCTGATCACGGTGACGTCGATATTTTCCGGCGACAGGCTGATACGCAAGGATTCGAACAGGTAGCGCAGACCCGCCTTGGACGCGCCATAGGCCTCGGCGCGGGGCATAGGCAGGTACGTCACGGCGCTGGCGACACCCACCAGGTGCGGCGTGTGCCCGGCGCGCAGCAGCGGCAGGGCGGCTTCGATGCAATAACTGCTGGCCAGCAGGTTGGTACGCACCACGTGCTCGATGATCGATGAGTCAAACTGCCGGGCATCCACGTACTCACAGGTGCCGGCATTGAGGATGACCGTGTCCAGGGCGCCCCAGGCCACACCGATGCGTTCGCCGATCTCACGCACGGTCTGGCTGTCGGTCAGGTCGCCGGCCACCACCAGCACCTGGCCAGGGTAACGTTGGGCGAGGGCTTCCAGCGGGCCTTTCGAGCGTGAGCTCAAGGCGACGTGGGCGCCGCTGTTGAGCAACTCCACGGCCAGCGCGGCACCGATGCCACTGCTGGCGCCGGTCAGCCAATAACGGCGAGGCAATGTACGGCTCATCCCATTCTCCTTTTCAGCCAGCCAACGACGTTGCCCAACACGGGCAAGTGTTCGTAGAGCATGGCGCCGGCATCGAAATAATCACGATGGCGGTACACCTTGTCGCGCCACATCAAGTGCGAACAGCCCTCCACCCGGATCACCTTGCCGTTGGCCAGGCGTGGGTGGCAGAAACTCATTTTCCAGCGCAGGTAACCTTCACCTTCGGCTACCTGGTCGAAACCGTGGAAGTCGAAGCGTAGCTGGCTGACGTTGCTGTACAGCTCGACGAAGTAGCGGTGCAGGGCGGGCAGGCCCTGCACCTCGTGCAGTGGGTCGGCAAAGCGGATGTCCTGGCTGTACAGGCTGTCGAGCAGGTGCAGGTTGTGCTTGTCCAGCGTGGAAAAGGCCTGGGCGAAGCGGCGCAGGAAGTCACTCATACTCGCCCCCTGCGGCTTGTCGCGAGGGCAGGCTGCGGAAGGCGGCCAGGGCGCGCTCACGGGATTTCTTCAGGTCGACAATCGAACGCGGGTAATCCGCCACGCCAAACAAACCGCCGACGGCTTCGGGGTTGTGTACTTCTTTTTTATTCAGCGCGGCCAGTTCCGGCAGCCAGTGCTTGATGAACACGCCTTCGCTGTCGAATTTTTCCGACTGGCTCAAGGGGCTGAAAATCCGGAAGTATGGCGCCGAGTCGGTGCCGGTGGACGAACTCCACTGCCAGCCGCCGTTATTGGCCGCCAGGTCGCCGTCGATCAGGTGGCGCATGAAGAAACGCTCGCCCTCGCGCCAGTCGATCAGCAGGTTCTTGGTCAGGAACATCGCCACCACCATGCGCAGGCGGTTGTGCATCCAGCCGGTTTCGAGCAGTTGGCGCATGGCCGCGTCGATGATCGGCAGGCCGGTGCGCGCTTGCTGCCAGGCGGCCAGGTCCTTGGGCGCGTTGCGCCAGGCGACGGCTTCGGTCTCGGGGCGGAACGCCCGGTGGCGCGACACCCGTGGGTAACCCACCAGGATGTGTTTGTAGAACTCACGCCACAGCAGTTCGTTGATCCAGGTGATGGCGCCCATGTCGCCGCTTTCAAACTCGCCGCCGTTGGTTTGCAGCGCGGCGTGCAGGCACTGGCGCGGCGATACCACGCCGGCGGCGAGGTACGCCGACAGCTGGCTGGTGCCGGGCTTGGCGGGAAAGTCGCGCTCGTCCTTGTAGTAGCTGATCTGTTGGTCGGCGAAGGCGTCGAGGCGGCGCCAAGCTTCGTCTTCACCGGCGGGCCAGAGGGCACGCAGAGTCTCGCTGGGCGGCTCGAAACCGTCGACTGTCTTCGGGACTGGGTCGCTTTTCAGCGTGAGCGCAGCCTGGGCCTTGGGTGCCGCGACTATCCGGGGCAGGGCGCTGTGCAGGCGGCTGTAGCAGACCTTGCGGAATTGGCTGAACACCTGGAAGTAGGTGCCGGTCTTGGTCAACACGCTGCCGGGCTGGAAGAACAGTTGGTCCAGGTAGCTGTGGAAGCTGATGCCCACCGACTCCAATGCCTTGGACACGGCCGCATCACGACGGCTTTCATGGATGCCGTATTCCTCGTTGACGTGCACCGACTCCACCGCCAGTTCACGGCACAGCGTGCCCAGCACGTCGGGCACCTGGTCCCAGGTGGCGGCGGTACGGATCAGCAGGGGAATGTTCAGTTCGCCGAGTGCCTTGCTCAGGTCGTCCAGGTTGCGCAGCCAGAAATCCACCTTGCACGGTGCATCGTCATGGGCCAGCCATTGTTCGGGCGTGATCAGGTACACGGCGGCGATCGGCCCCCGCTGGCTCGCGGCGGTCAGGGCGGTGTTGTCGTGTAGGCGCAGGTCGGTGCGCAGCCAGATCAAATGCATTTAAACGAGTCCACGCTGGATCAGTAGCTGGTGGGCCGACAACAACTCTTCGGCGACGAACAATTCAGGGGTGTCATGGGTTAATACGGCCAGCTCGGCCTGGTGGATGCATACCGTTGGTCCGACGACCAACTTTGGGCAACGGACGCCGCCCAAAAGTTTTGCCAGCGCCGACACATGCAGCGCTTTGCTCGAATACAGCAGCACGGCCCGCGGTTGCAGGTGCTCCACCGCCAGGGCCAGTTCACCGGCGGGCAACGACCAGTCGAACACTTCCACCGGGCAATCGGCACTGCTGGCGAGCCAGGCGCTGAGCCACAGGTGTGGCTCCAGGGGCAGGTCGGACTGATTGACCAGCAACAACGGCGCGCCGTGCAGCTGGCGATTGTTGTGGTAAATGCGTGCGCCGAATTTGCTGCGCAGCCATGAGAGGAAAAACACCCGCTCCATCTGCGCGCCGAACTGGCCTTGCCAACGTTGTTCCAGCTCTTGCAGCAGCGGCAGCATCAATTGCTCGCACAACGTGCGCGGCGGGTACAGCGCCATGGCCTGGTTGAAGGCGTCATCGACCCGGCGTTCGCTCAATTCGCTGATGGCTTGCACCAGGTTCTGGCGCAGGCTGTGCCACTCGTTTTCCACCGCCTCGGGAAGAGACTGGGCCGAGTCGATCAGGCCTTTGACCTGGCTCACCGGCACGCCGCGATTGAGCCAGGTGAGGATGGTGTGGATGCGCTGCACATGCTCGGCGCTGAACAGCCGATGGCCCTTGGGCGTGCGCTGGGGCACGATCAGGCCGTAACGGCGTTCCCAGGCGCGCAGGGTCACGGCGTTGACGCCGGTCTGGCGCGCCACTTCGCGAATCGGCAGCCAGCCCTCTTCCAGGGCTTGGGCGATGTCTTCGCCGGGTTCGTCTAGCAGGGCAGCTTTCATGGTCTAGATCGCATTTCGCAGGCTGAGGTTTTCCGGGTGCGGTTGCAGGTAGGCCTGCTGCGCGATGTAGCGGTCCGGGTGTTGACGAAAGTGGTGTTTGAGCAGGGTCAGTGGCACCACCAGCGGCACGATGCCGTGACGGTACTGGCCGATGACGGTCTGCATTTCCTGCTTGTCGTCGGCGCTGATGACCTGCTTGAGGTAACCGCTGATGTGTTGCAGTACGTTGGTGTGGGTGCCGCGAGTGGCGCACTTAGTGAGGCCGGTCATCAGCTCGCTGAAGTAACCCGTCGCCAACTCATCGAGGTTGGCCTCCTTGGTCATGCTGCCCAGCAGGTGGCCCAGGCTTTTGTAGTGCGCCGGGCTGTGGGCCATCAACAAGTATTTGTAGCGCGAATGAAAGGCCAGCAGGCGGTGACGGGTCAGGCCTTCGGCCAGCAGTCGTTGCCAGCTGGCGTAGACGAATACCCGGGTCAGGAAGTTTTCCCGCAGCACGGGGTCGTTCAATCGCCCGTCTTCTTCCACCGGCAGGTTGGGGTGGCGGGCACAGAAGGCCTGGGCGTAGATGCCGCGCCCGCCGCCGTCCACCGGCGTGCCGTTGTCGCGGTAGACCTTGACCCGCTCCAGGCCGCACGACGGCGATTTCTGCATGAAGATATAGCCGCACAGGTCGGTATGTTCCGCAGCCATCTGCTGGCCGTAATCGTCCAGCGGCTGGGTGACGTTCAACTGGCGGTTCACGGTGCCGACGGCTTGCGGGTGGGCGGGGTCGCCTACCAGGCGGATCGGTTCGCGTGGAATGCCCAGGCCGATGGCGACTTCGGGGCACAGCGGCACGAAGTCGAAATAGTCGGCGAGTGTCTGGCTGCACAGCAGGGATTGTTTATGGCCGCCGTTGAAGCGCACGTTCTCGCCCAACAGGCAGGCGCTGATGGCGATCTTCGGTTTGGTGGTGCTGGACATGCCCGAACCCTCTGCAAGATTCCTGTACAAGATTTAAATCCTGTACAACTAAATCTCATCATAGGTTCGATGCTGTACAAGTCAAATTATTTGTACAAGTTTTGCGAGTGCGCTATTTCCAGCCGATTTTCCAGGCGTCGATATCCTGCAGGGTTTGCCAGGGCAGGCGTTCGCTGCGGTGTGTCATCACGGCCTGCAGTTCTATGTCGAGCACCGTGCCTTCTTCATCACGAAACAGCTCGGTGACCAGAAAGTGTTTTTCTTTGTTGCGAGGGTGGGCTGCTGTCCATTTTGACAGCAGCAATTTGGCGGGATTGATGCGGTTCATTGCAGGTGCTCGATCAGGCGTCGCGCGGCTTCCTGGCCGCTGAGCCAGGCCCCTTCCACGCGGCCCGACAGGCACCAGTCGCCGCACACGTACAGGCCCAGGTCGGCATCGGCCAGCACGCCGAATTCGTGGCTGCCGGATGGTCGAGCATAGAGCCAGCGGTGCGCCAGGCTGAATGACGGCGCGGGCATGGCGCTGTGCAGCAGTTCGGCAAAGGCGCCGTGCAGGTGTTCGATCACCGCCTCTTTGGGCAGGTCCAAGTGCGCCTTGCTCCACGCGCTGGTGGCGTGGAGCACCCAGGTGTCGAGGGTGGTGTCGCGCCCTGGTTTGCTGCGGTTGCGTGCCAGCCAGTCGAGGGGGCTGTCTTGTACGAAGCAGCCTTCCATCGGCGTATCCAGGGGTTTGTCGAAGGCCAGGGCGATGGCCCAGGTCGGGTCCATTTTCACCCCGGCGGCGGCACTCGCCAGCTTGGGCGCGGCGGCCAACAGGGCGGTGGCCTGGGGCGCAGGGGTGGCGATGATCACGTGGCTGAAGGGGCCATGGTTTTCGCCGTCGGCGTCCAGCAGGTTCCAATGTTGTTTGCCCTGGAACACCTCGGTAATGCGGCAACCGAACACCACCGGCAGGTCATCGAGCAGGGCGCGGGTGATCGCGCTCATGCGCGGTGTGCCGACCCAGCGGATCTGTTCATCGGGGGAGGGAGTGAGCTGACCGGACTTGAAGTTGTACAACTGGGGCTTCCATTGCTCGGCCCAGCCGTGGCTTTGCCAGCGTTGCACTTCGTTGACGAAGCGCCGGTCGCGGGCGGTGAAATATTGCGCGCCCATGTCCAGGGAGCCGGCATCGCTGCGCTTGCTGGACATGCGGCCACCACTGCCGCGGCTTTTATCGAAGAGTTGTACAGCGTGCCCCGCGTCTCGTAACGCTCGGGCGGCGGAGAGACCGGCGATGCCGGTGCCTATGATCGCGATGGGAACAGTCATGGGAGGCCTCGTTTTACCGTTGTGCACAGACTACGCGGACACCAATAGCTGTACAATATTGTTTTTTGGTATAAGTTTTGGCGTACCTGTTCTAACGGCGTAACCTATGGTTAAAGCTGAGGCTTAAGCCCGCGTTACGCCTGCTAACAAATGATCCCTGTTTATAAAATAGACCAGTGATCGGCGGCGAACGTTACATGAGGAGCGTCCCATGCATATTTTGCTGACCGGCGGTACTGGTTTGATCGGCCGCCAACTCTGCCAATACTGGCTTGCCCAGGGCCACCGCCTGACCGTGTGGAGTCGTCACGCGGATCAGGTCGCCAAGGTGTGCGGCGCCCAGGTGTCGGGAGTCAGCCGCCTTGAAGAGGTTATCGGCCCGGTCGACGCGGTCATTAACCTGGCGGGCGCGCCCATCGCCGACCGTCCCTGGACCCACAAGCGCAAGGCGTTGCTATGGAGCAGCCGCATCAGCCTTACCGAGACCTTGCTGGCGTGGCTTGAGGGCTTGGAGCACAGACCCGCAGTGTTGATTTCCGGTTCGGCGGTGGGCTGGTACGGCGATGGCGGCGAGCGCGAATTGACCGAAGCCAGCGGCCCGGTGAAGGACGATTTCCCCAGCCAGTTGTGCATCGCCTGGGAAGAAACCGCCCAGCGCGCCGAAGCCCTGGGGATGCGTGTGGTGCTGGTACGTACCGGCCTGGTGCTGGCGGCGCAGGGCGGCTTTTTGTCGCGGCTGTTGCTGCCGTTCAAACTGGCGCTGGGCGGGCCTATCGGCAGTGGTCGGCAGTGGATGCCGTGGGTGCATATCGAGGATCAAATCGCCCTGATTGATTTTCTTCTGCACCAGGCCGACGCCAGCGGTCCCTATAATGCCTGCGCGCCACACCCGGTACGCAATCGCGAGTTTGCCAAAACCCTGGGCCAGGTGCTGCACCGCCCGGCGTTCATGCCGATGCCGGCCTTTGCATTGAGGGTGGGCCTGGGCGAATTGTCCGGCCTGTTGCTGGGCGGGCAGAAGGCGCTGCCCGAGCGCTTGCTGGCTGCCGGTTTCACTTTCCAGTTCACTGAGTTGCGTGCGGCTTTGGATGACTTGTCCAGCCGCCTCTGAAGATAGGATGTTGCATGACGGATCACGCGTTGTTACTGGTCAACCTGGGCTCGCCGGCGTCCACTTCGGTGGCGGATGTGCGCAGCTACCTCAATCAGTTTCTGATGGACCCTTATGTGATCGACCTGCCGTGGCCGGTGCGGCGCTTGCTGGTGTCGCTGATCCTGATCAAGCGCCCCGAGCAGTCGGCGCATGCCTATGCCTCCATCTGGTGGGACGAGGGCTCGCCGCTGGTGGTGCTCAGCCGCCGCCTGCAACAGCAGATGACCTCACAGTGGACTCAAGGCCCGGTGGAGTTGGCGATGCGCTACGGCGAGCCGTCCATTGAAAGCGTGCTGACGCGCCTCGCCGCCCAGGGCATCCGCAAAGTTACCCTGGCACCGCTGTACCCGCAGTTCGCCGACAGCACTGTGACCACGGTGATTGAAGAGGCCAAGCGGGTTGTACGTGATAAGAAGCTGAGCGTGCAGTTCTCGATCTTGCAGCCGTTCTACGACCAGCCGGAATACCTCGACGCGCTCGCGGCGAGCGTCCGCTCCTATGTGGAGCAGGATTACGATCACCTGCTGCTGAGTTTCCACGGCCTGCCAGAGCGTCATCTGACCAAACTTGACCCGACAGGCCAGCATTGCTTCAAGGATGCCGACTGCTGCAAGAACGCCTCGCCTGAGGTGTTGAAAACCTGCTACCGCGCGCAATGTTTCAGCGTCGCCCGCGATTTTGCTGAACGACTGGGCTTGCCGGAAGATAAATGGTCGGTGGCGTTCCAGTCACGCCTGGGCCGCGCCAAATGGATCGAACCCTACACCGAAGCGCGCCTGGAAGCCCTGGCTAAGCAAGGCGTGAAAAAGCTGCTGGTGATGTGCCCGGCGTTTGTCGCCGACTGCATTGAGACTCTGGAGGAAATCGGCGATCGTGGGCTCGAGCAGTTCCGCGAGGCTGGGGGGGAAGAGTTGGTATTGGTGCCGTGCCTGAATGATGATCCGCAGTGGGCGAAGGCGCTCAATACCTTGTGCGAGCGGGCGCCGACAACGCTGTAACCGAAGTCAGTAAAGATCAACCTGTGGGAGCGGGCTTGCTCGCGAATGCGGTGGATCAGTCAAGTAATCAGTGACTGAAACACCGCATTCGCGAGCAAGCCCGCTCCCACAGTTTTTACCGCATTACAGGTTGAGGGTCAGGCTGACCGTGAGATTGCGCGGCTCACCCGGATTGATCCAATAGTTGCTGTAGGACCGCTCGTAGTACATCTCATCAAACAGGTTGTTGAGGTTCAGTCCGACAGTGACGTTGTCAGTGGCCTTGTAATGGGCCAGCAGATCAACGGTGTGATAGGCCGGTAGCTCAAACTGCGTGCCGGCCTCCCCTAAACGATCGCCCACATACGTGAACGCCGCGCCCAGGTCCGAGCCGCGCAACGCGCCATCCTGGAACTCATACACCCCCAACAGGCTGCCGCTGCGCTTGGCCACGCCGAGTATCCGGCTGCCGGCAGGAATGACTTTGTCGCCCTTGGTCACTTCAGCATCAATGTAGGCAAACGCGCCAATCACCCGTACGGCGTCGGTCACTTGCCCGGTCAGTTGCAGGTCGAGGCCCTGGCTGCGCGCCTTGCCCACGGCGCGGTTCAGGTTGGTGGCGGGGTCGAGGGTGAGCACGTTTTCCTTCTCGATATGGAATGCGGCGAGGGTGGCGCTTAGGCGGTCGTCGAACAGCTCGCTCTTGATCCCCACTTCATAGCCCACGCCTTCCTCAGGCTTGAAGGACTTGTTGTTGGCGTCCAGGCCGCTGTTGGGCTTGAACGAAGTAGAGGCGTTGGCGAATACGCCGACTTGCGGCGTGAGCTGATAGAGCAGGCCGGCGCGCTGGGTAAAGGCGTCGTGGGTTTGCTCGGCTTTGGCGTGGTTGCGGGTGAAGTCGTCGATACGCTGCTCGAAATGCTCGAAGCGCGCCCCGACCATACCGCGCAGGCGGTCGGTGAAGATGATCTGGTCTTGCAGGTTCAGCGCGTGGCTCTTGGTCTGTTCGAAGAAGTCGGTGCCGGAACGCAGGCCGTTGGGTTTGGCCTGGCCGTAGACCGGGTTGTAGATGTCGATGCTGTAGCGGCTACCGCCAATGGCCGTGACGCGCTCTTTCTTGCGATAGTCCTCGTATTCGGTGCCGATCAACAGTTCGTGCTGCCAACTGCCGATGTCGAACAGGCCGCGTAGCTCGAGCTGGGTAATGCTGTCGTGCCAGCCCATGGAACGTTCACGGTAGCGGCGGTCGATGGTGTGACCGTCGGCGTTCAGTGCACGGTTTTCCGAGGCGTCGCCCCACAGGCTGCCTTGTTTGTAGTGGCTGGCCAGGCGCAGTTTCCAGGCATCGTTGAGGTGATGCTCAAGGGTGGCCTGGAGACGGTTGTTGTGGTTGTCGACATCGCCGTCGTTGGGTTCGCCGAGGAAGGTGGAGCGAGATACACCGGGGGCGTCGACGATGCCACGGTCGAAGGTAGAGCTGTGGCGGACGAATTCACTCTCGACGAGCAGACTGGTGTCCGGGTCCAGTTGCCAACTGAACGACGGCGCGACGAATACCCGCTTGCTCTGCACGTGATCGCGGAAGCTGTGGTTGTCTTCCACCGCCAGGTTGACCCGCGACAGCACGTTGCCTTCGCTGTCCAGCGGGGTGTTCACGTCCACGGCGGTGCGATAGCGGTCCCAACTGCCGGCGCTGGTCTGCACCGTGGTGAAGGCTTCTGGCTGGGGCTTTTTGGTGACAATGTTCACGGTGCCGCCGGGATCGCCGCGTCCATACAGGCTGGCGGAGGGGCCCTTGAGTACTTCGATGCGCTCGATATTGGCCGCGTCCGGTGTACTCGGGTAGCCACGGTTGGCGCTGAAACCGTCCTGGTAGAACTCGGACGTTGTGAAGCCGCGCACGCTGTATTCGTACAGAGTCAGGCCGCCGAAGTTGTTTTGCTTGGACACGCCGCCGGCAAATTCCAGGGCGCGTTCCACGTTGGTACTGCCCAGGTCCTTGAACACGGTGGCGGGAATCACGCTGATGGATTGTGGGATGTCACGAATGGCGGTGTCGGTTTTTGTCGCGCTGGCGGACCGGGTGGCGCGGTAGCCTTTGACCGAGCCGGTGGCGGACTCATAGGCGTCGGTGGTGACGCTGATAGTGTCGAGTTCCAGGGTGTTTTCTTCGGCGAAGGCGGGGTCGAGCAACAAACCCAAGGCCAGGCCAGCCAAGGGGGCGATTCTTCGAGACGGCATGATAGAGCGTTCCAATAGCGGTATTGAAACAATATAACATGTCCAATGAGAATGGATTGCTTTGAAACATCAACTTACAGGTGCCCGGGAGAGGGCACCTGCAAGTGGCGGCTTATTCCTCTTCTTTGACCGGCGCAGGCGGCGGACGCAGCCCGATTTCCGCCAGCAGCTTGATCTCTTTACCGTTGCGCATCACCTGGATCGCCACCTTGTCGGTCGGCTTGATCCGCGCCACCTGGTTCATCGACTTGCGGCCATCGCCTGCCGGTTCGCCGTTGATGCTGAGGATCACATCCCCCAGTTGCAGGCCGGCTTTTTGCGCCGGACCGTCGCGGAAGATCCCGGCGACCACGATGCCAGGGCGCCCGGTCAAGCCAAACGACTCGGCCAGTTCCTTGGTCAACGGTTGCACCTCGATCCCCAGCCAGCCGCGAATCACCTGGCCGTGCTCGATGATCGACTTCATCACCTCCATCGCCAGCTTCACCGGGATTGCAAACCCGATGCCCTGGGAACCGCCGGACTTGGAGAAGATCGCCGTGTTGATGCCCGTCAGGTTGCCATTGGCGTCCACCAGCGCACCGCCGGAGTTGCCCGGGTTGATCGCCGCGTCAGTCTGGATGAAGTCTTCGTAGCTGTTGAGGCCCAACTGGTTACGCCCGGTGGCGCTGATGATGCCCATGGTCACGGTCTGGCCCACGCCGAACGGGTTGCCGATGGCCAGTGCCACGTCACCCACGCGCAAACCGTCGGAACGGCCGAGGGTGATGGAGGGCAGGCTCTTCAAATCGATCTTCAATACCGCAAGGTCGGTTTCCGGGTCGCTGCCCACCACGCGGGCCAGGGTTTCGCGGCCGTCACGCAGGGCCACCACGATCTGGTCGGCGCCGGTGGTCACGTGGTTGTTGGTAAGGATGTAACCTTCGGGGCTCATGATCACCCCGGAACCCAGGCTCGACTCCATACGTCGCTGCTTGGGCCCGTTGTCACCGAAGTAACGGCGGAACTGCGGGTCTTCAAACAGTGGGTGAGCCGGTTTGTTGATGACCTTGGTGGTGTACAGGTTGACCACGGCGGGGGCGGCGATCACCACGGCATCGGCGTAGGTCACCGGGCCTTGCACCACCGAATTGCTTTGCGGCGCCTGTTGCAGGTTCACATCCAGGCTGGGCAGACCCACCAGCTCGGGGTAACGCTGAATAATCAGCATCGCGATCAGCACGCCAGCCAGCAATGGCCATCCAAAAAAACGCAGCGCCTTGAGCATCAAGTAAGTCCTGACAGGTTGCAGGGGGCGGGAGAGCGCCCATAATGTCGCGCATTATACGAGGCTGTGACGCCTGCGAACCGGATATTTAGGAGTCTTTTATGGCCGTCCCCCTTACCACCCTCGTCGAGGAAGCGGACCGCTACCTCGGCAGCGCAAAAATTGCCGATTACTGCCCCAATGGCCTGCAGGTCGAAGGCCGGCCCCAGGTGATGCGCATCGTCAGTGGCGTGACCGCCAGCCAGGCGCTGCTGGACGCGGCCGTCGAAGCCCAGGCGGACCTGATCCTGGTGCACCACGGGTATTTCTGGAAAGGCGAAAACCCCTGCATCACCGGCATGAAGCAGCGCCGCCTGAAGACGCTGCTCAAGCACGACATCAGCCTGCTGGCCTATCACCTGCCGCTGGACCTGCACCCCGAGGTCGGCAATAACGTGCAGTTGGCTCGTCAGTTGGACATCACCGTCGAAGGCCCGCTGGACCCGAGCAATCCCAAAATCGTCGGGCTGGTCGGCTCACTCGCCGAGCCGCTTTCGCCTCGCGACTTTGCCCGCCGCGTGCAGGAAGTCATGGGCCGTGAGCCGTTGCTGATCGAAGGCAGCGAGATGATCCGCCGCGTCGGCTGGTGCACCGGTGGTGGTCAGGGCTACATCGACGACGCGATTGCGGCCGGTGTCGACCTGTTCCTCAGCGGCGAAGCCTCCGAGCAGACCTTCCACAGCGCCCGCGAAAACGACATCAGCTTTATCGCCGCCGGTCACCATGCCACTGAGCGCTACGGCGTGCAGGCGCTGGGCGATTACCTGGCGCGACGCTTCGCGTTGGAGCATTTGTTTATCGACTGCCCCAACCCAATCTAACAAACACCACCGAACAAATGTGGGAGGGGGCTTGCCCCCGATGGCGGTGGATCAGCTACTCATGCAGTGACTGACACATCGCTATCGGGGGCAAGCCCCCTCCCACACTTGACCGCGATTAACCCCAAACTCCGTGGTATATCCATATACCGTTTCGGTCTAGTAGGCCGCCTGAATAGAAGCAGGTGCTGTGCTAGCATGCCCCGCTCGAACACGGCCAGCTGGCCGTCCATAAGATCGTTTTTCCGTGAGTAACCATGGTCGACAAACTGACGCATCTGAAACAGCTGGAGGCGGAAAGCATCCACATCATCCGCGAGGTCGCCGCCGAGTTCGACAACCCGGTGATGCTCTACTCGATCGGTAAAGACTCCGCCGTGATGCTGCACCTGGCACGCAAGGCCTTTTTCCCGGGCAAATTGCCGTTTCCGGTGATGCACGTCGACACCCGCTGGAAATTCCAGGAGATGTATAAGTTCCGCGACAAGATGGTCGAAGAGCTGGGCCTGGACCTGATCACCCATATCAACCCGGACGGTGTGGCGCAGAACATCAACCCGTTCACCCACGGCAGTGCCAAGCACACCGACATCATGAAGACCGAAGGCCTCAAGCAGGCCCTGGACAAGCATGGTTTCGACGCAGCCTTTGGCGGTGCTCGTCGCGATGAAGAGAAATCCCGTGCCAAAGAGCGCGTGTACTCGTTCCGTGACAGCAAGCACCGCTGGGACCCGAAAAACCAGCGCCCCGAGCTGTGGAACGTCTACAACGGCAACGTCAACAAGGGCGAGTCGATCCGCGTGTTCCCCCTGTCCAACTGGACCGAGCTGGACATCTGGCAGTACATCTACCTGGAAGGCATCCCGATCGTACCGCTGTACTTCGCCGCCGAGCGTGAAGTGATCGAGAAGAACGGTACGTTGATCATGATCGACGACGACCGCATCCTCGAGCACCTGTCCGACGAAGACAAAGCCCGCATCGTCAAAAAGAAAGTACGTTTCCGTACCCTTGGCTGCTACCCGTTGACGGGCGCGGTGGAGTCCGAAGCCGAGACGCTGACGGACATCATTCAGGAAATGCTCCTGACGCGAACTTCCGAGCGCCAGGGCCGTGTCATCGACCACGATGGCGCAGGCTCGATGGAAGATAAAAAACGTCAAGGTTATTTCTAAGGGGCTGTCATGTCGCATCAATCTGATTTGATTAGCGAGGACATCCTCGCCTACCTGGGCCAGCACGAGCGCAAGGAAATGTTGCGCTTCCTGACCTGTGGCAACGTCGACGACGGCAAGAGCACCCTGATCGGGCGCCTGCTGCACGACTCCAAGATGATCTACGAAGATCACCTGGAAGCCATCACCCGCGATTCGAAGAAGTCCGGCACCACCGGTGACGACATCGACCTGGCCTTGCTGGTCGACGGCCTGCAGGCCGAGCGGGAGCAGGGCATCACCATCGATGTCGCCTACCGCTACTTCTCCACCGCCAAGCGCAAATTCATCATCGCCGACACCCCCGGCCATGAGCAGTACACCCGCAACATGGCCACCGGTGCCTCCACCTGTGACCTGGCGATCATCCTGATCGACGCGCGCTACGGCGTGCAGACCCAGACCCGTCGCCACAGCTTCATCGCCTCGTTGTTGGGCATCAAGCACATCGTGGTGGCCGTCAACAAGATGGACATCAATGGCTTCGACCAGAGCGTATTCGAGCAGATCAAGGCTGATTACCTGAAGTTCGCCGACGGTATCGCCTTCAAGCCGAGCACCCTGGCCTTCGTACCGATGTCGGCGCTCAAGGGCGACAACGTGGTGAACAAGAGCGAGCGTTCGCCCTGGTACACCGGCCAGTCGCTGATGGAGATCCTCGAAACCGTCGAGATCGCCAACGACCGCAACTACACCGACCTGCGTTTCCCGGTGCAGTACGTCAACCGTCCGAACCTGAATTTCCGTGGTTTCGCCGGCACTCTGGCCAGCGGCATCGTGCACAAGGGCGACGAAGTCGTGGTGCTGCCGTCGGGCAAGAGCAGCCGCGTCAAATCCATCGTCACCTTCGAAGGTGAGCTGGAACACGCAGGTCCCGGCCAGGCCGTGACCCTGACCATGGAAGACGAGATCGACATCTCCCGTGGCGACTTGCTGGTACACGCCGACAACGTGCCGCAAGTGACTGACGCCTTCGATGCCATGCTGGTGTGGATGGCCGAAGAGCCGATGCTGCCGGGCAAGAAATACGACATCAAGCGCGCCACCAGCTACGTGCCGGGTTCCATCACCAGCATCGTGCACCGCGTGGACGTGAACACCCTGGCCGAAGGCCCGGCGAGCGCGCTGCAACTGAACGAAATTGGCCGGGTCAAGGTCAGCCTCGACGCCGCCATCGCCCTGGACGGTTACGACAGCAACCGCACCACGGGCGCGTTCATTGTCATCGACCGTTTGACCAACGGCACCGTGGCAGCGGGCATGATCATCGCGCCGCCGGTTGGCCACGGCAGCGCGGCGCAGCACGGCAAGTTGGCCCATGTGGCCACCGAGGAGCGTGCACTGCGCTTCGGCCAGCAACCGGCCACCGTGTTGTTCAGCGGCCTGTCCGGCGCTGGCAAGAGCACCTTGGCCTACGCGGTTGAGCGCAAGCTGTTCGACATGGGTCGTGCGGTGTTCGTGCTGGATGGCCAGAACCTGCGTCACGACCTGAACAAGGGCTTGCCGCAGGACCGTGCCGGTCGCACCGAGAACTGGCGTCGCGCCGCGCATGTGGCGCGTCAGTTCAACGAAGCCGGCCTGCTGACCCTGGCCGCGTTCGTTGCGCCGGATGCCGAAGGCCGTGAACAGGCCAAGGCGCTGATCGGCGACGATCGCCTGCTGACCGTCTACGTGCAGGCCTCGCCACTGGTGTGCGCCGAGCGTGATCCGCAAGGCCTCTACGCGGCCGGTGGGGATAACATCCCGGGCGAATCCTTCCCGTACGACGTGCCGTTGAATGCCGATCTGGTGATCGACACCCAGGCCTTGTCGTTGGAAGAAAGCGTCAAGCAAGTGTTGGAGCTGTTGCGTCAGCGCGGCGCGATCTAAAGCCTGTCGCAATCAAATGTGGGAGGGGGCTTGCCCCCGATAGCGGAGTGTCAGTCAGTACATCTGTTACTGACCCACCGCCATCGGGGGCAAGCCCCCTCCCACATTCTTGATCATTGTTTGCCTGGGAATTCTCTGTGCAGCTGCTCCAGTAGCTGATCCTTCTGTTCCCAGAGCTGGTTGATCCAGCCCTGGAACGCCATCCGATATTCCCCATCCTGCTCATAATTCTTGCCAATGAATTCGGCCGGGATCTGCACCTCTTCAAACTGCACCACCACGTCCCGCACATTCCCGCACAGCAAATCCCAATACCCTGGGCGCCCAGCCGGGTAGTGAATGGTCACGTTCACCAGTGACTTCAACTGCTCCCCCATGGCATCCAGCACAAACGCGATGCCTCCGGCCTTGGGCTTGAGCAGGTAGCGGAACGGCGATTTCTGCTGGGCATGTTTACCGGCAGTAAACCGCGTGCCCTCGGCAAAGTTGAAAATACCCACCGGGTTGTCGCGAAACTTCGCACAGGTGTTGCGGGTGGTTTCCAGATCCTTGCCTTTCTTTTCCGGGTGCTTCTCCAGGTAGGCCTTGGTGTAGCGCTTCATGAACGGGAAGCCCAGCGCCCACCACGCCAGGCCAATCACCGGCACCCAGATCAACTCCTGCTTGAGGAAGAACTTCAGTGGGCGAATCCGCCGGTTCAGCACGTATTGCAGCACCATGATGTCGACCCAGCTCTGGTGGTTGCTGGTGACCAGGTACGAGTGCTGGTAGTCCAGCCCTTCCAGCCCGGTGAGGTGCCAGCGCGTGCGTCGCACCAGGTTCATCCAGCCCTTGTTGTTGGTCACCCATGCCTCATGGGTGTGGTTCATCAGCCATTCGCTGAAACGCTTGGCAAACGGCAGGGCCTTGAACAGCGCCACGATAAACAGGAACGAACACAACAGGATCGTGTTCAGCGCCAACAACAGCGATGCAATCACCCCGCGCACGGCGGCAGGTAGAAAATCCAGCATTTAGATATCCATAGGTCGGTTGGCGGCTTGGATCGCAGTGAGCGCGATGGTGTACACGATGTCGTCCACCTGGGCGCCGCGCGGCAGGTCGTTAACCGGTTTGCGCAGGCCCTGGAGCATCGGCCCCAGGCTCACGCAATCGGCACTGCGCTGTACGGCCTTGTGCGTGGTGTTGCCGGTGTTCAGGTCGGGGAACACGAACACCGTGGCCTTGCCGGCGACCTGGCTGTTGGGGGCCAATTGTCGGGCCACGTTTTCGTTGGCGGCGGCGTCGTATTGCAGTGGGCCGTCGATCAGCAGCGAGCTTTGCTGTTCGTGGGCGAGCAGGGTGGCTTCGCGGACTTTCTCCACTTCTTCGCCGCTGGCCGAATCGCCGCTGGAGTAGCTGATCATCGCCACGCGCGGGGTGATGCCGAACGCGGCTGCCGAGTCGGCGCTTTGCAGGGCAATCTCTGCCAGTTCGGCGGCGCTCGGGTGCGGGTTCATCACGCAGTCGCCGTACACCAGCACCTGCTCGGGGAACAGCATGAAGAACACCGACGACACCAGGGTGCAGCCCGGCGCCGTTTTAATCAGCTGCAGGGCCGGGCGGATGGTGTTGGCGGTGGAGTGAATGACGCCGGAGACCAGGCCGTCCACCTCATCGAGGGCGAGCATCATGGTGGCGATCACCACGGTGTCTTCCAGTTGCTGCTCAGCCATCGGCGCGTTGAGGCTTTTGCTCTTGCGCAGTGCCACCATCGGCTCGACGTAGCGCTGGCGGATCAGGTCCGGGTCGAGAATCTCCAGGCCTTCGGGCAGTTCGATACCCTGGGCGCGGGCCACCGCTTCCACATCAGCCGGCTTGGCCAGCAGCACGCACCGGGCAATGCCCCGTGCCTGGCAGATCGCGGCGGCTTGCACGGTTAGCGGCTCGCTACCTTCGGGCAACACGATGCGTTTGTTGGCGGCCTGGGCGCGCTGGATCAATTGGTAGCGGAACACGGCTGGCGACAGACGCATCTCCCGTGGCGTGCCGCAACGTTGGTGCAGCCAGCGTGCATCCAGGTGGCTGGCGACGAAATCGGTGATGATTTCCGCACGCTCGCGGTCATCAATCGGGATTTCCTTGTTGAGGCTGTTGAGCTGGTTGGCGGTGTCGTAGGAACCGGTGCTCACCGACAGCACCGGCAGCCCGGCCTGGAACGCGCCACGGCACAACTCCATGATGCGCGGGTCGGGCAGGGTGTCGCTGGTCAGCAGCAGGCCGGCCAGCGGCACGCCGTTGATCGCGGCCAGGCTGACGGCGAGGATGATGTCGTCGCGGTCGCCGGGCGTCACCACCAGCACGCCGGGCTTGAGCAGCTCCACGGTGTTACGCATGGTGCGCGCGCAAATGATGATCTTGGTCATGCGCCGGGTTTCGTAGTCGCCGGCGTTGAGGATCTGCGCGCCCATCAGGTCGGCCACGTCGCGGGTGCGCGGTGCGTTGAGTTCGGGCTGATAGGGAATGCAGCCGAGCAGGCGGAAATCACCGCTGCGCAACAGTGGCGAATGTTCTTTCAGGCGAGCCGAGAAGGCTTCCATGCTTTCGTCGGTGCGCACCTTGTTGAGGATCACGCCGAGCACTTTGGGGTCTTTCGGGCCGCCGAACAGCTGGGCCTGCAGCTCAACACGGCCGGAGAGCTCGGTGAGCACCTCGTTTTCCGGTGCGGACACCAGGATCACTTCCGCATCCAGGCTCTTGGCCAGGTGCAGGTTGACCCGCGCCGCATAGCTGGCGCTGCGGGTGGGCACCATGCCTTCGACGATCAATACGTCCTTGCCCACCGCGGCTTGCTGATAGAGGGTGATGATTTCTTCGAGCAACTCGTCGAGTTGGCCGTCGCCGAGCATGCGCTCTACGTGGGCCAGGCCCAGAGGCTGCGGCGGCTTGAGGCCGTGGGTGCGCGCCACCAGCTCGGTGGAGCGCTCGGGGCCGGTGTCGCCGGGGTGCGGCTGGGCAATCGGCTTGAAAAAGCCGACTTTCAGCCCGGCTCGCTCAAGGGTACGCACCAGCCCAAGGCTGATGGAGGTCAGACCCACACCAAAATCGGTGGGCGCGATAAAAAAAGTCTGCATGCGGATTCTCTTGAGGTGCATGGCTTGGGTGGCGCTCTATGGCTGAGCGTCTACCGCGAATCAGGCGCCAAGGTTATCGTTAATCGCGCTCCTGCGCACACCAGCCGCAGGCAAAGGGCTGGCCTAATTTTTCAATACGTTGCGCGGGGTCCAGCACCCAGGCGCGTGACTGCCAGGGTGGCTGGTGGCGCAGGTGCTGGGTGTGGCCGCAGGACAGCTCTGCGACCCAGTACTGGTCGTCGTCCTGGTGGAACCCGATGATGAAGGATGCCGTTGATCGGTCCCGTCTGTCCGGGTTCTGTTCGCTTTCGGGCAAATCCTTGTTTAGACTTGTCCGTTCTTCATTCTTATGCAAAAGGTCTCGCCCCATGACGATCGCCGCTAACAAGGCTGTCTCCATCGACTATACCCTGACCAACGACGCTGGTGAGGTCATCGACAGCTCAGCCGGCGGCGCGCCGCTGGTCTACCTGCAAGGCGCAGGTAACATCATCCCAGGCTTGGAAAAAGCCCTGGAAGGCAAGAATGTCGGTGATGAGCTGACCGTTGCCGTAGAACCTGAAGATGCCTACGGCGAGTACTCGGCCGAACTGGTCAGCACCCTGAGCCGCAGCATGTTCGAAGGCGTTGACGAGCTGGAAGTGGGCATGCAGTTCCACGCTTCCGCGCCGGACGGCCAAATGCAGATCGTCACCATCCGTGACCTCGACGGCGATGACGTCACCGTCGACGGCAACCACCCGCTGGCTGGCCAGCGCCTGAACTTCCAAGTGAAGATCGTTGCCATCCGCGACGCTTCCCAAGAAGAAGTGGCCCACGGCCACGTTCATGGTGAAGGCGGTCACCACCATTGATTGTGGTTTGATCAATCGGTAGCAAAAACGCCCCGACTGGTTCGGGGCGTTTTTTTGTGCCTGAAAAAATGTGGGAGGGGGCTTGCCCCCGATTGCAGTGTGTCAGTCAGTGCATTCTTTACTGACCCACCGTCATCGGGGGCAAGCCCCCTCCCACAACAAAAATGCCCCGGACCTTTCGGTACGGGGCATTTCTTAACTGTTTCGCAACCGGGGCTGCGTGGCAGTTGTTACCACTTAGGCTGCAGCAGCAACGCTCAGAGCCTTGATGTGGCCATTCAGGCGGCTCTTATGGCGAGCGGCCTTGTTCTTGTGGATGATGCCTTTATCGGCCATACGGTCGATAACTGGCACAGCCAGAACGTAAGCAGCTTGGGCTTTTTCAGCGTCTTTGGTGTCGATGGCTTTAACTACATTCTTGATGTAGGTACGAACCATGGAACGCAGGCTGGCGTTGTGGCTGCGACGCTTCTCAGCCTGTTTTGCACGTTTTTTGGCGGAAGGTGTGTTGGCCACCGTCGAGCTCCTCGAAAGACTTTTTAGGAAATAGCAAACAAAATAGGCCGCGAATCATGCCGATGACTTGATGGGTTGTCAAGGGCGGCTGATGCGAACTGCTGAGTGGTCGATCTGAAGAGGCGGGTGATTTATTTCCGGCGCTTGACCTGTAAACTCGCGAGCTTTGGCTCTGTGCTGTTGCAGGCGCGCAGTATCGCATAAGTGGGCGCTTTGTACGCCTGCTCTTTATCTAAAGGCGCAAACTCTTTCAATGAATCTGCTCAAATCGTTGGCCGCCGTCAGCTCTATCACGATGATCTCCCGGGTTCTGGGGTTTGTGCGTGACACCCTGCTGGCGCGCATTTTTGGCGCCAGCATGGCCACGGATGCCTTCTTTATTGCGTTTAAATTGCCCAACCTGCTGCGGCGGATCTTCGCCGAAGGTGCGTTTTCCCAGGCATTCGTGCCGATCCTGGCCGAGTACAAGACCCAGCAGGGCGAGGAAGCCACCCGCACCTTTATTGCCTATGTGTCCGGCCTGCTGACCCTAGTGCTGATGCTGGTGACGATCCTCGGCATGCTCGCCGCCCCCTGGGTGATCTGGGCAACGGCCCCCGGTTTTGCCAATACTCCGGAAAAATTCGCGCTGACCACCGATCTGCTGCGAGTGACCTTTCCTTATATATTGCTGATATCCCTGTCATCCCTGGCCGGGGCAATCCTCAATACCTGGAACCGCTTCTCGGTGCCAGCCTTCGTGCCGACCCTGCTGAACGTCAGCATGATCATCTTCGCGCTGTTTCTCACGCCGTACTTCGACCCTCCAGTGATGGCGCTCGGCTGGGCCGTGCTGGCCGGTGGCCTGGCGCAACTGCTCTACCAACTGCCGCACCTGAAAAAGATCGGCATGCTCGTATTGCCACGCCTGAATCTCAAGGACACCGGCGTATGGCGCGTGATGCGCAATATGCTGCCGGCGATCCTCGGCGTGTCGGTCAGCCAGATTTCGCTGATCATCAACACCGCATTCGCCTCGCTGCTGGTATCGGGCTCGGTGTCGTGGATGTACTACGCCGACCGCCTGATGGAGCTGCCCTCCGGGGTGCTCGGCGTGGCCCTGGGCACGATTCTGCTGCCGACCCTGTCGCGCACCTACGCCAGCAAGGACCGCCAGGAATACTCGCGCATCCTCGATTGGGGCCTGCGCCTGTGCTTCGTGCTGGTGTTGCCGTGCGCCCTGGCCCTGGGAATTCTGGCCGAGCCGCTGACCGTGTCGCTGTTTCAATACGGCCAGTTCGATGCCCATGACGCCTTGATGACGCAGCACGCGCTGGTCGCTTATTCCGTCGGTCTGCTCGGCATCATCGTGATCAAGGTGCTTGCGCCAGGCTTCTATGCCCAGCAAAACATCCGTACACCGGTGAAAATCGCGATTTTCACGCTGATCGTCACGCAACTGCTCAACCTGGTGTTTATCGGCCCGCTGGCCCATGCCGGCCTGGCCCTGGCCATCAGTGCGGGCGCGTGCATCAACGCAGGGCTTTTGTTTTACCAGTTGCGCAAGCAGCAGATGTTCCAGCCTCAGGTGGGCTGGGGCCTGTTTACCCTCAAGCTGCTGGTGGCGGTCGGGGCGATGTCGGCCGTGTTGCTGGGGTTGATGCACTTCATGCCGGCGTGGGATGAAGGCCATATGCTGGAGCGCTTCATGCGTCTTGGCGTGTTGGTCGTCGCGGGTGTGGTGGTGTACTTCGGGATGTTGCTGCTGCAGGGCTTCCGCCTGCGGGATTTCAATCGCAAGTCCCTGGGTTAGAGAGTTTGCCGCGATAAAACGGTTGTTTTATCGATTCGACCCATTTGGCCCGTTCAGTTGCCTGTCGTCCGGGGCCGGGTGTGGTTATAATCGACCACTTTATGAGCAAGAAGCGCGTTATGCAGCTGGTTCGAGGTCTCCACAACCTGCGCCCCGAGCATCGGGGCTGCGTCGCCACTATTGGCAACTTTGACGGTGTTCACCGTGGCCACCAGGCTATCCTGGCCAGGCTGCGCGAACGTGCGGTCGAGTTGGGCGTGCCCAGCTGCGTGGTGATTTTCGAGCCGCAGCCACGGGAATACTTTACGCCCGAGACTGCGCCGGCACGCCTGGCCCGTCTGCGTGACAAGCTGCAGTTGCTGGCTGAAGAGGGCGTTGACCGCGTCCTCTGCCTGGCTTTCAACCAGCGTTTGCAAAGCCTGAGCGCTGCCGAGTTCGTCGACCGCATCCTGGTCGATGGCCTGGGCGTACAGCACCTGGAGGTCGGTGACGACTTCCGCTTCGGTTGCGACCGGGTCGGGGATTTCGATTTCCTGCAACAGGCCGGCGTCAGCCAGGGTTTTACCGTCGAAGCCGCGCAAACCGTCGAGCTGGACGGCCTGCGCGTGAGCAGTACCCAGGTGCGTAATGCCCTGGCGGCTGCCGACTTCGCCTTGGCCGAGCGTTTGCTCGGTCGCCCGTTCCGCATTGCCGGGCGGGTCCTGCACGGCCAGAAGCTGGCGCGCCAATTGGGCACGCCAACCGCCAACGTGCAACTCAAGCGCCGTCGTGTGCCGCTGACCGGGGTTTACCTGGTGAGCGTCGACATCGACGGCCAATCGTGGCCGGGAGTCGCCAACATAGGCGTCAGGCCCACGGTTGCAGGTGATGGCAAGGCCCACCTGGAAGTACATCTGCTGGATTTTGCCGGTGATCTGTATGACCGGCGTTTGACGGTGGTTTTCCACCAGAAGCTGCGTGAAGAGCAGCGTTTCGCCTCCCTTGAGGCGTTGAAAACGGCGATCAATGCGGATGTCGCCGCCGCCCGTGCACTAGCCGCACCTAGCGCCCATCGCTAACCGAAGAGCCTTAAATGACCGACTATAAAGCCACGCTAAACCTTCCGGACACCGCCTTCCCAATGAAGGCCGGCCTGCCACAGCGCGAACCGCAGATCCTGCAGCGCTGGGACAGTATTGGCCTGTACGGAAAGTTGCGCGAGATTGGCAAGGATCGTCCGAAATTCGTCCTGCACGACGGCCCTCCTTATGCCAACGGCACGATTCATATCGGTCATGCGCTGAACAAGATTCTCAAGGACATGATCCTGCGCTCGAAAACCCTGTCGGGCTTCGACGCGCCGTATGTTCCGGGTTGGGACTGCCACGGCCTGCCGATCGAACACAAAGTCGAAGTGACCTACGGCAAGAACCTGGGCGCGGATAAAACCCGCGAACTGTGCCGTGCCTACGCCACCGAGCAGATCGAAGGGCAGAAGTCCGAGTTCATCCGCCTGGGCGTGCTGGGCGAGTGGGACAACCCGTACAAGACCATGAACTTCAAGAACGAGGCCGGTGAAATCCGCGCCTTGGCCGAAATCGTCAAGGGCGGTTTCGTGTTCAAGGGCCTCAAGCCCGTGAACTGGTGCTTCGACTGCGGTTCGGCCCTGGCTGAAGCGGAAGTCGAGTACGAAGACAAGAAGTCCTCGACCATCGACGTGGCCTTCCCGGTCGCCGATGACGCCAAGCTGGCCGAGGCCTTCGGCCTGGCAAGCCTGGGCAAGCCGGCCGCCATCGTGATCTGGACCACCACCCCGTGGACCATCCCGGCCAACCAGGCGCTGAACGTGCATCCGGAATTCACCTACGCCCTGGTGGACGTCGGTGACCGCCTGCTGGTGTTGGCCGAAGAAATGGTCGAAGCCTGCCTGGCCCGCTACGAGCTGCAAGGTTCGGTGATCGCCACCACCACCGGCTCCGCGCTGGAACTGATCAAATTCCGCCACCCGTTCTATGACCGCCCGTCGCCGGTATACCTGGCTGACTACGTCGAACTGGGTTCGGGTACCGGCATCGTGCACTGCTCGCCGGCCTACGGCGTGGACGACTTCGTCATCTGCAAGAAGTACGGCCTGGTCAACGACGACATCATCAACCCGGTGCAAAGCAACGGCGTCTACGTGCCTTCGCTGGAGTTCTTCGGCGGCCAGTTCATCTTCAAGGCCGACCAGCCGATCATCGACAAGCTGCGCGAAGTCGGTGCGCTGATGCAGACCGCGACCATCCAGCACAGCTACATGCACTGCTGGCGCCACAAGACCCCGCTGATCTATCGCGCCACCGCGCAGTGGTTCATCGGCATGGACAAAGAGCCGACCAGCGGCGACACCCTGCGTGCCCGCTCGCTCAAAGCCATCGAAGACACCAAGTTCGTCCCGGCCTGGGGCCAGGCGCGCCTGCACTCGATGATCGCCAACCGCCCTGACTGGTGCATCTCGCGCCAGCGTAACTGGGGCGTGCCGATCCCGTTCTTCCTGAACAAGGAAAGCGGCGAGCTGCACCCACGTACCGTCGAACTGATGGAACAAGTGGCGCAGCGTGTCGAACAGGAAGGCATCGAAGCCTGGTTCAAGCTGGACGCTGCCGAGTTGCTGGGCGATGAAGCGCCGCAGTACGACAAGATCAGCGACACCCTCGACGTGTGGTTCGACTCCGGCACTACGCACTGGCACGTGCTGCGCGGCTCGCACCCGATGGGTCACGAAACCGGCCCGCGTGCCGACCTGTACCTGGAAGGCTCGGACCAACACCGTGGCTGGTTCCACTCGTCGTTGCTGACCGGTTGCGCTATCGACAATCACGCGCCGTACCGCGAACTGCTGACCCACGGCTTCACCGTCGACGAGACGGGCCGCAAGATGTCCAAGTCGCTGAAGAACGTGATCGAGCCGAAAAAGATCAACGACACCCTGGGCGCCGACATCATGCGTCTGTGGGTCGCGTCGACCGACTATTCGGGCGAAATCGCCGTATCGGACCAGATCCTGGCTCGCAGCGCCGATGCCTACCGTCGTATCCGTAATACCGCGCGCTTCCTGCTGTCGAACCTGACCGGTTTCAACCCGGCCACCGACATCCTGGCGGCCGAGGACATGCTCGCGCTGGACCGTTGGGCCGTGGACCGTACCCTGTTGCTGCAACGCGAGTTGCAGGAAAACTACGGCGAGTACCGCTTCTGGAACGTGTACTCGAAGATCCACAACTTCTGCGTGCAGGAGCTGGGTGGTTTCTACCTCGACATCATCAAGGACCGCCAGTACACCACCGGCGCCAACAGCAAGGCCCGCCGTTCGGCGCAGACCGCGCTGTACCACATCAGCGAAGCGCTGGTGCGCTGGATCGCACCGATCCTGGCGTTCACTGCCGACGAACTGTGGGAATACCTGCCGGGCGAGCGCAACGAGTCGGTGATGCTCAACACCTGGTACGAAGGCCTGACCGAACTGCCGGCCGACTTCGAACTGGGCCGCGAGTACTGGGAAGGCGTGATGGCCGTGAAGGTTGCGGTGAACAAGGAGCTGGAAGTACAGCGTGCGGCCAAGGCCGTCGGTGGCAACCTGCAAGCCGAAGTCACCCTGTTTGCCGAAGACGGTCTCACCGCCGACCTGGCCAAGCTGAGCAACGAACTGCGTTTCGTGCTGATCACTTCTACCGCGAGCCTGGCGCCATTCGCCCAGGCCCCGGCGGACGCGGTCGCCACCGAAGTGCCGGGCCTCAAGCTCAAAGTGGTCAAGTCGGCCTTCCCTAAGTGCGCCCGTTGCTGGCACTGCCGTGAGGACGTTGGCGTGAATCCTGAGCACCCGGAAATCTGCGGTCGTTGCGTCGACAACATCTCGGGTGCTGGCGAGGTTCGCCACTATGCCTAACGCCAGCCGTTTTGGACGTCTGGGCTGGCTCGTACTGAGTGTGCTGGTCCTGGTCATCGACCAGGTCAGCAAGGCTCATTTCGAAGGCTCCTTGCAGATGTTCCAGCAGATCGTGGTGATCCCGGATTACTTCAGCTGGACCCTGGCCTACAACACCGGCGCCGCCTTCAGCTTCCTGGCTGACAGCGGTGGCTGGCAGCGCTGGCTGTTCGCCCTGATTGCCGTGGTGGTCAGCGCAGTGTTGGTGGTGTGGCTCAAGCGCCTGGGGCGCGATGATACCTGGCTGGCCATCGCGTTGGCCCTGGTGTTGGGTGGCGCGCTGGGCAACCTGTACGACCGCATTGCCCTGGGCCATGTGATCGACTTCATTCTGGTGCATTGGCAGAACCGCTGGTATTTCCCGGCGTTCAACTTTGCCGACAGCGCCATCACCGTCGGTGCAATCATGCTGGCGTTGGACATGTTCAAAAGCAAGAAAACCGGAGAGACCGTCAATGACTGATCAGGTATTGGCTGAGCAACGCATCGGCCAGAACACGGAAGTCACTTTGCACTTTGCACTGCGCCTGGAGAATGGCGACACGGTCGACAGCACGTTCGACAAAGCCCCGGCCACCTTCAAGGTCGGCGACGGCAACCTGCTGCCGGGTTTCGAAGCGGCCCTGTTCGGCTTCAAGGCCGGCGACAAGCGTACCCTGCAGATCCTGCCGGAAAACGCCTTTGGCCAGCCCAACCCGCAAAACGTACAGATCATCCCGCGTTCGCAGTTCCAGGACATGGACCTGTCGGAGGGCCTGCTGGTGATCTTCAACGATGCGGCGAATACCGAACTGCCGGGTGTGGTGAAAACCTTCGATGACGCGCAAGTGACCATCGACTTCAACCACCCGTTGGCCGGTAAAACCTTGACCTTTGACGTTGAAATCATCGACGTTAAAGCGCTCTGATCAACGACGCGGTTAAAAATGTGGGAGCGGGCTTGCTCGCGAATGCTGAGTGTCAGTCAACAGATTTATTTACTGACCCACCGCATTCGCGAGCAAGCCCGCTCCCACCTTTGATCTCTACTGTCAGGTGGGTTAGCGTCTAGCTTGAACCCAAGTGGCTGCAAGACACGAGGCACAGCATGCAAATCAAACTCGCCAACCCCCGTGGCTTCTGCGCCGGTGTGGACCGGGCGATCGAAATCGTCAACCGCGCCCTGGAAGTCTTCGGGCCGCCGATTTACGTGCGTCATGAAGTCGTCCACAACAAATTCGTGGTCGAAGACCTGCGCGCCCGCGGCGCCATCTTTGTCGAAGAGCTCGACCAGGTGCCGGACGATGTGATCGTCATCTTCAGCGCCCACGGTGTTTCCCAGGCTGTGCGTACCGAAGCGGCAGGCCGCGGCCTGAAAGTCTTCGATGCTACCTGCCCACTGGTCACCAAGGTGCACATCGAAGTCGCGCGCTACAGCCGTGATGGTCGCGAGTGCATCCTGATCGGCCACGCCGGCCACCCGGAAGTCGAAGGCACCATGGGTCAGTACGACGCCAGCAATGGCGGGGCGATTTACCTGGTGGAGGACGAAAAAGACGTCGCCAACCTGCAGGTACAGAACCCCGAGCGCCTGGCATTCGTGACCCAGACCACCCTGTCCATGGACGACACCAGCCGCGTGATCGACGCGCTGCGCAGCCGCTTCCCGGCCATTGGCGGCCCGCGCAAGGACGACATCTGCTACGCCACCCAGAACCGCCAGGACGCGGTCAAGCAACTGGCAGACGAATGCGATGTGGTCCTGGTGGTTGGTAGCCCCAACAGTTCCAACTCCAACCGCCTGCGTGAGTTGGCTGAGCGCATGGCGACGCCGGCGTACCTGATCGATGGTGCCGAAGATATGCAGCGCAGTTGGTTCGACGGTGTCGAGCGCATTGGCATCACGGCGGGTGCTTCGGCGCCGGAAGTGCTGGTGCGCGGTGTTATCCAGCAGTTGCACGCCTGGGGCGCTACCGGTGCCGATGAACTGGCTGGCCGCGAAGAGAACATCACGTTCTCCATGCCCAAGGAGCTGCGGGTTCGCTCGCTGCTGTGAAGACCCGGTGTGCCGGATCAACTCCGGCACAATGCCTGCTCGGCACGCTCGCTGCGCAGGCTGATGCGCCCGCTGGGCGCCAGCACTACCTGATGCAGGCTCTGCGCCTGGTCCGTGGCACACACATGCAAAGTGCCGGCACGGAAGCCTCCCCCTGAAAAGATGGGCTCACCCATCCCGCTGAAGCGCACCTGGTTCTTGAGCGGCCCATTGCCCACGATCGGCGCTTGCCTGCTGGCCTGGTGCTCCAACAGCACCGGGTTGTCATCGTCCAGGGGGCCGCGCCCGCTGATGTCCACGATGACCCGCCACCCCAGGCCCCAATCATCCTTCAGTGCGTGAATGACCACCGCCCGGTTGCGTGCGATGGCTTCGGTGCGTGCATAACGCAGGCCTTGCGCCAAGGACTGTGCTGCGCTCTGTCGCTGCTGTGACTCCTGCAGGCTCTTGAAACTCGGCACCGCCAGGTTGGCCAGAATGCCGCTCACGATCAGTCCCAGCAGCAGTTCGATCAAGGTGAACCCTCGTTGTTGCATGTGCCATCCCTCCGTGGATTTGGGTGTAGTCCTAGGTATAGCGTCCCGTCTGTGGTGCGGATGATGGCCTTCATGTCCAAAGTATTTCCCTTTGTTCCGGTTGCAGCGCAGGTGAAAAACCGGCGCTAGTCTTGGGCCGCATAGCAGGGTTTACCTGCTCTTTTTCGGACCTCGACACGGATGACGACGGTAATGCTTGCCTGCACGAACACCTGTTTGCCCAACGCCTTATCCCGCTACCAAGCCGGTACGACACTGATCGAAGTGCTGGTCGCGGTGTTGATTCTCACCATTGGCCTGCTGGGTGCGGCGGTGATCCAACTCAATGCGCTCAAGTACACCGACAGTTCCAGGATGACCAGCCAGGCCAGTTTCATTGCCTACGACTTGCTCGACCGGATCCGTGCCAATTCTGCTGCCGACTACACGTGGGGCCGGGCCGAGCGTGCCTTGGCCGGCAACGTTGCCGCCAGTGTGCGCGACCTGGACTTGCATGATTTCGAGGCCAACATTCTCGGTTTTGCCGGGGAGAGCGCCAAAGGCTCGGTGTCGATCAGTGGCGGCGAGGTGACGGTCAGCATCAGTTGGGATGACAGTCGAGGTACAGGCAGGCCGGGTGCCCGGGAAACCTTCACCCTGACCAGTCGCATCCGCGATAAACCGGGAGTGGCGCAATGAGGTGTCTTGTTCGAGGTTTCAGCCTGGTGGAGTTGCTGCTGGCCTTGGCGATGGGGTTGGTACTGGTGCTCTGGGCCAGCCAGGTGGCAATCAATGCCAGGGCCGCCAACGCCAGCCAGCAGGCCGCTTTGTTGATGCAGGATGATGCGCGGTTTGTGCTGGGCAAGCTGCTCCAGGATATCCGTCAGGCGGGCATGTTCGGCTGTCTGGCGACAGCGTTTATCGACAACGCCCCGCCCGCTTTTGACCGGCCTGTCGCTTGGCGTGTCGGAGGCGGATCAACCTCGCTGACGCTGGTGACTACGGATGTCGCCGTTGGAAGCGGCACGCCTGACTGGACTGTATTGTCCGATTGCACAGGCAGCGCCCACGCCTACGCGGGAAGCGCCCCGGCATCGGCACCCGGGCAAATCCGTTTTGCGTTACGCCAAGTTACCTACACCTTCGAAGCAGGGCAGTTGAAAGTCAGTACGCCTGCATCACCCGCCAAGGCGGTATTGGTGGATAACGTGAAGGCGTTCGATATCAGTTTCGGCGTGTCCGCCAAACCTGCGTCAACGGAAGTGGTGCGCTACGACGCCGGCCCGGCCGACGAATCCTTGATACGCAGTGTGCGCATTGTGATGACGCTGCAAGACCCAGCCGCCCGGGTGAAAGATCAAACCTACAGCGTCGTGGCGGCGCTGCGAAACCGGCTGGGGTAGGGCTGCCATGATGCTTGCAGAAGGTTTTCGTCTGCGACAGGCGGGCATGGTGCTGCTGGTTTGCCTGGTGTTGTTGCTGCTGTTGTCGTTGATTGGTTTGTCATCGATGCAGGCTGCGCTTACTCAGCAAAAGATTGCCGGTAGCTTCTGGCACCGCAATCAGTCGCTGCAAAGTGCCGAGAGTGGCCTGAGACTCGGGGAATCTGCCATACAGCGCTCATTTGCAGCGTTGCCGCTATGCCAATCGATCGTCAACTGTGCACCGCCGGAGGCGGCATTTTTGGTGGTCGGGCCTGGAGTGGACCCTGTTTCAGGCATCAGTTGGGTGGCACTGAAAGGTGGCTTATACGGGGTTCAATCCCTCGGGCCTGCGGTAGGGCTCGCGCATTTGCCAGCGCAAATCCCTGCAGCGGTGTATCGAGTGACGGCTGTCGGGCTGCACGGGCAATTGCGCACGGTGCTGGAGAGTACCTATGCGCGGGTAGAAGAGGAGGGTGGCTCGCGGTTTCGGCGAGTGGCATGGCGACAACTTCAATAAGGAGTAGTGGAATGGGCATGGACAGCCAGGGTTTTACCCTGATCGAGTTACTGATCGCCGTGGTGATCATTGCGGTTCTGGCCGGGATTGCTTACCCCGGTTACACCGGCCATCTGAAAAAAGTCTATCGCGCTGAAATCGTCGCGCTGTTGACCGAGCAAGCACAGTACCTGGAGCGCTTTTATGCGAGGAACGGCAGTTTTATTGATGCAGCCGGCGTCAGTGCAGGCAATGATCGCTATAGAATCACCGCTGCATTGAACCCTCAGGACTTCCAACTGGTGGCCACGCCGGTCGCCGGCTCGTTAATGGCTGGCGATCCTTGCGGTGACTTCAGCCTGACCGGTACGGGTACGCGGACCAACCCGGGCGCTGCACCGCAGATGTCGCGAAAGCTGTGTTGGGGCCAATGATGAGGGTGCTCGATGATTGGGCGCCGGGTGCGCTTGTTCCTATTTATCGGCTGGATCAAATGATGGCAGAGCAACAGCAGGTAGTGATTGTCGGTGGCGGAGTCATCGGCTTGTTGACGGCGTTCAACCTCGCCACCCAGGGGCAGGCGGTGGTGCTGCTGGAGCGCGTAGGGTTGGGGCAGGAGTCCTCCTGGGCGGGTGGTGGCATTGTCTCGCCCCTGTATCCCTGGCGCTACAGCCCGGCGGTCACGGCCCTGGCTCATTGGTCCCAGGATTTTTATCCACAGCTGGCGCAGCGTCTGTTCGCTGCGACGGGCGTTGATCCGGAGGTTCACACCACGGGCTTGTACTGGCTCGATCTGGATGACGAAGCCGAAGCACTTTCTTGGGCCGCGCGTGAAGGCCGGCCCTTGAGCAAGGTGGACGTGTCGGCCGCCCATGACGCCGTTCCGGTGCTGGGCGGCGGTTACTCCCAGGCGATCTACATGGCCAACGTTGCCAATGTGCGCAACCCGCGCCTGGTCAAATCCCTCAAGGCTGCGCTGCTGGCGCTGCCTGGCGTGACCATTCATGAACAGTGCGAAGTGACAGGCTTTGTCTTGGATGCGGGTAATGTCGTGGGTGTGAACAGCGCTGATGGGCCGATCTTCGGCGATCAGGTCGTACTGGCGGCCGGCGCATGGAGCGGTGAGCTGCTCGGCACGTTGGGCCTGTCGCTGCCGGTCGAGCCGGTCAAAGGCCAGATGATTCTGTACAAATGCGCTTCGGACTTCCTGTCGAGCATGGTATTAGCCAAGGGGCGTTACGCGATCCCTCGGCGGGACGGGCACATCCTGATCGGCAGTACCCTGGAACATGAAGGTTTCGACAAGACCCCCACCGAAACCGCGCTGGAAAGCCTCAAGGCGTCAGCGGTGGAACTGATCCCCGCCCTGGCGGACGCCGAAGTGGTTGGACATTGGGCCGGTCTGCGTCCCGGTTCGCCCGAAGGCATTCCCTACATCGGTCGTGTGCCGGGCTTCAATGGCCTGTGGCTCAACTGCGGGCATTACCGCAACGGCCTGGTGCTTGCGCCGGCGTCCTGCCAATTGTTTGCTGACTTGCTACTGGCGCGTGCACCGATCATCGACCCGGCGCCGTATGCGCCGGCCGGTCGGCTCAACGCTGGATAGATTTCGGCCCTTGCTCCAGGTGCGCCTGGGTGCAATACCACTCCTGGCGTGAGCTCAAGGCGCGATCCTGCGGCAGATGCACGCCGCAGTGGGCGCAGCGCACCATCAGGGCCGCGTCAGGCTCGCTGGCACGATGCTGCCTGGCGGCCGGGCTTTTGAATTTGCGCCAGAACCATACTGCGGCGGCAATGACGGCAATCCAGAACAGTAGACGAAGCATGATGGGCAGTTTCTCGACAAGGAATGCACCAGTTTAGCCAAGGACGTGCCAGGCGCACAGCGCAATAATACCGCCCACAAAAAAGGAGCCTCGCAAGGCTCCTTCTTGATGACGCGAGGTGCTATCAGTCGAACACACCGAAGGTCATGTAGCTGAACCACGAACGGTCCTGGTTATTGCCCAGGGCCTGCGGCGCTTCCTCTTCGATCACGTCGCCGTTTTCATCATGCGGCTTGAGTTCCGAAGGGATGGCGTCCTTGGCATCCTGGTACTGTTTGATCACGTCCTGGTTGGCGCGGGTTTCGCCCGGCGGCAGCGGTGGACGGGACTCGATCAGGCCCAGGGTGTACTTGCTCAGCCACGAACGGTTGTCGGCTTCGGCCACCTGAGGCACGAACTGGCCGTCTTTCAGGCTTGAGTGGTCCGGGTAGTTGAGCTTCAGGGTTTCCAGGCTGGTGCTGGCCAGTTCGTCCAGGTGCAGGCGCTGGTAGGCCTCGGTCATCACGGCCAGGCCGTCACCTACGGAAGGGGTTTCCTGGAAGTTTTCCACAACGTAGCGGCCACGGTTGGCAGCTGCGACGTACGCCTGACGAGTCAGGTAGTAGTGGGCCACGTGGATCTCGTAGGAAGCCAGCAGATTGCGCAGGTAGATCATGCGCTGCTTGGCGTCCGGCGCGTAGCGGCTATTGGGGTAGCGGCTGGTCAGCTGGGCGAACTCGTTGTAGGAGTCGCGGGCAGCGCCCGGGTCACGCTTGGTCATGTCCAGCGGCAGGAAGCGCGCCAGCAGGCCAACGTCCTGGTCGAACGAGGTCAGGCCCTTCATGTAGTAGGCGTAGTCGACGTTCGGGTGCTGCGGGTGCAGGCGGATGAAACGCTCGGCGGCGGACTTGGCGGCTTCCGGCTCGGCGTTCTTGTAGTTGGCGTAGATCAGCTCGAGCTGGGCCTGGTCGGCGTAGCGCCCGAACGGATAGCGCGACTCCAGGGCCTTCAGCTTCGCTGTGGCGCTGGTGTAGCTATTATTGTCCAAGTCTTTCTGAGCCAGTTGGTACAACTCGACTTCGCTCAGGTTTTCGTCGACGACTTCCTTTGTTGACGAGCAAGCAGCAGTCATGGCGAGGATGGCGATCAGCAGCAGGTGTTTCACTTGCATGGCGGCTTGCGTCCCTATGACGGCCGCTGTCTTGGGCGGGGCCGTCCTGTTATGATGAGCGCCCCGTTGAAAGCCTCGGGGCAAAAGACGCCGTATTTAACCACAAGCGCGCAGCCGAAACCAAAGGCTGTGCCACGCCTAGTCTGAGCATGTCCGATAAAATTGAACTTCGCGCAGAGGTGCCGTCCGAATTGGGCGGCCAACGCCTCGATCAAGTCGCCGCACAATTATTCGCTGAGCACTCGCGCTCGCGCCTTTCCGCCTGGATCAAAGACGGCCGCCTGACTGTGGATGGAGCGGTTAGCCGCCCGCGAGACATAGTCCATGGCGGTGCGATTCTTGAGCTGACTGCCGAGCAGGAAGCCCAGGGAGAATGGGTCGCCCAGGACATCGAGCTGGATATCGTCTACGAAGACGACGACATCCTGGTCATCAACAAACCCGCAGGCCTGGTGGTTCACCCGGCAGCCGGGCATGCTGATGGCACCTTGCTCAATGCCTTGTTGCACCATGTGCCGGACATCATCAATGTCCCGCGCTGTGGCATCGTGCACCGCCTGGACAAGGACACCACCGGTCTGATGGTGGTGGCCAAGACCATTCAGGCGCAGACGCAGCTGGTTACACAGTTGCAGAGCCGCAGCGTCAGCCGGATCTACGAGTGCATCGTGATCGGTGTCGTAGTGGCCGGTGGCAAGATCAACGCTCCGATTGGCCGTCACGGCCAGCAGCGCCAGCGTATGGCGGTGATGGAAGGCGGCAAGCAGGCCGTCAGTCACTACCGTGTGCTGGAGCGCTTCCGCTCCCACACCCACGTGCGGGTCAAGCTCGAAACCGGCCGTACCCACCAGATTCGCGTGCACATGGCACACATCAACTTCCCGTTGGTCGGTGATCCGGCCTACGGCGGTCGCTTCCGCATTCCACCGGCGGCGAGCCAGACCATGGTTGAATCGCTGAAAAACTTCCCGCGCCAGGCGTTGCATGCACGCTTCCTGGAACTGGATCATCCGACGAGCGGTAAGCGGATGAGCTGGGAATCGCCTCTGCCGGACGATCTGGTCTGGTTGTTGACGCTGCTCAAGCAGGATCGCGAGGCGTTTGTCGGATGAGTGACTGGCTGATACCTGACTGGCCCGCGCCGGCTCAGGTGAAAGCCTGCGTCACCACTCGAGCGGGCGGCGTCAGTCTGGCGCCGTTCGACAGCCTCAACCTGGGCGATCATGTCGAGGATAATCTTGACGCGGTCCTCGAAAACCGCCGCCGTCTTACCGACGCGTTCAATATTCAGCCTGCCTGGTTGCGCCAAGTCCACGGGGTAACTGTGGTCGAGGCTGACCCGTCACGCATTGCCGAAGCTGATGGCAGCTGGACCAGCACCCCTGGCATCGCCTGCACCTCAATGACCGCCGATTGCCTGCCCGCGTTGTTCTGCAACCGCGCTGGCACCCGCGTGGCTGCAGCCCATGCTGGCTGGCGCGGCCTGGCGGCGGGGGGGCTGGAAGGGGCTTTCGAAAGCCTCGGCGCCGAACCTGAAGACGTGCTGGTCTGGCTCGGCCCGGCGATTGGCCCACAAGCCTTCGAAGTCGGCCCGGAAGTACGCGAAGCCTTCATGCAGCCGTTGCCGATCACTGCCGAAGCGTTCGTGCCCAGCCACAACCCAGGCAAGTTCATGGCCGACATCTATAAGCTCGCGCGCCTACGCCTTGCCGCGCGTGGCGTTACTGCTGTGTATGGTGGTGGGTACTGCACCGTGACTGACCCGCGCTTCTTTTCCTACCGGCGCAGCCCTCGCACCGGACGTTTTGCCTCCCTTGTCTGGCTTGAACGCTAGACTCCCTTGATCTGGGTCAAACCCGGTCCATATCCGCCGTCGCGTGCTTGAATCTTCCAGAATCCACCCCATCTATAAGGGTATCTGGCAGGTTTCTTCATTCAGGATGTTTTATAGCTCCGGCCTGCTCAAAAGGAAGGTGACTAATGCGTATTGATCGTTTAACCAGCAAATTGCAGTTGGCACTGTCTGACTCTCAATCCTTGGCGGTGGGCCTCGACCACCCGGCCATTGAGCCTGCGCACTTGATGCAGGCGCTCCTGGAACAGCAAGGTGGTTCTATCAAGCCCTTGCTGATGCAGGTGGGCTTTGACGTCAACAGCCTGCGCAAGGAGTTGAGCAAAGAGCTCGACCAACTGCCGAAAATCCAAAACCCAACCGGCGACGTGAATATGTCCCAGGACCTGGCGCGCCTGCTCAACCAGGCGGATCGTCTGGCCCAGCAGAAGGGCGACCAGTTCATCTCCAGCGAACTCGTGCTGCTCGCCGCCATGGACGAGAACAGCAAGCTCGGCAAGTTGTTGCTCGGTCAGGGCGTGAGCAAGAAAGCCCTGGAAAACGCCATCAACAACCTGCGTGGCGGCGACGCGGTGAACGACCCCAACCATGAGGAGTCGCGCCAGGCCCTGGATAAATACACCGTCGACCTGACCAAGCGCGCCGAAGAAGGCAAGCTTGACCCGGTGATCGGTCGTGACGATGAAATCCGTCGCACCATCCAGGTGCTGCAGCGTCGTACCAAGAACAACCCGGTGCTGATCGGTGAGCCTGGCGTGGGTAAAACCGCGATTGCCGAAGGTTTGGCCCAGCGCATCATCAATGGTGAAGTGCCGGACGGCCTCAAAGGCAAGCGCCTGTTGTCCCTGGACATGGGGTCTTTGATCGCCGGTGCCAAGTTCCGTGGCGAGTTCGAAGAGCGCCTGAAGTCCCTGCTCAATGAACTGTCGAAGCAGGAAGGGCAGATCATTCTGTTTATCGACGAACTGCACACCATGGTCGGCGCCGGTAAAGGCGAAGGCTCCATGGATGCAGGCAATATGCTCAAGCCGGCCTTGGCGCGGGGTGAGCTGCACTGCGTCGGTGCCACCACGCTCAACGAATACCGCCAGTACATTGAAAAGGACGCGGCCCTTGAGCGTCGCTTCCAGAAAGTACTGGTGGAAGAGCCGAGCGAAGAAGACACCATCGCGATCTTGCGTGGCCTGAAAGAGCGTTATGAGGTCCACCACAAGGTGGCGATCACCGACGGTGCGATCATTGCGGCGGCCAAACTGAGCCATCGCTATATCACCGACCGTCAGTTGCCCGACAAGGCCATTGACCTGATCGACGAAGCGGCCAGCCGCATCCGCATGGAGATCGACTCCAAGCCGGAAGTGCTCGACCGCCTGGACCGGCGCCTGATTCAACTGAAAGTTGAGTCCCAGGCCCTGAAGAAAGAAGAAGACGACGCGGCGAAGAAACGCCTGGAAAAACTCCAGGAAGAAATCGTCCGTCTGGAGCGCGAGTATTCGGACCTGGAAGAAATCTGGACCTCGGAAAAAGCCGAAGTGCAGGGCTCTGCGCAGATCCAGCAAAAGATCGAGCAGTCGCGCCAGGAACTGGAAGCGGCACGCCGTAAAGGTGACCTGAACCGCATGGCCGAGTTGCAGTACGGGGTGATCCCGGACCTGGAGCGCAGCCTGCAGATGGTCGACCAGCACGGCAAGCCTGAGAACCAACTGCTGCGCAGCAAGGTGACCGAGGAAGAAATTGCCGAAGTCGTCTCGAAGTGGACCGGGATTCCCGTGTCGAAAATGCTCGAAGGCGAGCGCGACAAGCTGCTGAAGATGGAAAGCCTGTTGCACCAGCGTGTGATCGGCCAGGAAGAGGCTGTGGTGGCGGTGTCCAACGCGGTACGGCGTTCGCGGGCCGGGTTGTCCGACCCGAACCGTCCGAGTGGCTCGTTCATGTTCCTCGGCCCGACCGGCGTGGGTAAGACCGAGCTGTGCAAGGCTCTGGCAGAGTTCCTCTTCGATACCGAAGAGGCCATGGTGCGGATCGATATGTCCGAATTCATGGAGAAACACTCGGTGGCTCGCTTGATCGGTGCTCCACCAGGCTACGTAGGCTACGAGGAGGGCGGTTACCTGACCGAAGCCGTGCGACGCAAGCCTTACTCGGTGATCCTGCTGGATGAGGTCGAGAAGGCGCATCCGGATGTGTTCAACATCCTGTTGCAGGTGCTGGAAGACGGCCGCCTGACCGACAGTCACGGGCGTACCGTGGATTTCCGTAATACGGTGATCGTGATGACCTCCAACCTGGGCTCGGCGCAGATCCAGGAGCTGGTGGGTGATCGTGAAGCGCAACGTGCGGCTGTGATGGATGCGCTGACTTCGCACTTCCGCCCGGAATTCATCAACCGGGTCGACGAAGTGGTGATCTTCGAGCCGTTGGCGCGGGATCAGATCGCGGGCATTACCGAGATCCAGCTGGGTCGCCTGCGCGGCCGTCTGGCAGAGCGCGAGTTGTCCCTGGACCTGAGCCAGGAGGCGTTGGACAAGCTGATCGCGGTGGGTTACGACCCGGTGTATGGCGCACGGCCACTGAAACGTGCGATCCAGCGCTGGATCGAGAACCCGCTGGCCCAGTTGATCCTATCGGGCAGCTTCATGCCGGGCACCAGCGTCAAGGCGAGTGTGGAAAACGACGAGATCGTCTTCCACTAAGCCCCGCGGGCAAGATGAAAACGGAAGGCCCCGCATTGCGGGGCCTTTTTTTTCGATAGGGCGTTGAACTGTAAGGCAAAGGCTTGTAAAGTGCGCCCCGCAGCAACGTCAGCCCACGGGTTTCTTCTCCCCAAGAAGAAATCAGAAACAAGCGCAAATCATTGTCTTAAAAGCAATTTAAAGGGTTGACAGGGGTTTTTAAGATTGTAGAATAGCGCGCCTCAGAGACATGAACGTAGCGATACGGGCAAGCCGAAGAGAAGGTAGTAAGCAGTAACGTAGTACTTTGAAATATGTAGTTCCGTGATAGCTCAGTCGGTAGAGCAAATGACTGTTAATCATTGGGTCCCAGGTTCGAGTCCTGGTCACGGAGCCAATTTCAATATCGGGGTATAGCGCAGTCCGGTAGCGCGCCTGCTTTGGGAGCAGGATGTCGGGAGTTCGAATCCCCCTACCCCGACCATATTTGGGTCGTTAGCTCAGTTGGTAGAGCAGTTGGCTTTTAACCAATTGGTCGTAGGTTCGAATCCCACACGACCCACCATTTTTGAGACCAGTTAACACTGGAATCGAATCTTAAGATCAGAGGCCAAAAGCACTGATCGAAGAAGGCGACTGAAAGGTCGCCTTTTTTTTACCGGGGTATAGCGCAGTCCGGTAGCGCGCCTGCTTTGGGAGCAGGATGTCAGGAGTTCGAATCCCCTTACCCCGACCATATTAAAAATCCTCGTATCGAAAGATACGGGGATTTTTTTTGTGTGCAAAAAACCTGAATTCACCGCTAAGCAAATGTGGGAGCGGGCTTGCTCGCGAATGCGGTGTGTCAGTCAGTGCATCTGGCACTGAACCCCCGAATTCGCGAGCAAGCCCGCTCCCACATTTATCAGGTCACATTCTAGACCCGGTTGTTAATGCAATTTGAGGCGTGGCTCAGTCCCACGTCCGATCCTGCTGCCCAGCATCAGCATCGCCGTACGGAAGAACCCATACAGCGCCATCTGGTGCATGCGATACAACGACACATAGAACATCCGCGCCAGCCAGCCCTCCAGCATCACGCTGCCGGTGAGGTTGCCCATCAAGTTACCCACCGCCGAGAATCGCGACAGCGAGATCAACGAGCCGTAGTCAGTGTATTTGTAAGAAGGCAGGTCCTTGCCTTCGATACGCAGCTTCAGCGACTTGGCCAGCAACGAGGCCTGTTGGTGAGCCGCCTGGGCCCGTGGAGGCACGTTGCGGTCGGTGCCCGGTTGCGGGCACGCGGCGCAGTCGCCGAAGGCAAAGATGTTCTCGTCGCGGGTGGTTTGCAGCGTCGGCAAAACCTGCAACTGGTTGATGCGGTTGGTTTCCAGCCCATCAATGTCCTTGAGGAAGCCCGGCGCGCGAATGCCGGCGGCCCATACCTTGAGGCTGGCCGGGATCACCTGGCCACTGCTGGTGATCAGCGCATCGGCCGTCACTTCGCTGACTGCCGAGTTGGTCAGCACCGTCACCCCGAGCTTCTCCAGGGTTTTATGCACAGGCCCGCCGATACGCTCCGGCAGGGCCGGCAGTACCCGTGGGCCGGCTTCGATCAGGGTGATGTGCATATTTTCCGGCTTGATGCGGTCCAGACCATAGGCGGCAAGCTCGTGGGCGGCGTTATGCAGCTCGGCGGCCAGCTCGACCCCGGTAGCACCGGCACCGACGATGGCGACGCTGATCTTTTCCACCACATCGGTCTGCCCGGCATGGGCGCGCAGGTAGTGGTTGAGCAACTGCTGGTGGAAGCGCTCGGCCTGCTTGCGGGTGTCGAGGAACAGGCAATGCTGCGCTGCACCTTCGGTGCCGAAGTCATTGGTGGTGCTGCCGACCGCAATCACCAGGCTGTCATAGCCCAGCACGCGCGCGGGCACCAGTTCACGGCCTTCTTCGTCGAGGGTGGCGGCCAGCTGGATCTTCTTCTGTTCACGATCAAGCCCGCTCATGCGCCCCAGTTGGAACTCGAAGTGGTTCCATTTGGCCTGGGCGACATAATTGAGTTCGTCTTCCGAAGAATTCAGCGAACCGGCCGCGACTTCGTGCAGCAGCGGTTTCCAGATATGGGTCAGGTTGGCGTCCACCAGCGTGATGCTGGCGGTGCCGCGCTTGCCCAGAGTCTTACCCAGGCGGGTAGCCAACTCCAGGCCGCCGGCGCCGCCGCCGACGATAATAATACGATGGGTCATGGGAATATCTCGCAAGGCTAAAAGAAATCGGAGCAGTTACCCCCGCGAGCGCCAGGCAGCTCATAGCGTCAGGTAACTCAAAAGGCGACTCAGCAAGCCGAGGCCGATGACCACGGCAAGCACCACGCCGAGGAGCAGCCACGGCCGGAAAGGCTTGCGCTCGACTCGGTTCTGGGAGAGTTGCAGGTACTCTTCGACATGCTGTTGGTCATCGGGGTTCAGGCGGCTGGTCATAAAGGCCTCGTCAGGTAGACGTTGCAAAAGGGCGCCACGTTACAGTCCGGGGGGCTTAGAGGCTGATACCCACGTCGAACACTATGCTGCGGCCCAGGTTGTTGCGCAAGAAATCCGGTGCGTCCGGGTGAGCGAACAGCACCCGTGCAAAGGTCGGCCCTACCAGCGACAGCGAGCGCCAGCCCTGGCGCAGGTATTCGGTCGGCGGCGGAAAATGGCTGTTGAGGTCGAGCACTTCGCGCTTGAGGCTGGTGAAGGCGACGATATCCAACTCACCCAGGTCCATCCCGCGTTCTTTATAGTTGTGCGCCTTCTTGCGCAGCGTGGGCGCCAGGCGCAGCAGAAACTCGTGGGCCGGGATCCGTCGCGGCTTGGCTTCGCGTCGTACCAGTTGGCTCAGGGAAAACGCACTGCGCCGGCGCAGCAACTCGTCGCGCCATTCGTCATTCAGGCGACGGCCCTCGTCCAGCACAAAAAATACCTCGAAGCTGGCGTCGCGAAACAGCACGTCCGGCGGCTCTTGCCCGGCGGCGTGGAATTCTTCGGCACGGTAGGGCACGTTCAAGCCTTGCAGCAGGCGCTGGCAGACCCAACGCTCACGCTCCCATTTGCGGGCATTGGACAAAAACGCGTTGGCTTGTTCGGCCGCTACGGTGAGCAGGCGCAAGTAATCTGAGTCATCCATAGCTAGCAGCTTAGCGCCCAAATGATGACCGCAGGAAGTACCCCTGCGAAACGTCGGTGTAGACTGATCATCCGACTCAATTCGACCCGGGGATTATCGCCGTGATCAGTGCCGCCCCGTTGGCGCCGACAACCATGGGCATCGGCTGGCTCTTGTACGCGCCGGTGGTACTGTGGGCGATCCTGCGTTCGCCGTGGGTCGAGTTGTTCGCCGACCGGCGCCGCCAGCATTTGCTGTTCGGCACCGTGTTCGCGTTGTTCATGCTGTGGCTGGTGCGGCGGGATTTTGATACCGGCGTGTCCTACCACTTCATCGGTATGACGGCCGTGACCCTGTTACTGGACTGGCCTCTGGCAATCGTCGGCGGTTTTGCCGCCCAGTTGGGCTTGAGCTGTTGGGGCGCCAGGACCTCGCTGCCCTGGGCGTCAATGGCCTGTTGCTTATCGGGCTGCCGGTGCTGGTCACTGAAGCCTGCGCGCTGCTGGTCGAGCGTGCGCAACCGCGCAATCCCTTTGTGTATATCTTCTGTTCCGGTTTTTTCGCGGCAGCCATGTCGGCACTGTTGTGCCTGCTGTTTGGGCTGGGGCTGTTGTGGTTCGACGGGCGTTTCGCCATGCCGGAATGGCTGGCGGATTTTGTCGGCTACCTGTGGCTGATCATCTTCCCCGAGGCCTTTATCAACGGCATGGTCATCAGTGCCCTGGTGGTGTTTTGCCCTGAATGGCTGGAGACCTTCAACCGCACGCGCTACCTCTCGGCGCCCTGGAAGGACGACGATTCGCAGCGTTGACCTGGATCAAATCCCGCGTCGCCGAGCAGGCCCATGCTCTGCGAAATTTTTCCAGGAGCGCGGATCATGAGTGTGTACGAATGGGCACGGCAGGAGTTACGCAGAAGCCAGGATGCGGCGCAGGAAATCGGTTTTGACCCAGGCCTGACCCTGCGCGCCATGCTCAGCGCGGTGGTGCAACAGAGCAAAGGCGTGCGCAGTTTCGAAGACCTGGCCGACGAGCTGCAATACCTCGCAGAAAACCTCGACGACCAGCAGGAATACGCCTTCATGCGCCCTTAGTGGCGCGGCGGCAGGTCTTCGGAAAACAGCTCGTCTTCAGCATCCGGCGCTACGGGGATCTTGTGTTCTTCAGCGGCCCAGGCGCCCAGGTCGATGAGTTTGCAGCGGTCCGAGCAGAACGGCCGGTTGAGGTTGGTCGCTTTCCATTCCACGGGTGCACCGCAGGTTGGGCAGTCGACGGTCAAGGGTTGGCTCATGATCGGCCTCCACGCAAAGTAAGGTAAAAGTGGTGCAGTCGCTCGACCTCGCTGTGCAGCCAGGCAAGGTCCTGGTCATTGACCAGTACGTCATCGGCATGTTTCAGGCGGTCTTCGCGGCTGGATTGGGCCTTGAGGATCGCCTGCACCTGTTGCTCGTTGATGCCGTCGCGCTGCAGGGTACGCTGAATCTGCAGCGATTGCGGCACGTCGATCACCAAGATGCGCTGGGTCATGCTGTGCTGGCCGGACTCGATCAGCAGTGGCGACACCAGGATCGCGTAAGGTGACGTCGCGCGCGCCAGGTGGCTGCGGATCTCTTCGCCAATCAACGGATGCAGCAGGGCTTCGAGCCAGCGGCGCTCTTCGGGGACTTCAAAGATCAGCTTGCGCAATGCGGCGCGATCCAACTGGCCGTCAGGTTGCAGCACGCCGGCACCAAAGTGCTCGGCGATGCGCGCCAATGCTGGCCGACCAGGCTCGACCACCCAGCGGGCGGCGTGATCGGCGTCCACCAGGTCGATACCCAGGTCGATAAAGTGCTGGGCCGCCGCGCTTTTGCCACTGCCGATGCCGCCGGTAAGGCCGAGAATCCAGGGTGTTGCAACACGAGTGGTCATCTGAAACCGACAGACTGCAAATAGAAGTCGGTTATTTGACCACCCCAGAGCAATGCAATCCAGCCGGCAATCGCCAGATACGGACCAAATGGCATCGGTGCCGACGCCTTGGGCTTGCGCAGACGCATCAGGATCAAGCCGACGAATACCCCGACCAGTGACGACATCAACAGCGTCATCGGCAGGATCTGCCAGCCACCCCAGGCACCGAGCAGCGCCAGCAACTTGAAGTCGCCGTGGCCCATGCCGTCCTTGCCGGTGACCAGCTTGAACAGCCAGAACACGCTCCACAGGCTCATGTACCCGATCACGGCGCCCCACAGGGCGTCGGCCAATGTCGTCAGCAGGCCGAAACTGTTGACGATCAGTCCCAGCCACAGCAGCGGCATTACCAGCACATCCGGCAGCAGTTGATGGTCGGCGTCGATCAGGCTCATCGCCAACAATCCCCAGCTCAGCACCATCACCGTTCCCGCCTGCCAGCCAAAGCCGAAATGCCAGGCCACCCAGGCCGAGATCAAAGCGCACGCCAGTTCCGTGAGGGGGTAGCGGATGCTGATCGCCCCTTGGCAATGCGCGCAGCGACCGCGCAGAAACAGGTAGCTGAGCAGCGGGATATTTTCCCATGGGCGTATGGGATGGTTGCAGTGCGGGCAGCAAGAGTTGGGCTGCATCAGGTTGTAGGTCGGCCCGGCGGGTGCCGCGGGCAAGCCGAGCACTTCATGGGCCTGGGCGCGCCATTCCCGCTCGAGCATTTTCGGCAGGCGCCACACCAGCACGTTGAGAAAACTGCCGACGATCAGCCCCAGCACCGATGCCATCGCAATAAACGCCCAGGGGTGTTCCTCCAGCAGCAGGCTCAAAATGCGCTACCCAGCTGGAACACTGGCAGGTACATGGCGATCACCAGCGCACCGACGATGCCGCCCAGTACCACCATGATCAGAGGTTCCATCAGGCTGGTGAGGTGATCGACCAGGTTGTCCACATCGGCCTCGTAATGGTTGGCGACCTTCTCCAGCATGCGGTCAAGCGTGCCCGACTCTTCGCCGATGGCCGTCATCTGGATGGCCATGCCGGGAAACAGGCCGCTGACGGCCATGGATTGATTCAGTTGCATGCCAGTGGATACATCGTGTCGCATATGCTCGATTGCCTGTCTGAACGGCCCAGAACCGGCGGCCCCGGCCACCGAGTCCAGCGCCTGCACCAACGGAACACCGGCGGCGAAGGTAGTGGACAGCGTACGGGCGTAACGGGCCACGGCTGATTTTCTCAGCAGTTTGCCTGCCACGGGCGCTTTCAACAAACCAGCGTCCAGCCACAGCCGAAAAGCCGGTAAGGCATGGTAGGCGTGGCGCAACCCAAAACCTGCGGCAAGCAGGCCCAGTGCCACGCCCCACCAGGCTCGCTGCATGAACTCGGACAAAGCGATCACCTGCAAGGTGAAGCCGGGCAGTTCGCCGTCGACCCCGGCGAACAGGCTTTGGAACTGCGGCACTACGTGGACCAGCAGCACGCCGGTGACCAGGCTGGCGACCATCAGTACGGTGATCGGATAGGTCATGGCTTTTTTGATCCTGGCTTTTAACTGCTCGCTCTTTTCCCGATGAATCGCAACGCGTTCCAGCAAGGTTTCAAGGGCCCCGGCCTGTTCGCCAGCCGCCACCAGGTTGCAATACAGCTCATCGAAATAGCGTGGATGCTTGCGCAACGTGTCGGCAAGGCCGGCGCCTGCGGCGATGGACTGTTTCAACCCCTCTATCAATTCACGCAGCGTGCGGTTGTCAAAGCCTTCGCCGATGATGTCGAAGGCTTGCAGCAGAGGAATCCCGGCCTTCAGCAAGGTGGCCAGTTGCCGCGTGAGCAGGGTGATGTCCGCTGATTTGACAGACGGCTTGAGGCCCGCCAGCGCCGGAGAATGCTTGCGCACAAGCCCTGGGCTGATGCCTTGCCGACGCAACTGAGCCTTGACCAGGGCAGGGTTGTGCCCGGTGCTGTGCCCGGACACCCTGCGCCCTTTGCGGTTGATGCCTTCCCAGGCGTAGATCGTTGAAGCGTTGTCCATGTCACCGTTCCGCACAGAGGTCGTTGAAGATTTATAGCTTAGTCAGGTGACGGATTCGGACAGGCTGGCGGCGGCGGATAAAATGTCAGAATGTGCGTCCTGTGCGCGATTGACCGCCTGCGGATGAGTACACTGGCGCCGCTGCACAACACGGGGCGCAGGAAGCGCCTTGTCATGAGATCTATCCTGGAGAGTGAATGTGATACGTCAAAAAGGTTTTACCCTGATCGAGCTGTTGATCGTCGTGGCAATCATCGGCATTTTGGCCACCATCGGCCTGCCCATGTACACCACTCATCAGGCCAAGGCCAAGTTCACCGCCGGCCTGGCTGAAATCACCGCGTTGAAGCCTGGGTATGAAGACACCCTCAACCAGGGCACCGTGCCGACCTTGGCATTGGTCGGTGGCGCCAGCCCCACCGCCAATTGCACGATCAACGTGACAGGGGATGTGGCAACGGGTGCGGGCACCATCAGTTGCGACATACTCGACGCCCCTGCGCCGGTGCTGGGCAAGATCATCAGCCTGACGCGCAACGCCACCACCGGTTGGAAATGCACCACCACCGCCGACGCGAAGTATGTTGCCAAGGGCTGCGGCGCCGACGGGGCGTAGCTGCTACACCATCCACAGGGAAGTTGAGGTGGCCGATGGCGGTATCCATACAGCAGCGTGGCAATGTTTTCCTGGTGGCAGTGGTGTGTCTGATGGTGGTCGGCATTTGTGCGCCGTTCAGTGGGCATGATTTTCAGCGGGTAATGCAGATTGCCATCGGGGCTTGCGCCGTGCTGTACGGGTTGTCGGTCGCCCCTGTTGGCCGACTGGTCGATCGGCCGACCGCCCTGGGCCTGGTGCTGGTTATCGTACTGGGTCTGGTGTCATCAGCGTTGGCCCATCAGCCGCTCTGGGCACTTGCCGAAATGGCGCTGTTTGTCAGTTGTGGGGCGATTGCCGTGGCGTTCGCTTTGCTGCGTCGTCATGGCGGTGAGCCTTTGGATCGCGCTTTGATCATGGTGGTGCTGCTGCTATGCCTGATCAAGTCGATTCAGTACCTGTATGCGGGCGCACAAGTGTTCATCAGCGCTGAACACACGCTGGACCCTGACCTGCTGCTGTCCGGCTTTTCCAACAAGCGCTTCTACGGGCAATTCCAGACGTTCACTCTGCCGCTGTTGGCGCTTCCTTTGTTGATTCCTGCTATTTCGCGTCCGCTCAAGGGTGCGGTGTTTGCGTTGCTGTGCGTGTGGTGGATGATCGTGATCGCCGGCGGTACGCGCGGTACCTGGCTTGGCATGTGCGTGGCCGGTGGTGGGCTGGCGGTACTGGGTCCCTTGGGGCGACGATGGCTGGGTTGGCAACTGGCGGCAGTGTTTGGCGGGGTGCTGTTGTACTGGCTGGTGTTTACGGTCGGGGCGGGTTACTTGGGGATCGAGATATCCAAGGGTGCCAGTGACCGCCTCACCACCACCCTGTCGGGGCGTGGCCCGATCTGGTGGCAGGCTTGGCATATGCTCGTCGAGCGTCCATGGTTGGGCTTCGGGCCGATGCATTTCGCCGATATTGCCAATGAAATCGCCGCTCATCCGCACCAGGCCATCCTGCAATGGGCCAGTGAATGGGGGGTGCCATCGGCCGTGTGCGTGATGGCTCTGGCGTGGCGTGGCGGCTGGGCGACGTTCGGCGTGTTGCGCGAACGAGCGCTCTCGAACACTCGCGCTGATCTGTTGCGGCTATGCCTGTTTGCGGCTTTGTTAGGGGTGTTGGTGCAGTCCATGGTCGACGGTGTGATGGTGATGCCCAACTCCCAGGTCTGGCTGGCGCTGGTGGTGGGCTGGCTGATGGCGCTGCATATGTGGAAAACTCCGAAAATCGTCGGGCTGCCAATGGCCTGGGCTGCCTGGAACGTGCTGAGTTTGCTGGCCGTCGGTCTGCTGGTTTTTATCGCTGCTCGCGATGTGCCTCACATCAAGCAAGCCCAGCAGCAGTACCTGGATACTCATGATGGCCTGCTGCAACCACGTTTCTGGGCCCAGGGAGTGATTGCACGCTGAAGGTCGCAAGTTGCCGGACTCACAATGCGGTGCTAGCTTTAGCCCACCGCCCGTGTAGCTCAGCCGGTAGAGCAGCGCACTCGTAACGCGAAGGTCGCAGGTTCGATTCCTGTCTCGGGCAAAAAGGCACCATGGCAACACCGTTTTCAGATGATCCCAGAATGGTTCTTAAGGCCAGACGAGCCGGCATTTGAGCCTGCTCTCTTGTATCTGCGCAACCTTGATGACCCAGATGCATCCCCATTCCTCGATCTAAGAGAACAACATGACCACGACTGAAATGACCCAGGAAGTTCGGCATCAAGCAGCCCTCGAAAAATACCTCGAGGAATCGCCGCAGCTTAAAGAAGAGATCAAGGACCTGAGCGCCGATGATCAGCGCGACCAGATTCAGTGGGCATTCGAGGACGAGGCCGAGAGCCAGGGCTATCAGCCTTGGGAGCTGACCCTCAAGTACACCTCGACACCGGAAGAATTCGAAGCGGCACGACTGGCCTTGCACAAAGAGGCGGCCGAAGTGCTGGGTGTCGAATGGGAAGAGTACTGCGAGATGAATGACCTGGTAGTTTAGAAGCAGTCTGTAGGAGCGAGCTTGCTCGCGAAGAACTCAAGGGCACCGCGTGCAGTTAGCGTTCACGCGTTATCGTTAACGCTTTTCGCGAGCAAGCTCGCTCCTACAGTCAAGAATCCTTAGATACTCAGGCGCATCGACAAATCCACCGCCTTCACATCCTTGGTCATCGCACCAATCGAGATGTAGTCCACCCCGGTCTCAGCGATCGGCAACAGGGTGTTTTCGTTGATCCCGCCGCTGGCTTCCAGCTTGGCCTTGCCGCCGTTCAGGCGTACGGCTTCACGCATGTCTTCCAGGCTCAACTCATCCAGCATGATGATGTCCGCACCTGCGGCCAGGGCTTCGCGCAGTTCATCCAGGCTTTCCACTTCGATTTCCACCGGCTTGCCGGGAGCTATCCGGTGCGCGGCCGCAATCGCCTGGGCAATGCCACCGCTGGCGGCAATATGGTTTTCCTTGATCAGGAACGCATCATACAAACCGATACGGTGGTTGTGGCAGCCGCCGCAGGTCACTGCGTACTTCTGCGCCAGGCGCAGGCCCGGCAGGGTTTTGCGGGTATCCAGCAGCTTGACTTGGGTGCTGGAAACAAAGTCCGCCAGAAATTGGGCACGCGTAGCGACGCCGGACAGCAATTGCAGGAAATTCAGTGCGCAGCGTTCGCCGCTGAGCAGCGAACGTGCCGGCCCTTCAAGGTGAAATAGCACTTGGTTGGGGCTGACGCGCTCCCCGTCGGCCACCTGCCAATGCACGGCGACCCGTGGGTCCAGCTGGCGGAACACCGCATCCACCCAGGCGGTGCCGGCGATCACTGCTGCATCGCGGGTAATGATGGTGGCCGTGGCCAGCCGTTCGGCCGGGATCAACTGCGCAGTGATGTCGCCGCTGCCGATGTCTTCCAGCAGTGCGCGGCGCACGTTGGCTTCGATTTCGGCGGTGAGGTCGGCAAGACGGAGATTCGGCATAACAGGCTCCACAGACAAAGTGACCCGATTATAGGGGCAGTGCGCGTCTGAACCCAGCGACCTGCTCATTTACCGGCAAATGACAGAGTGTGCTAGCGCAAACCCCCTTGTTTGCAAGATAATCTCGCGCCTTGCAATTGGCGTCATAGCTTTGACGTCTCGCTAAATACCGCCGTTTCAGGAGGCCAGGATGCACAATGACGGAAAGGTGGTGCCAATCAAGAAGGCGCATGCCACGCCATCGCCGCTCGCCCGACTGCCGGTGGTGTTGCTGCAGGTTCGCGACAAAGCGGCGCAACAGTTGCAGCAAGGGTTGCAGGAGCTGTTCGATAACGCCGACGACACGCTGTTCGAAATGGCCGATAAGGCGCGAAACAATCTTGACCACCACATTTTCTTTGAAGCCATGCGTGATCTGCGCCTCAAGCGCAAGAATTTCGAGCGTGTGTTCATGGAGCGTCTTTTCGATGCCTTCGCCGGTCTGGGCCAGGCAGGGCGGGGCGAGCTGCAATTGGTGCCGGTGGTTTCCTACGACGGGGTGCCGGGTTCAACCAGGGACGACCTGGAAAAAGCCGTGGCGCTTGAAGCCATGCTGGGTCGGGTACGCCACCGTGACGGCCTGGCTCTCGCACAACTTACGGCACGCTTGAGCGCTTTACTGGGCAACCGCCTGGATGATCGTGAGAACCCGCTGGGGCCGGCGCTGCTGTGTGAGTTTTTCCTGCGGGCGGGGCGCAGCCTGGGCGTGGAGATCCGCGTCAAACTGGTCATGCTCAAGCTCTTTGAAAAATACGTGCTCAGTGATGCCGATCAGCTATACGGTGAAGCCAATCAGCTGCTGGTCGCAACCGGCGTCTTGCCTGAACTCAAGGCCGTACCATCACGGCGCATCGATGGGCGTGCGGCACCTGAGCATCCGCGCGAAGCAACTTCGCCAGTCGCCGACCGGTCCGGTGACGAAAATGGCCAGGAAGCCTTCGCCGCGCTGCAGCCGTTGCTGACGGCGGTACGTGGCAGCGTGGCGCCGACGCTTGAGGCCAGCGCCGAGCCGCTGCCCATTTCCACCCAGGACCTGCTGCGCCTGCTCTCCCATTTGCAGCAGTACGTGCCGGAGCCTGAGTCTGAGGACGATTTCGACCTGCGCAGCCAGCTTGAGCAGTTGCTCACCCGCGTCAGCGTCAAAAGTGGTAAGTCGCGGGTGGTGGAGGACGCGGACGAAGACGTGATCAATCTGGTCGCGCTGCTGTTTGAGTTCATCCTCAATGACCGGAGCGTGCCCGATGCCTTCAAGGCCTTGATCGGCCGCTTGCAGATTCCCCTGCTGAAAGTGGCGTTGCTGGACAAGAGTGTTTTCAGTCGCAATGGCCACCCGGCGCGGGGTCTGCTCAATGAAATCTCGGCCGCCGCCATGGGCTGCAGCCCGCTGGATGACTACCAACGCGACCATCTTTACCTGCGCATCGAGCAGGTGGTGCAGCGCTTGCTCAACGAATATGTCGAAGATCCGGTGATTTTTTCCCAGTTACTCGCTGAGTTCAGCGCGTTTACCGCTGATGAGCGGCGGCGCAGCGACTTGCTCGAACAACACACCCGGGATGCCGAAGCCGGGCGCGTGCGCACTGAAGCCGCCCGTCAGCGCGTGGCCGATGTGCTGAATAAACGGCTGTTGGGCAAAGTCCTGCCCCGTCCTGTGGTGCAGTTCCTGCAACAGGCCTGGAGCCAGGTGTTGCTGTTGGCGAGCCTCAAGCACGGCGAGCAGTCGGTGCAATGGCAAGCTGGGCTGCGCACCATGGACGAACTGATCTGGAGCGTCGGCCTGCAGCAGGACACCGAGGCCGGGCGGCGTTTGCTGGACCAGCTACCAGGCTTGCTCAAGGCCTTGCGCGACGGCTTGACCAGTGCCGCGTTCGACCCCTTCAGCACCCGCGAATTTTTTGTGCGCTTGCAGGCGTTGCATATCCAGGCGCCTGAAGGTGTTGATGAGCTGATCGAGGTGCGTGAGCCATTTGTGCTGAGTACGGGGTCACCCGACCCGGTCACCGAGCTGCCGGGTGACGACCCTGACCTGTACAAGGCTCTCCAACTTAAAGTGGGCGACTGGGTAGTATTCCAGGAAGGCCAGGCCAGCACGCTGCGCTGCAAGCTGACAGCGATCATGGCACCGGCCAACACTTATGTGTTCATCAGCCGCACGGGGCTCAAGGTATTGGAGAAAAGTGCCGGTCAATTGGCAATGGCGTTCAAGTGTGGCGCACTGCATACGCTGGAAGACGGGCCATTGTTCGAGCGCGCCCTGATGGCCGTGGTGGGCAAGCTGCGTCAACTCGACTGCGGCAAGTGATCGCAACCGGAGGGTCGAACGCGGCATACTGGTCACACTTTGTATCGCTCAAGGAACCTATATGCAGTTGGACCCCACCAGCGGTTGGTGCCAGGGCATCCGTCATTGCCCTTCGCCCAACTTCAACGAGCGCCCCGCCGGCGAAATCTCACTGTTGGTGGTGCATAACATCAGCCTGCCACCGGCGCAGTTCGCCACCGGCAAAGTGCAGGAATTTTTCCAGAATCGCCTGGATGTCACGGAACATCCCTACTTTGAAGGGATTGCCGACCTACGGGTGTCTGCGCATTTTCTGATTGAACGTGATGGCGCATTGACGCAGTTTGTATCCTGCATTGACCGCGCCTGGCACGCCGGGGTGTCGTATTTCGAGGGGCGCGACACCTGCAATGATTTTTCCCTGGGGATAGAGCTGGAGGGCACGGATGACCTGCCGTTCACCGACGCTCAATATGCCGCACTGATCGACCTGACCCGCCAGTTGCTGGTGGCTTACCCGGGCATCACCCCCCAGCGCATTTGTGGCCACAGCGATATTGCTCCGGGACGCAAGACCGACCCCGGCCCCGCTTTTGATTGGACGCGCTTTCGCAGCGCCCTGCAGGATGGAGGACACGCACGATGAGTTTCCTGGTATTGGTGCTGGCCGTATGGATCGAGAAGTTTTCGGCCCTGCGCCAGCGGTTGCAGCGAGATGGCGGTTGGTTGCGCGAACTGGCCAAGCTGGAATCGAGCCCGCGCATGGGCAAGCAGCCCTGGCTGATTCTGACGTTGCTGGTGTTGTTGCCGGTGGCCTTGCTGGCGCTGTTGCTGCTGGTGCTGGAGCCGGTGGCCTACGGACTCTTGGCGTTACCGGTGCACTTGCTGGTGGTGATCTACAGCCTGGGCCGTGGTGATCTGCTCGCCGGGCTGGGTCCGTTCCGCGATGCCTGGCGACGCGGTGACCTGCAGGCCGCTGAGCATGTGGCCGAACGTGACCTTAGCCTGAGCGCCGACAGCGGCGAGCAATTGCTCGAGCGCGTCCAGGGCCATCTGTTGTGGCAGGCCTACCAGAGCTTTTTCGCAGTGATTTTCTGGTACTTTCTGCTCGGCCCGGTTGCCGCCCTGGCTTATCGCCTGCTCGCACTGGCCAGCGAGCACAGCAAGAACCCTTTGGTAGCCGAGCGCGCCAGCCAACTGCGCCACGCGTTCGATTGGCTGCCGGTTCGCCTGCTGGCGGCCAGCTTTGCCTTGGTCGGCAACTTCGTCGCCGTCAGCCGTGTAATGCTCCATGAGTTGCTGAGCTGGGATATCAGCGCCGCCCAACTGGTGGAAAAAGTCGGCCTGGTCGCCGCCGAAATCCCGCCACCGGCGGTCGGCCCCGAGGGCATCAACAGCCTGGACCGACTCTGGGAACTGCTGCTGCGCGCAGCGGTGTTGTGGTACGCCGGCTTCGCCATCTGGACCGTCCTCCCCTGACCTTGTAGCGAGCGGGCTTGCCCCGCGCCGGGCTGCAACGCAGCCCCCCTGCCCATTAACCTTAAGTTACAAAACTCCCTTTCAAATTGAGCTATACAGATGCTGGCTAACTGCCGCCCTGCACCTCAATAAAAATAAAAGAAAGGGAGTTCACCTGTGAAGAGCTTGCTCTATCCCGCCGTCGCCCTGATGAATCGCCTGAGCTTCGGCATGAAGTTCAGCCTGATCAGTGTGTTGTTCCTGCTGCCGATGCTGGCGACCAACTATTACCTGGTACGTGATTCGTGGCGTGAATTCCAAGGCACCCGCGTGGAACTGCAAAGCCTCGATTTACTCGGCAGCAGCCTGACCCTGCGCCGCGACCTGGAAACCCTCAATAACCAGGTGCAGATCAACGCCACCCTCGGCCAGTCCGGCAAAGCCGGCGACCTTGAAGGCAAGATCAGTGCCCTTGAAGCCAGTGTGCTCAGCCGCCTGCAAGGCCTCGACGCCATGGCTACCGAGCCTGAGCAGATTGCGGCTTTTGACGCCAAGCGCGACGAGATGATCGCGGCCTTCCAGGCCCAGCAACAGGAAACGTCGCTGCTGAGCAAAAGTGCACTGATCGGCAAGTTGCTCAACAAATCGCAGATGCTCAGCCAGATCATCGCCAGCCAATCCGGGCTGAGCCGCGACTCTCAGAGCGACCTGCGTCAACTCAGCGAGCTGATCACCAGCGTCACCCCACAAGTCACCCAGGCTCTGGGTGAAGGCCGGGCGATGGGCGCGTATTCCCTGGGCCAGGGGTTTCTCAATTCTTCGTCCAGCACGCGGTTTGACGAGCTGTTGCAGCAATTGGAAAAACTCCAGGCCGAATATGGCCTGAAGTTGCAGGATGCCCTGGGTTCCAGCGCAGCGGCGCACGCGGCACTCGACACCCTGGCCAAAGCCAGCAATGCCAGCCTCAAGCATGGCAGTGAGTTGTTTGAAGAACAGGTGGTGATGGCCGAAACCCTCGACGCGCCCTGGCAGGGTTTCTACGACAGCGTCAGCCAACTCATGGCCCAGACTTATCAGTTGGATGACGCCACCCTGGCCTTCCTCGGGCAGCAGTTGGAGCAACGCCTGGCGCAGAACCGCACGCACATGGTGGTGCTGGTCTCGGCCCTGAGCGCGGTGTTTTTGCTGATCTTCTATTTGTACGCCGGTTTCTACGCGTCCACCCGCACCACGCTGCGACGTCTGGGTGCGATGATGGACAAAGTGGCGGCCGGTGACATGACCGTCACCTTTGTTGCCCATAGTCGCGACGAGTTGGGTGACCTGGGCCAGGTGTTCAACGGCACCGTGGCGAAGATCCATGACTTGATCGAGCGCGTCGGGCACACCGTCAGCCAGGTCGAACTCCAGGCCGGCCAGGTGGAAACGGTCTCGGCCCAGAGCAACCAGGCGGTGTCCGGGCAGCGTAGCCAGATCGAGCAGGTGGCGACGGCCATGAATCAGATGTCGTCCACCGCCCAGGAAGTCGCACGCAGTGCGGCAGCGGCCGTCAGCAGTGCCCACAGCGTCAATGACGAAACCGTCAGTGGACGCGGCCTGGTGCAATCCCAGCAGGGCAGCATTGCGCGGCTGGCCTCGGAAATCGATCAGTCGGTGCAGGTGATCAACCAGTTGGCCACCGACAGCCAGTCCATCAGCAGCGTGCTGGAGGTGATCAAAAGCATCGCCGAGCAAACCAACCTGCTGGCACTCAATGCCGCCATCGAAGCTGCCCGGGCCGGTGAGCAGGGGCGCGGTTTTGCAGTGGTGGCCGACGAGGTGCGCACCCTGGCCAGGCGTACTCAGCATTCCACCGAAGAAATCGAACAGATGATCAGCCGTTTGCACAGCGGTGTGGCCGCCGCCGTGAAGGCCATGGGTACCAGCCATGCCATGGCGAATGGCACGGTAGGGCAATCGGAAAAGGTCCAGCAGGCACTGGAAAACATTCTTGGCGCCGTGGGAATGATCGTCGACCAGAACCAGCAGATCGCTGCCGCCGTGGAGCAACAGACCGCTGTCGCCCATGACATCGACCAGAACATCGTCGAAATCAACCGCGCCGGCGAGCATGCGGCCCAGGGCGCACACCAGACCGAAGCGGCGAGCCGGCAGCTGTCTATGCAGGTGATTGAGTTGAAGCAATTGATCGGTGCGTTTCGAGTGTAGGAATTGTGTGTAGGTTGTCTTGCTTGCGGCTGTAGTGCTTGTCCTGATTTCCCCGCGTGTCTTTTCTGGCGGCGTGAATGGGTGAGAATTTGTTTCAGACAAATTCACGTTCAGGGGAGCACGACGATGACCATTGCAGTCGGCATCAAAGGGCATTGCGCCCATTGTGATATCAGGTTTGAACTCAAGCCCTGGCAGTTGAATGCCATCGCCATCGAAGAGCCCTTCGATTGCCCGTATTGCCAGCAGTTCTTGCAATTGAGTTGCCCTCGGCAATTACGGGCGCTCAAGGTGTTGGGTCACTGGGCGCTGGTGCAGCCGAGCATGGCGGTGTTCACCTGCATGGTGCTGATCGTGGCTCTGGTCACGGAATGGGTGGGGCTGATCACGGTGATCGGGCAGTTCAACGTGTCACTGGTGGTGCTGCTGGTGCATTTTCTGGCGCTGCGTTATGCCCGTTACCGGCAGCGGATCACGTTGGACCTGCAAGTGGTCACGCCAGTGTTACCAATTGAACAGCTCGCACGCATTGCGTGTGCTCGCCTCAGCCAACGATAGCGGGCTGATGCCCATGCGCTCGGCCAGGGCGGTGCAGATGGCCGGCAGGTGTTCGGGGCTGTTGCGTTGGCCGGGAAACATGGCAGGCGCCATATCCGGTGAATCGGTTTCCAGCACCACCGATTCCAACGGCAGTTGCGCCAGCACCTTGTGCATGCGCAAGGCCTGGGGCCAGGTGGGGGCGCCGCCCAACCCCAGTTTGAAGCCGAGCTTGATGTACTCGCGAGCCTCTTCGTGGCTGCCGGCAAACGCATGGATGATGCCGCCGCGGGGCAGGCGGATGCGCTTGAGGGTGGCGATCACGGCGGCGTGACTGCGGCGCACGTGCAGCAATGCTGGCAGTTGGAACTCCACGGCCAGTTTGAGCTGGGCTTCAAACAGGCTTTGCTGGCGCTCGCGGTCCAACTGTTCGAGGAAGTAATCCAGGCCGATCTCGCCCACTGCACACAGTTGCCGATGGCCACGCAGGCGCGTCAACCAGTCGCCCAACGCCGTCAGGTCGGGGGGACGGTGGTCATCGAGGTACACCGGGTGCAGGCCAAAGGCGGCGAACAAACCTTCGTCCGCTTGCACCAGGTCCCACAGCCTTTGCCAATTCTGCTGATACACCCCCAACACCACCATGCGCCGCACGCCCAGCGCTCGGCTCTGGGTGAGGACTTCCCGGCGATCATCATCGAAATCCGGGAAGTCCAGATGCGTATGGGTGTCGATCAGCTCCACGCTCAAGCCTCGTGAATACGCTGCTTGAACGTCCGGCCGATGGCGTGCACGCCGGGTTGATACTGTTCTTCTTCGATCGCGGCCAGGGCCAGGCGCAGGGCGGTATCGGCGATCAGTTGGTGTTGCTGGGCCATGGCGTTGACCGGCAACGGCAGGAAGTCCAGCAACTGGGTATCACCAAAGGTGCCCAGGCGCAGCGGGCGCGACTTGAGCGGGAAGTCATGCAGCGCGTCGAACACGCCTTGCAGCAGCACGTAGGACGTGGTCACCAGCGCGTCAGGCAAATGCCCCAGTTGCTGTAGAAGTTGCTCCATCAGCTGTCGGCCGCAGTCGCGACTGAAGGCTTCTGCGTGTTCGACGATCACCTCGCCGGTGAACCCCGCAAGGGCTTCACGGAAACCGGCGGCGCGTTCCTGGCTGATGCTCAGTTCGGGTCGTGCGCCGATCAGCACGATCTGCTTTGGCAGCGGTTGCAGCAGGCTGCTGGTCAACTGCTGGCACGCCTGGCGGTCATCGCTGACCACCGAACAGAACTGATCCGCGCCCATCACCCGGTCAATGGCAATCACCGGCAACCCCTTGGCTTGCAGCTCACGGTAACTGTCATCGCTGGCGGGCAGGCAACTGGCGACGAACAGCGCATCACAACGTCGTGCGCGGAACAGTTGCAGCAACTGGCGTTCGCTGTCGGCGTCGTCGTCGGAGCTGGCGATCAGCAACTGATAGCCGCGCGCCCGTGCGCCTTGTTCCAGCAGCTTGGCGATGCGTGCGTAACTGGGGTTTTCCAGATCAGGCAGGATGAAACCCAAGGTACGCGTGTGCCGACTGCGCAGCCCGGCGGCCTGTGGGTTAGGAGTAAAGCCATGGGCTTCGACGACAGCCCGCACCCGTTCGACGGTGGCGTTGCTGATGCGTTGCTGTTCGGCCTTGCCATTGATGACGTAGCTGGCGGTGGTCACGGACACACCGGCCAGGCGGGCGATATCACTGAGTTTCAAACCGGGATTTCCTTGTTTTCTGGAGCTTGCCCCGACATTTTGTCCAATCGTAACCGATTCCAGGACTCGACCAATGTCTCAGCTCAAGTGCCGAGCGGTTGTTCAAGGATGCGCAATTAACGCGTAATCTGCCATAAATTCTAGATTAAACGTTTCAGCCAGCGTATTTTTACGACGTTCGCGACTGAGTAACTACTGCCAATTGACTGCTCAGTCAGCTATTGATGCACAACCATTACACTGTTTGTTTAAAACAATACCTAGTGCGGCCACCGCACTAACTAGGAGAACGGCATGCTTGAGCTCACTGTAGAGCAGATTTCCATGGGCCAGGTGGCTGTGGATAAATCTGCTGCCTTGCACCTGCTCGCTGACAAACTGGTGGCCGACGGCCTGGTCGCCGAGGGTTATCTCAGTGGCTTGCAAGCCCGTGAGGCCCAGGGCTCGACCTTTCTCGGCCAAGGTATTGCCATCCCCCACGGCACCCCCGAAACCCGCGACCAGGTGTTCTCCACCGGCGTGCGCCTGCTGCAGTTCCCCGAAGGGGTGGACTGGGGCGACGGCCAGATCGTGTACCTGGCCATCGGCATTGCCGCCAAATCCGACGAACACCTGCGCCTGTTGCAACTGCTCACCCGTGCCCTCGGCGAAACCGACCTGGGCCAGGCGTTGCGCCGTGCCGGCAGCGCCGAAGCCCTGCTGAAACTGCTGCAAGGTGCGCCGCAGGAACTGGCGTTGGATGCACAGATGATCAGCCTGGGTGTGTCCGCCGACGACTTCGAAGAGTTGGTCTGGCGCGGCGCACGCCTGTTGCGCCAGGCCGATTGTGTGAGCAATGGTTTCGCCGCCGTGTTGCAGCAGGTTGACGCGCTGCCCCTGGGCGATGGCCTGTGGTGGTTGCACAGTGAACAGACCGTCAAGCGCCCGGGCCTGGCGTTTGTCACTCCGGACAAACCCATGCGCTACCTCGGCCAGCCGCTCCATGGCCTGTTCTGCCTGGCCAGCCTGGGTGAAGCCCACCAAACGCTGTTGGAGCGCCTGTGTGCCTTGCTCATCGAAGGTCGCGGCCAGGAACTGGGTCGCGCCACCAGCAGCCGTGCGGTGCTCGAAGTCCTTGGCGGCGAACTGCCCCCGGACTGGCCCAGCGCCCGCATCACCCTGGCCAACGCCCACGGCTTGCATGCGCGCCCGGCGAAGATCCTCGCGCAGTTGGCGAAAAGTTTTGACGGCGACATCCGTGTACGCATCGTCGATGGCCCGGTCGGCGCCGTGTCGGTGAAAAGCCTGAGCAAGCTGTTGAGCCTCGGCGCACGGCGTGGCCAGGTGCTGGAGTTCGTCGCCGAGCCGACGATTGCCGGCGATGCATTGCCCGCGTTGCTCGCCGCTGTAGAGGAAGGCCTGGGCGAGGAAGTCGAGCCGCTGCCGACGATCAGCCCCCAACCTGCCGCCCTGGATATCAAGCCGGTTGTCAGTGCGCCGACCAGCGGCAGCCAGATCCAGGCTATCGCCGCCGCACCGGGCATCGCTATTGGCCCCGCGCATATCCAGGTTCAGCAAACGTTCGATTACCCCCTGCGCGGCGAGTCCTCCGCTATTGAGCGCCAGCGCCTGCACAGCGCCCTGGGCGAAGTGCGCCGTGACATCCAGGGCCTGATCGAGCGCAGCCCATCCAAGGCGATCCGCGAGATTTTCATCACCCATCAGGAGATGCTCGACGACCCGGAGCTCACCGACGAAGTCGACACCCGCCTCAAGCAAGGCGAGAGCGCCGAAGCCGCGTGGATGAGTGTGATCGAAGCCGCTGCCAAGCAGCAGGAGTCGTTGCAGGACGCCTTGCTCGCCGAGCGCGCTGCCGACCTGCGTGACATCGGCCGCCGTGTATTGGCGCAACTGTGCGGCGTCGAAACCGCCCAGGAGCCGAGCGAGCCCTACATTCTGGTGATGGACGAGGTCGGGCCGTCGGACGTGGCGCGTCTTGATCCCGCGCGCGTCGCCGGCATCCTCACCGCCCGTGGCGGCGCGACGGCCCACAGCGCCATCGTCGCCCGTGCCCTGGGTATCCCGGCGCTGGTCGGCGCTGGCCCGGCGGTATTGCTGCTGGCCTCCGGCACCCCCCTGTTGCTGGATGGCCAGCGCGGTCGCCTGCATGTCGACCCCGACGCCGCCACCCTGCAACGCGCTACAGTCGAGCGCGACACCCGCGAACAACGCCTGCAAGCCGCCTCGGCGCAACGCCATGAACCGGCGCTGACCCGCGACGGCCATGCCGTGGAAGTGTTCGCCAATATCGGTGAAAGCGCCGGTGTCGCCGGCGCGGTGGAGCAGGGCGCCGAAGGCATTGGCCTGCTGCGCACCGAACTGATTTTCATGGCCCACCCGCAAGCGCCGGACGAAGCCACCCAGGAAGCCGAATACCGCCGCGTGCTCGACGGCCTCGATGGTCGTCCGTTGGTGGTGCGCACCCTTGATGTAGGCGGCGACAAACCGCTGCCGTATTGGCCGATTGCCGAAGAAGAAAACCCCTTCCTCGGTGTGCGCGGTATCCGTCTTACCCTGCAACGCCCGCAGATCATGGAAGCGCAACTGCGCGCGCTGTTGCGTTCTGCGGACAGCCGCCCGCTGCGCATCATGTTCCCCATGGTCGGCAGCGTCGATGAATGGCGCGCCGCCCGCGACATGACCGAGCGCCTGCGCCTGGAAATCCCGGTGGCGGACCTGCAACTGGGCATCATGATCGAAGTGCCGTCGGCGGCCTTGCTCGCGCCGGTGCTGGCCAAGGAAGTGGACTTCTTCAGCGTCGGCACCAACGACCTGACCCAGTACACCCTGGCCATCGACCGCGGCCACCCGACGTTGTCCGCCCAGGCCGATGGCCTGCACCCGGCGGTGCTGCAACTGATCGACATCACCGTGCGCGCCGCCCATGCCCATGGCAAATGGGTGGGGGTGTGCGGCGAGTTGGCGGCGGACCCGCTGGCGGTGCCGGTGCTGATCGGCCTGGGTGTGGATGAGTTGAGCGTGTCGGCCCGCAGCATTCCGGAAGTGAAGGCGCGGGTGCGTGAATTCAGTCTGAGCGAGGCCCAGGGCCTGGCGCAACAAGCACTGGCGGTGGGTTCGCCCGCCGAAGTGCGTGCCCTAGTGGAGGCCGTGTAGATGGCAAGGATTCTGACCCTGACGCTGAACCCGGCGTTGGACCTGACGGTGCGCCTGGCGCACCTGGAACCGGGTGAAGTGAACCGCAGCGAAACCCTGCTGACCCATGCAGCCGGCAAGGGTGTGAATGTGGCGCAGGTGCTGGCGGATTTGGGCCATCAGGTGAGCGTGGGCGGTTTCCTCGGCGAGGCAAACCCCCAGGCCTTCGAGGCACTGATCGCCCGCCGTGGGTTTGGTGACGCGTTCATTCGCGTGCCGGGCGAAACCCGCAGCAATATCAAGATTGCCGAACAGGACGGCCGGGTCACCGATATCAATGCGCCGGGGCCGGTGGTCAGTGACGCGGCACAAGCCGCGCTGCTCACGCGCATCGCTGACATCGGCGCGCAATTCGATGCGGTGGTGGTCGCCGGCAGTTTGCCGCGTGGCATCAGCCCGCAGTGGTTCCAGGGGCTGTTGGATCAACTGAAAAACCTCGGGTTGAAAGTCGCCCTGGACACCAGCGGTGAAGCGCTGCGCGCCGGTTTGAAAGCGGGGCCGTGGATGGTCAAGCCCAATACCGAAGAGCTGGCTGAAGTCCTGGATAACGTCACGGATGCAATCAGCCAACTGCATCGGCAAGGCGTGGAACATGTGGTGGTTTCCGATGGCGCTGCCGGCGTCACCTGGTACCGCTCAGGTGCGGCGCTGCAGGCCACGCCGCCGAAGGTGACGGTGGCCAGTACCGTCGGCGCCGGCGACTCGCTGCTGGCCGGCATGCTGCACGGTCTGCTCAGCGGCGATACCCCGGAACAGACCTTGCGCCGTGCCACGGCGATTGCCGCCATGGCGGTGACGCAGATCGGTTTTGGCATCAGCGATGACGCGCAGTTGGCGCGCCTCGAAAGCGGCGTCCACGTACGCACGCTGACAGAACAATAAGAGGGTTTGTGATGAAGTTAGCCATTGTTACTGCCTGCCCGAACGGCATGGTCACCAGTGTGCTGTGCGCCCGCTTGTTGGACGCCGCCGCGCAGCGCCAGGGCTGGAGCACCAGTGTCGAAGTGGTGGACGTACAGCGCCCGGAGCGCCAATTGTCCCAGGCGATCATCGACGATGCCGAATGGGTGTTGCTGGTCAGCAGCACCCCGGTGGACATGCAGCGCTTTGTCGGCAAGCGCGTGTTCCAGAGCACACCGGCCCAGGCGCTGGCGGATGTCGACGCCGTATTGCGCCGTGGCGCCGAAGAGGCGCAGGTGTATGTCGCGGCTGAGGCCCCGGCCAGGAACGCGCCGCGCATCGTCGCGATCACCGCCTGCCCGACTGGCGTCGCCCATACCTTCATGGCCGCCGAAGCGTTGCAGCAGACGGCCAAACGCCTGGGCTATGACTTGCAGGTCGAGACCCAGGGTTCGGTGGGGGCACGTACGCCATTGAGCGCCGAAGCGATCGCCAATGCCGATGTGGTGTTGCTGGCCGCCGATATCGAAGTCGCCACCGAGCGCTTCGCCGGCAAGAAGATCTACCGGTGTGGCACCGGCATTGCCCTCAAGCAGTCCGAAGCCACCCTCAACAAGGCCCTTGCCGAAGGTGCGGTGGAAAGCGCGGCCAGCGGTGCGGTGGCCAAGCCGGAAAAAACCGGCGTGTACAAACACCTGCTCACCGGTGTGTCGTTCATGTTGCCGATGGTGGTGGCGGGTGGGTTGTTGATCGCCTTGTCGTTCGTATTCGGCATTCACGCCTTTGAACAGGAGGGCACCCTGGCCGCCGCGCTGAAAACCGTCGGCGACCGCGCCTTCATGTTGATGGTGCCGCTGCTGGCGGGCTACATCGCCTACTCGATTGCCGACCGTCCGGGCATCGCGCCGGGCATGATTGGCGGCCTGTTGGCCGGCACCCTGGGTGCAGGTTTTATCGGCGGCATCTTCGCCGGTTTCCTCGCCGGCTACTGCGTTAAGTTGATCACCCGCGCAGTGAAGTTGCCGCAGAGCCTGGAGGCGCTCAAGCCGATCCTGATCATCCCGTTGCTGGCGAGTCTGTTCACCGGCCTGGCGATGATCTACCTGGTGGGGCCGCCGGTCGCGCGCATGCTGGTGGGGCTGACGGATTTTCTCAGCACCATGGGCACGACCAATGCGGTACTGCTGGGCATCTTGCTGGGCGGCATGATGTGTGTCGACCTCGGTGGACCGATCAACAAGGCGGCCTATGCATTTTCTGTCGGCCTGCTGGCGGCCCACAGCGGCGCGCCGATGGCCGCGACCATGGCGGCCGGCATGGTGCCACCGATCGGCATGGGCATCGCCACGTTCCTGGCACGCCGCAAGTTCGCCCAGACCGAACGCGAAGCGGGCAAGGCGGCGATGATCCTCGGCTTGTGCTTCATTTCCGAAGGCGCGATCCCGTTTGCCGCGAAAGACCCGTTGCGCGTGATCCCGTCCAGTATCGCCGGCGGTGCATTGACCGGTGCCCTGTCCATGTACTTCGGCTGCGTGCTCGCTGCGCCCCATGGTGGCCTGTTTGTGCTGGTGATCCCGAATGCGATGAACCATGCGCTGCTGTACCTGTTGGCAATTGTCGCCGGCAGCCTGTTGACCGGCCTGGTCTACGCGTTGATCAAGCGCCCCGAAGCGCAAGAGCTGACTGTGACGGTCTGACGCGGTGCAGAAAATGTGGGAGGAGGCTTGCCCCCGATAGCGGTGGGTCAGCCATAAATGTGCTGGCTGACACTCTGCCATCGGGGGCAAGCCCCCTCCCACCGTTGATCGCTGTATAGGTGTCATCTCTGCTTCATCGGGGCGTGCTTTAGTGGCCCTTTTGATACTCAAGAGGGCACCTGCATGAGCCACTTCGATCTCGGCCGCCGCCGCGTGATGCAAGCCGTCGGCGCCGGCCTGTTGTTGCCGGGCCTGGCCCCGGCGGTGATCGCTTCGGTCAAGGATCGGCCGCAACTCACCGATGGCGTGCAGTCCGGCGACCTGCTCGGCGACCGCGCCATGATCTGGAGCCGCAGCGACCGCCCGGCCAGGATGGTGGTGGAGTGGGACACCCGCAGTGTGTTCAGCAACCCTCGTCGGTTTGTATCCCCGCTGGCCGACCAGCGCAGCGACTTCACCGCCCGCGTCGAACTCACCGGGCTGCCCGTCGACCAGGCGATCTTCTACCGCGTGCACTTCGAGGATGCCCAGACCGGCGTCGCCAGCGAGCCGTGGTTCGGCCATCTGCGCAGCGTGCCGCAACAGCGCCGCGACATTCGTTTTGTGTGGAGCGGCGACACCGTGGGCCAAGGCTTCGGCATCAACCCGGACATCGGCGGCATGCGCATCTACGAAGCCATGCGCCTGCGCCTGCCGGACTTCTTTATCCACAGCGGCGACACCATCTACGCCGACGGCCCGGTGCCCGCGCAGCTCACCGTGGAAGACGGGCGCATCTGGCGCAATATCACCACGGAGGCCAAGAGCAAAGTCGCCGAAACCCTCGACGAGTATCGCGGTAATTACCGCTATAACCTGATGGATGAAAACGTGCGCCGCTTCAACGCCGAGGTGCCGCAGATCTGGCAGTGGGACGACCACGAAGTGGTGAACAACTGGTCGCCGAGCAAGCAGTTGGATGAGCGCTATCGGGTCAAGGACATCAATACCCTGGTCGGCCGTGCGCGCCAGGCCTGGCTGGAATACTCACCGATGCGCCGGCAGGCGGCGGACGGCGGCGGGCGGATCTATCGCAAGCTCAGCTATGGTCCGCTGCTGGATGTATTCGTGCTGGACATGCGCAGTTATCGCGGGCCCAACGATGACAACCTGGGCGGCGAAAAACCCTTCCTCGGGCGTGAGCAATTGGACTGGCTCAAGCGTGAACTCAAGGGCTCCCAGGCGCAGTGGAAAGTCATCGCTGCCGACATGCCCATCGGCCTCGGCGTGCCCGACGGTGAAGTCAGCCCCGGCGTGCCGCGTTGGGAAGCCATCGCCAACAACGACCCCGGTGCGCCGCAAGGTCGCGAGTTGGAAATCGCCGAGCTGCTGGGCTTTCTACGGGCACAAAACGTGCGCAACCACGTATGGCTGACCGCCGATGTGCACTACTGCGCGGCGCACCACTACCACCCGGATCGGGCGGCGTTCCAGGACTTCGAACCGTTCTGGGAGTTTGTCGCCGGGCCGTTGAACGCCGGGAGTTTCGGGCCTAATCCGCTGGACAAGACCTTTGGGCCTGAGGTGGTGTTCGAGAAGGCACCACCGGCGCAGAACACTTCGCCGCTGGCGGGGTTTCAGTTTTTTGGGGAGGTGAACATCGATGGGCAGACGGCGGAGTTGACTGTGGTGCTGCGGGACCTGGATGGCGTCTCGGTGTTCGAACAAAAACTCCAGCCCACCTGACTTGGAATGTATTAGAAATTGTGGGAGGGGGCTTGCCCCCGATAGCGGTGTATCAGTGGCTCATTACTTGACTGACACGCCCTCATCGGGGGCAAGCCCCCTCCCACAGTTTGATTGTTGCATTCAGTAGACGTCGCGGCGATAGCGGCCCTGCTCAATCAACCGCTCCACCGCTTCACTGCCGAGTATATCCACCAGCGCCTGATCCACCCCCGTGGCCATCCCCTGCAGACTCCCGCACACATAAATCGCCGCGCCGTCGGCCAGCCATTTGCGCAGCACATCCGCCGACTCGCGCAGGCGGTCCTGCACGTAGATCTTCTCCTCCTGATCGCGGGAAAACGCCAGGTCCAGCAACGCCAGATCACCACTGGCCAGCCAACCTTGCAGCTCGTCCTGGCAGAGGAAGTCATGCTTGATATTGCGCTCGCCAAACAGCAGCCAGTTGCGTTGCTGGCCATCGGCGATGCGGGCCTTGAGCAGACTGCGCAGGCCCGCCAGGCCGGTGCCGTTGCCCAGCAGGATCAGCGGCACCGGCGCCTGCGGCAGGTGGAACGCGCTGTTGCGGCGCAGGCGCAGGCTGATGTTCGAACCGAGGGCGGCGTACTCGGTCAGCCAGCCTGAGCCCAGGCCCAGGCTGCCATCGGGGTGGCGTTCCTGGCGCACGATCAACTCCAGCACACCATCGCTGGCAATCGAGGCGATGGAGTACTCGCGCATGCCCAGCGGCACCAGCGCGTCCACCAGTGCCTGGGCGTGCAGGCCGACCAGGTGTGCGCGATGGGTCGGCAGTTGGCGGGTGGCCAGGGCCTGGTCGAGCGTATGCGCCATGCCGTCGATCAACACGCCGTCGCTGCCGGCCAGGCCCAGGCCTTCGAGGAAGTGCTCGATCGCCCAGGGGCAATTGCGCGGCAGCACTTCCACCAGGTCGCCGGCTTGCCAGCTTTGTGGCGACGGCGAGGTGAGGCCCAGCAGATAGACGTTCGAGCCGCTGCTGTCACGGTTGAGCAATGAGCGCTGGCTGAGCGTCCAGTTTTCATACTGGGCCGTTGGCCAGGCGGATGCTGGGGCGTGGCCGGTCAGTTGGCCGAGTTGCTGCTGCCAGTGAAGCAGGGCGGTGGTGTCGCCGCTGTCGACTTCCACGGGCGCAAACAGTGGGTTGCCGCCCTGGTGGGTCAGCCAGAAATGCAGGCGGCGGGCAAAGCCGCAGAAATGTTCGTACTGGCGATCACCCAGGGCCAGCACCGAGTAGTTCAGGCCCTTGAGGGGCAGGTCCTGGCCGAGCACGCTGCGCTCGAAACCACGGGCACTGTCGGGGGCTTCGCCGTCGCCGAAGGTGCTGACCACAAACAGCGCGTTTTCCGACTGGCGCAGGTCGTCCTGGCTGACGCTGCCCAGGGGCTGCACCTTCACCGGCAGGCCGGCCGCCTGCAATTGCCCAGCCGTTTGCCAGGCCAGCTGCTCAGCGAAACCGCTCTGGCTGGCGAAGCCGATCAGCCAGGCCGGGGCGTCACTGCGGTTGTCTGTAAGACCCTTGCGCGCCTCACGCACCTGGCGTTTTTTGCGCCGGCGGTCCAGGTACAGCAGCCAGCCGGTGATGAAAAACAGCGGCATCAGCACCGAGCTGAGCGTGAGGACAATCCGTCCGATCAAGCCGAAGTAACTGCCGGTGTGCAGCGCATAGACGCTGGTCAGCAGTCTGGAACCGAGGCTTTTGCTGGCGTACTGATCGTGGGACTTGACCTCGCCGGTGGCCGGGTCGAGGTTGATCTGGTTCAGTGCCCGGTCATGGGGCGAGTTTTTCAGCAGGTAATAGACGGTAGCCGGCTGCCCGGCGACCGCTGGCATGCGGATGTTATAGGCGCTCAAGCCGGGGCCGGCGTTGCTGTAGATGCTGCTCCAGATCGCGTCGTAGTTGGCCACCGGCGCCGCACCCTCGGGCGCCGGGCCGCGCTTGCGCACCCGTTCGTTTTGCGGGGCGTCGGACAGCAGTTTGGTCAGGCCCTGGCTGTACCAATCGTAGGACCAATACAAGCCGGTCAGCGCCGACAGCAGGTAGGCCAACAAGCACCAGGTGCCGAACACCGAGTGCAGGTCCCAGTTGAAGGCCCGGCCTTTTTTGCGCCAGTCCAGCGTCAGCCAGGCGCGCCAGCTCGCCACTTGGCGCGGCCAGCGCAGGTACAGGCCGGAGAGGCAGAAGAACACCAGGATCAGCGTGCATGCGCCGGTGATGTTGCGCCCGGTGTCGCCCATCACCAGGAAGCGGTGGAACTGCAGCAGGAAGCCGAAGACGTCCTGGCCGACCACGTCGCCCATGTAGTCGCCGGTGTAGGGATCGAAATAGCGCAACTGGCCACGGCGCTCGCCGGGTGGCGGGGTGAAGAACACGCGGGCGGCGTTGCCGCTTTCGCTTTCGACGAACAGCATGGCCACGGTCTGGCCTTCGGTGGCCTCCAGCTTGCGCACCAGCTCGGCGGGCGGCAGCACACCGGCTTCGCGTTTTTCCACGGTCAGCACGCTGGGGTTGAGCGCCCGCAGTATTTCATCCTGAAACGAGACCGCAGCCCCGCTGATCCCCATCAAGGCCAGCACCAGCCCGGCTGTAATGCCGAAGAACCAGTGCAACTGGAACAGGGTTTTCTTCAACACGTCTGACCGCCTCGTCTATCCGGATATGTAGGGCACGGCGCGCATTATGCCGTGGCTTGTCGAGAAACATTCTGTTTTACACGCAAAAGCCCCACGCATCCGATGCGTGGGGCTCTTTGCTGCGTGACGCTGCTGTTTAGAAGTGGAAGCTGGTGGTCAACAGCGCCGTACGACCGGCCGCCTGGTTGGCGAAGTGTGAGGCGTAGGCCTTGTCGTAGTAGGTCTTGTCGGTCAGGTTCTGCACGTTCAGTTGCAGGTCGACGTTCTTGGTCAGCTTGTAGCTGGCCATGGCGTCGTAGCGGGTGTAGGACGGCACGTACACGGTGTTGCCGGCGTCCCCGTACACGTCGTCGACATAGAACGCGCCGCCGCCAACAGTCAGCTTCGAAGTGATGTCGTAGGTGGTCCACAGGCTGAAGGTGTTCTTCGGCGTGTTCGGCATTTGGTTGCCTTTGCTGGAGCCTGCGCTGACCACACCGTTGCGGCCGTTCAGGCCGGATTTGACCAGTTCGCTGTCGAGGTAGCTGTAGCCGGCGAACACCTGCCATTGATCGGTGAGCTTGCCGCTGGCGGACAGTTCCAGGCCGTCGACCTGGGATTCGCCGGCGTTCTGGTAGGTGAGCGCGTCCACGAGGATGCGGGTGTTTTTCTTCTCGGTGCGGAACACCGCGGCGGTCAGGGACAGGCGGTCGTGGAACAGGTCCCACTTGGTGCCGAGTTCGTAGTTGACGGTTTCTTCCGGCTGCAGGTCGCTGGACGCAGCGCCGGCGGACAGCGGGTTGCCATCGGCGCCTTCACCCACCAGGCCACCGGCTGGCGATGCGGAGGTCGCGTAGGAGGCATAGATGCTGCCGTTATCCAGTGGCTTCCAGACCAGGCCGGCCTGCCAGTTGAAGAACTGGCTGTCTTCTTTGATTTTGCTACGGCCAGTCGCGGAATCGGTGTTGGCGACGGTGTCGAAGGTGTCGTAGCGCAAGCCGACGTTCAGCAGCCATTTCGGGTCCAGTTCGATGGTGTCGAACACATACGCGGCGCGGCTGGTGGCCTTGGTGTTGGTGCCGTAGTAGTTGCGCGCAATGCTGCCGGTCCAGGCGTCATCCGGGTTCGGATTGCTCAGCGAGGTGCATTGGCCGCCAAGGCTGCCCTTGGCCACGGTGCAGGTCGGGTTGGCGTTGGGGCTGACGGTGTAGCTGCTGACGCGGGTTTCTTCACCGGTGAATTCCAGGCCGGTGGAGTAGGTGTTCTTGAAGCCCAGCGCCTGGAAGCTGCCGAACAGGTCGGTCTGGTTGGTGGTGGTGGTCGTGGTCGAGACCCGGGTGTTGGCGCGACGCCATACGGTGCCATAGCGGTTGACGTTGAACTTGCTGTCATCCGGCTGGGTGAGCACATAGTCCTGGCCGGTGCTGCCATGGCGCAGGGTGTTTTTCAGCGTCATGGTGTCGTTCAGGTCGTGCTCGATGGAGAACGTACTGATATCGGCGCGGGTCTTGCGGAAGTCGCGATCCTTGAGGCCGTAGAAGTTGTTGCTGTCGCCGCCGTCGGTGGGTTTGTCATGCACATGGGCGGTGGCGGTCGACGAACCATAGCCGTAGGGAATCCCCGAATCCGGCAGGTCGTTGCTTTCCAGGTGGTAGTAGCTGAGGTTGACGCGGGTCGGGGTGCCCAGGCCGAAGGTCAGCGACGGCGCTACACCCCAACGGTCGTAATTGACCGCGTCGCGTCCGGCGACGTTCTGTTCATGGCTCATCAGGTTCAGGCGGAACGCGGCGCTGTCGTCGAGGAACTGGCGGTTCACGTCGAGCACGTAGCGGCGGGTCTGGTCGGAGCCGTAGGTGAAGCCGCCGTTGGTGAAGTCTCGCGCTTGTGGGGTCTTGCTCATCAGGTTGAGGCTGCCACCGGCAGAACCACGACCGCCGAACGAAGAGTTCGGGCCTTTGCTGACTTCAATCGACTCGATGTCGAAGATCTCACGGCTCTGGCCACCGGTGTCGCGCACGCCATCCAGGTAGGTGTCGCCCTGGGCGTCAAAACCGCGGATGAACGGGCGGTCGCCTTGGGGGTTACCGCCTTCGCCCGCACCAAAGGTGATGCCCGGCACGGTGCGCAAGGCATCCTGCAACGAGGTGGCGGCGGTGTCCTTGAGTACTTGTTGCGGCACCACGGTGACCGAGCGCGGGGTATCCACCAGCGGTGCGGTGTATTTCTGCGACGAGGCTTTTTCGACCTGGTAGGAGGTGTTGTCCTGCGCTTCCCCGGTGATGCTGGTGGCGCCCAGGGAAATGCTGTTGCGCTGGCCTTTTTGTTCAGTCTCTTCGGCGGCCTGTGCCAGATGGGCGACAGAGCTGGCGCTGAGGGCAACGCCGATGGCTGAAGCCAGCATGCGTGGTGAACCGGCAGGTATTTTTGTAGTGGTGCGCGACATGACGTGTCCTTTCCCCAAGGATGTGAGGCCGCGGAATATAGGGCGAACAAGACTTTCTATCAATTGCGATACATTGCTAATTGCACTGAATTTACATTCTTTACACTTTTGGCTTACGGTTTTTACGAACTCGTTCGTCTTGGCGTTTTACAGGGCGGATAAGAATCAATACCATTGGCGCCTCTCTGAACTCAGGTACTGCCCCATGCTGCTGCACATCCCCGGCCTGTTCTCTCGTGAGGAGGTGCAGCGCATTCGCCAGGCCCTGGAAAACGCCGATTGGGCCGACGGTAAAATCACCGCCGGGCACCAGTCCGCCAAGGCCAAGCACAACCTGCAATTGCCCGAGGGCCACCCACTGGCCAAGGAAATTGGCGCGGCGATGCTTGAACGGCTGTGGCAGAACCCGTTGTTTATGTCAGCGGCGTTACCGCATAAGGTGTTTCCGCCGCTGCTCAATTGCTACACGGCGGGCGGCAGTTTCGACTTTCATATCGACAACGCCGTGCGCCAATGCAAGGGCAGCCACGAGCGTGTGCGCACCGACCTGTCATCGACGCTGTTCTTCAGCGACCCGAACGAATACGACGGCGGCGAACTGGAGATCCAGGACACCTTCGGCCTGCAGCGCGTAAAGTTGCCGGCTGGCGACATGGTGCTGTACCCCGGCTCCAGCCTGCACAAAGTCAACGCAGTGACCCGTGGCGCACGCTATGCCTCATTCTTCTGGACCCAGAGCCTGGTGCGCGAAGACAGCCAGCGCACCCTGCTGTTTGAAATGGACGGTGCGATCCAGCAACTGACCCGCGACGTCCCCGACCACCCCGCGCTGATCCAACTCACCGGCACGTATCACAATCTGCTGCGCCGCTGGGTCGAGGTCTGACATGGGCTTTTTATTGCGCCGGGAAGAGCTGCTCAACGTCGAGCAACTGCAAGCGATGCTCGACGATTCCCCCGTACGCGCGGCCCAGGCGATCCTGATGGCGGCGAAGGAGGGCGTGGTCGATGCCCAGGCGCTGCTTGGGCAAATCCTGCTCGAAGGGCGCGGCATTGCACGCGATGAAGCATTGGCCTTGCGCTGGTTCCAGATCGCTGCGCACAGCGGGCATTTGATGGCCCGCAACATGGCTGGGCGTTGCCGCGAGCATGGCTGGGGATGTGATGTCGACGAGGCGACGGCTGCACGGGAATACCGGGTGGCTGCCGAGGCAGGGTTGGATTGGGGGCAGTACAACTACGCCAATCTGCTGGCCACGGGGCGCGGTGTCGCCGAGGACCAACCACAAGCATTGGCCTGTTATCGCCGGGCGGCCGAGCAGGGGCATGCCAAGTCGATGAACCTGCTGGGGCGTTACCTGGAAGATGGCCGGTTCTGCCCACAGGACCTGGACGCTGCTGTGGACTGGTATCGACGCTCAGCCGAGGCCGGTGATTTTCGCGGGCAGTTCAGCTATGCGGCGGTGCTGGCCGACAGAGGTGAGATCGACGCGGCGCTGGAATGGTTGCGCAAGGCGTTGGCGGGCGGGAACCTGAAGTTCTTACGGGTGGCGCACAAGGCCCTGGTAGCGGCGAATGATCCGCGGATCCGGGCGATGGCCGATGCCTATCAACAACGCGCGGTAAGCCTTTCTTGAGGCGTAAAAAAACCCATGACATGTCATGGGTTTTTTATGTGCAGCCGTTTTACACGTAGAACGATTTCAGTGGCGGAAAGCCATTGAACTCAACCGCGCTGTAGCTGGTGGTGTACGCACCGGTCGACAGCCAGTACAAGCGGTCACCAATCGCCAGGTTCAGCGGCAGGCCGTATTTGTAGTTTTCGTACATGATGTCGGCGCTGTCGCAGGTGGGACCTGCGATGACCACTTCTTCCATCTCGCCTTTCTTCTCGGTCCAGATCGGGAACTTGATGGCTTCGTCCATGGTTTCGATCAGGCCGGAGAACTTGCCCACGTCCGTGTACACCCAGCGCTCGACGGCGGTACGGGATTTACGTGCAACCAATACCACTTCACTGACCAGGATACCGGCGTTGGCGATCAACGAACGGCCCGGCTCCAGGATGATTTCCGGCAGGTCGTCGCCGAAATCTTCCTTGAGGAAGCGGATGATTTCTTCAGCGTAGGTTTCCAGGCTGTTGGTGCGGGTGATGTAGTTGGCCGGGAAGCCGCCGCCCATGTTGATCAGCTTCAGGTGAATACCGTCTTCTTCTTTCAGGCGTTCGAAGATCACTTTGACCTTGGCGATCGCCGCGTCCCACACGCTGATGTCGCGCTGTTGCGAGCCCACGTGGAATGAGATGCCGTACGGCACCAGGCCCAGGTCACGGGCGAGGATCAGCAGGTCCATGGCCATGTCGGTCTGGCAGCCGAATTTGCGCGACAGCGGCCAGTCAGCCGTGGTCGAGCCTTCGGTGAGGATACGTACATACACTTTAGAACCCGGAGCGGCCTTGGCGATGTTGCGCAGGTCGGCTTCGGAGTCGGTGGAGAACAGGCGTACGCCCTTCTCGTAGAAGTAGCGGATGTCCTTGGACTTCTTGATGGTGTTGCCGTAGCTGATACGGTCGGCGCTGACGCCACGGCCCAGTACCTTGTCCAGCTCGTAGATCGAGGCGATGTCGAAGCTCGAGCCCTTGTCCTTGAGCAGGTCGATGATCTCGACGGCCGGGTTGGCCTTGACGGCGTAATAGACCTTGGCGAATTCGAAACCGGCGCGCAGGTCATCGTAGGCCTGGCTGATCATCGCGGTGTCGATCACCACGAACGGGGTTTCTTGCTTGTCGGCGAACGCCTTCATTTTGTCAAAAGTGGCGCGCGCGAAATAATCTTCGACGTTGATCGACATGCTGGGAACTCCTAAGGGCAAACTGATTTAGTCAATGGGTGCAAATGAACGTCCTCCGTATCCCCACTTTGGTTCGCCTACTTCCCAAGGCATGTCGCCGAAAGCAAAAAGGCCATGGGATCAACCGCTTCCCTTGGCCTTGCTGTCTCGTCGTCAGTACTTGAGCCGGATGGATCGTTTCCAGCATGGACGTTCGGCGCGAACTTTAGGACGTGAGGGGCCATAGATCAACTAAAAATGTCGCGTTTTTGCACGCGCTCGTCGCACAGCCGCGTGCAGCTACTTATGTAACCGACCGGTGTGACGGATTGATGTTCCCTGGATGGGGCAAATTGGCGGGATTTCCCTGACACCCCAGAGGGCAAATGTGGGAGGGGGCTTGCCCCCGATGTCGGAGTGTCAGCCATACATAGGCTGACTGACACCCTGCTATCGGGAGCAAGCCCCCTCCCACATTTTTAACCGAGCAGTGTCAGATCAAGCCAACGCGGTTTCAGCCGGCGAGACAATACTGGTCTTGCCGCCACGGGACTTACCGGAACTCAGGTACTCGGCAATCGACTCCTGGGTCACTTCCCCCAGGAACACCCGTTCCGCATCCATCACCGGCAACCACGAGCGGTTGAACTCGTACATGCGCGACAGCAGGATGCGCAAATGCTCGTCGTACGCCGCCGTGGCGTTGAACTCGCGCAGGTACTGGCCGCACGTACCGGTCTGACGGTGCAGGTCGCGACGGCGTACATAACCCAGCGCCTTGTTCTCGGAGCAGGTGACCACCACATAGCGGCGGTCATGCTCATCCATCAATTCCAGGGCATCGGCCACCGGGGTTTCCGGGCTCACCGACGGCGCGTTGTCCGCAGCGTCCTCGGCCTTCACCAGCAGCAGACGCTTGAGGGTGCTGTCCTGGCCCACGAAGTTGCTCACGAACTCGTCGGCCGGGTGCGCCAGCAGCGTGTCCGGGTGGTCGATCTGCAGCAGCTTGCCAGCGCGGAAGATGGCGATCTTGTCACCCAGCTTGATGGCCTCGTCGATGTCGTGGCTGACCATGATCACGGTCTTGTTCAGCGCGCGCTGCATCTCGAAGAACTCGTTCTGGATCATCTCGCGGTTGATCGGGTCGACTGCGCCGAACGGCTCGTCCATCAGCAGCAGCGGCGCATCGGCCGCCAGTGCGCGGATCACGCCGATGCGCTGTTGCTGACCACCGGACAGCTCACGCGGGTAGCGATGCAGGTACTGCTTGGGCTCCAGCTTGATCATGCTCATCAACTCGCGGGCGCGGTCGTGGCATTTCTGCTTGTCCCAGCCGAGCAGCTTGGGCACCACCACGATGTTTTCCTCGATGGTCATGTTGGGGAACAGGCCGATCTGCTGGATCACATAGCCGATGTTGCGGCGCAGGGTCACTTCGTCGAGGTCGGTGGTGTCTTCACCGTTGATCAGGATCTTGCCCGAGGTGGGTTTGATCAGGCGGTTGATCATTTTCAGCGTGGTGCTTTTGCCGCAACCCGAGGGGCCGAGGAATACGCAAATCTCGCCTTCGTTGACGGTCAGGCTTACATCGTTCACGGCCGTTACAGTCTTGCCGTTGCTTTGGAAGGTCTTGGACAGGTTTTGAAGTTCGATCATTTGAGCAGTCCTTTTGGAGTCAGCGAGCGTTGCAGCCATTGCAGAAGCAGGTCGGCGAAGATGGCCAGGAGACTGACCAGCACGGCGCCGACGATCAGCATCGACATGTCGCTGCGGCTGATGGAAGCCAGAATAAGTACACCCAGGCCACCGGCGCCGATGGTGGCGGCGATGGTCATCACACCAATGTTCATCACCACGGCGGTGCGCACGCCGGCGAGGATCACCGGCACGGCGATGGGCAACTCGACCATGCGCAGGCGCTGGCCGAAGGTCATGCCGATGCCTTTGGCGGCTTCGCGAATGCCCGGCTCCACGCCAGTGAGGGCGAGGTAGGTGTTACGCATGATCGGCAACAGGGAGTAGAGGAACACGGCGGTGATCGCCGGCATCGGCCCCAGGCCCTGGCCGAATTTGGAGTAGAACGGCAGCAACAGGCCGAACAGCGCGATGGACGGCACGGTCAGCAGCACCGTGGCGCTGGCCTGCAATGGGCCGGCGAGGGTCGGGAAACGCGTCATCAGAATGCCCAGGGGCACGCCGATCAGGATCGCGAGGATCACGGCGATACCGACCAGGGTGATGTGCTGCCCGGTCAGGTGCAGGACTTGGGCCCAATCAAGATGGGAAAAGGCGTTCAGGAATTCCATGTCTTCTCCTCTTATTGATTGATCGGATGTTGGCGCAGGAAATCGGCGGCAACAGCGGAAGGGCTTTCATGGTCGACGTCGACCCGCGCATTCAGCTGGCGCATGGTTTCGTCGTCGAACAGTTCAGCCAACGGTTTGAGTTCAGCTGCGAGGGTTGGGTGCTGGTCGAGGTATTCCTGGCGGATCACCGGTGCGGCGGTGTAGTCCGGGAAGTAGTGCTTGTCGTCTTCCAGCAGCTTGAGCTTGAAGGCGTTCAGGCGGCCGTCGGTGGTGTAGACCAGGCCGGCAAACACCTGGCCGTTGCGCAAGGCGGTATAGACCAGGCCTGCGTCCATCTGCCGGGTGTTCTTGCGGGTCAGGTTCATGTCGTACAGCTTGACCATGCCAGCCAGGCCGTCGGAGCGGTTGGCGAACTCGGTGTCCAGGGCGACCAGGCGGTTGCTCTTGGCATCTTGCGCCACGGCCTTGGTCAGGTCGCTGATCGTGCTGATCTCGGGATGCTCAGCGGCAACTTTCTCTGGCAGCGCCAGGGCGTAGGTGTTGCTGAAACGCGACGGGGAGAGCCAGACCAGGCCCTTTTTCGCGTCGAGTTCTTTCACCCGTGCGTAGGACTGTTCGCTGTCGAGCTTCTCGTCGACATGGTTGTAGGCCACCAGCGACACGCCGGTGTACTCCCAGATCAGGTCCAGTTGCCCGCTTTCCTGGGCGCTGCGCGCCAGGTTGCTACCCAATCCGCCGGTCACGCGGGTGTCATAGCCCTTGGTGCGCAGGTATTGGGAAGTGATTTCGGCGAGCAGGGTCTGTTCGGTGAACACCCGGGCGCCGATGCGGATTACCGGTTTTTCGGCGGCTTGTGCAACGCCTGCCAAGAGCAGGACGCAGCTCAGTATCAAGGTCAGTTTTTTCATGTCGGTTCCTTAAGACGCACGCAACCCGCGTTCCAGCCAGAGGCGGCTGGCCAGGGTCACCAGGCCGTCGAGCAACAACGCCAGCAGCGCGGTGCACGCAGCGCCGAGCAGCAATTGCGGCTGATTGTTCAGGGCGATGCCGGGGAAGATCAGGCTGCCCAGGCTGTTGGCACCGATCAGGAACGCCAGCGGCGCGGTGCCGACGTTGATCGCCAGGGCCACGCGCACACCGCCGATGATGATCGGCACGGCGTTGGGCAATTCCACGCGAAACAGCACCTGGCGCGGCGTCATGCCGATGCCGGTGGCGGCTTCTTTCAGGGAACCCTGGACGTTTTTGAGGCCTTCGTAGGTGTTGCGCACGATGGGCAGGAGGGAGGCGAGGAACAGCGCGAAGATGGCCGGGCCGCTGCCGATGCCAAGAACGCCGAGGGCGATGGCCAGTACGGCCAGGGGCGGGACGGTGTTGCCGATGTTGAAGATCTGCATGAAGCGTTCTGCGCGCCCGACCATGTGCGGTCGGCTGAGCAGGATACCGGCGGGGATGCCCACAATCAGGGCGGCCAGCATGGAGACTAGAACGAGGATCAGGTGTGCTTGCAGGTAAAACAACAAATCGTCGCGGTACAGTTCGATCGTGTTGATGCCGATCCAGTGGACCAGCAGGGCCAGGAGCGCGACGACAACCGCGCCTCCTATCAGCCCTTTGCCATAGCGAATAGCCACAGGCGGACTCCTTTTTTCTTTTGTCGGCGAACACATTTCCGAGCGGCAATGCCATTCCTGGCTGCCTCTGAATGTGGTCGCGAAATGCAGCTCGTCGATACCGGCAACGCGGTAAAAATCCGAGCCATGAGCGCAGCCTCGTCAGGCTAACTTGCTGATTTATCAGCCCCTGTTCCGAGTGCGGTAGCAGGGGAGTGGACGTCTCGACCTTTTAAAAGGTTCCACACTTGGCAGCATTTAGCCACCCCCAATCGGGTGAACAGTGGTCCGGAACCTGGGGTTTGCGCTATACTCGCCGCCCTTTTTTGACTCACCTGCCAGGCGATTTCCCATGACCCACCAGGCCGCCGAAGTCGCGAAACGCCGCACTTTCGCCATTATTTCCCACCCCGATGCCGGTAAAACCACCATCACCGAGAAGCTCTTGCTGATGGGCAAGGCAATCGCAGTGGCCGGCACGGTGAAATCCCGCAAATCCGACCGCCATGCCACCTCCGACTGGATGGAAATGGAAAAACAACGGGGTATCTCGATTACCACGTCGGTCATGCAGTTCCCGTATCGCGACCACATGGTCAACCTGCTCGACACCCCGGGCCACGAAGACTTCTCTGAAGACACCTACCGCACCCTGACCGCGGTGGACTCGGCGTTGATGGTCCTCGACGGCGGTAAAGGCGTCGAGCCACGCACCATCGCGCTGATGGACGTGTGCCGTCTGCGTGACACGCCGATCGTCAGCTTCATCAACAAACTCGACCGCGATATCCGCGACCCCATCGAGCTGCTGGATGAAATCGAAGCCGTCCTGAAGATCAAGGCCGCGCCGATCACCTGGCCGATCGGTTGCTACCGCGACTTCAAGGGCGTGTACCACCTGGCCGACGACTACATCATTGTCTACACCGCCGGCCACGGTCACGAGCGCACCGAAACCAAGATCATCGAGAAGCTCGACTCCGACGAAGCCCGCGCCCACCTGGGTGACGAGTACGACCGCTTTGTCGATCAGCTGGAACTGGTGCAGGGCGCCTGCCACGAGTTCAACCAGCAGGAATTCCTCGACGGCCAACTGACTCCGGTGTTCTTCGGGACCGCCCTGGGCAACTTCGGTGTCGACCATGTCCTCGACGCCGTGGTGGATTGGGCCCCGCGCCCATTGGCACGGGTGGCCAACGAACGCACCGTGGAACCGGTGGAAGAGAAGTTCTCGGGCTTCGTGTTCAAGATCCAGGCGAACATGGACCCCAAGCACCGCGACCGTATCGCCTTCATGCGCATCTGCTCCGGCAAGTACGAAAAAGGCATGAAGATGCGCCACGTGCGCACCGGCAAGGACGTGCGCATCGGCGACGCCCTGACGTTCTTCTCCTCCGAGCGTGAACAGCTGGAAGAGGCGTTTGCCGGCGACATCATCGGCCTGCACAACCACGGCACCATCCAGATCGGCGACACCTTCACCGAAGGCGAAACCCTGGGCTTCACCGGCATCCCGCACTTCGCCCCGGAACTGTTCCGCCGCGTGCGCCTGCGTGACCCGCTCAAATCCAAGCAACTGCGCCAAGGCCTGCAACAACTCGCGGAAGAGGGCGCCACCCAGGTGTTCTTCCCCGAGCGCAGCAACGACATCATCCTCGGCGCTGTGGGTGTGCTGCAGTTCGATGTGGTCGCCAGCCGCCTGAAAGAGGAATACAAGGTGGAGTGCTCGTATGAGCCGATCACCGTGTACTCCGCGCGGTGGATCGAGTGCAGCGATAAGAAGAAGTTGGAAGAATTCTCCAACAAGGCCGTGGAAAACCTGGCGGTGGACGGTGGCGGTCACTTGACCTACCTGGCGCCGACCCGAGTGAACCTGGCGCTGATGGAAGAGCGCTGGCCGGATGTGAAATTCCGCGCGACCCGCGAGCACCATTAAGGGCTGAGCGGTAAATAGAAGGGTGAAGCTGTGATGGCTTCACCCTTTTTATTGGCCAAACACAAATTAAAATGTGGGAGGGGGCAAGTCGAATCGTCGCACCGCACCTCCCACATTTTGATCTTCATCGATCAGGGCCATTGGCGAGAAACCCACATCCCGTCTAGCGTTTCAGGTATTTCACTCACCCATCGACGGAATAGGAGGCCACCGTGCGTATAACTCAACGCGCCTTTCAACTGGTGCTGCTCGGGGCTTTGGGGTTGTCCGCCTCATTGGCGCTGGCTGGCGCCGGAACGCCCCAATGGAAGGACACGGGCCCTGTTACCAAGAAGAAGCAGCAGGAGGTCAACTCTGGCAGTTGGCAACCCCAGGCGCAGCCTGCGCCCAAGGAAGACGCCGAAAACCCCTACAACGAAGGGGAAGACAGCGAAACCTATGATGACGGTGACACCTGATAGCTGGCGCAAACCCTCTATCACAACTAGCTTCAAGGACTGGCGACGGTAAATCGCTGTCGTACGGATTCATTTACTGACTGGACGGAAATCGACCATGAGTATTTTTCAACGAGTCGTGCTGTTGATAAAAGTGCTGGTGCTGATGTCTTTGGGTATGTCGGCGGCCTGGGCGCATAACCCGGTGCACAGCGGTCAGGCGGGCTTTTCGGCGTCGCATGACAATGGGCTGTTACTGGCTAAGTCTGAGGCGCAGGGTGAAGACAAGGAGGACGATGACTCCACCAGCCAGGAGCCAGACACCGACGACCCGGACGGCGATGAAGGCGACAGCCAAACGTAGGTCTTAGCCAAAAGAAAGCCCCTCCCACCCGGCTGATGCGCAACCGGGTGGGAAGGGCTGTAAAACACATTACCGCTGCTGACCCCTTGTAGGAACGAGCTTGCTCGCGAAGAACGCAAGGCCACTGGGTTAGACCAGGATGCCCGCGTCAGCGTTGACGTTTTTCGCGAGCAAGCTCGCTCCTACAGGGCGCGGTGCCGGCCTCAAGCCACGAATTGCTCCGCGTAATGGCATGCCACCTGACGGTTATCCAGGGCACGCAGTTGCGGTTCCTCGGTGCTGCACCGCGCCGTCGCATACGGGCAGCGCTTGTGGAAGGCGCAGCCAGGTGGCGGGTTCAGCGGGTTGGGCAACTCGCCGACGATCTTGATCTTCGGCTTGTTCGGGTCCGGGTGGATGGTCGGGGTGGCCGACAGCAGCGCCTGGGTGTACGGGTGCAGCGGGCGGGCGTAGATGTCTTCCTTGGGGCCGACTTCCACCGGGCGGCCGAGGTACATCACCATCACGTCATCGGCGACATGCTGCACCACCGCCAGGTTGTGGGAGATGAACACGTAGGCCGTGTTGAATTCCTGCTGCAGGTCCATGAACAGGTTGAGCACCTGGGCCTGGATCGACACGTCGAGTGCCGAGGTCGGTTCATCCGCCACCAGCACCTTCGGTTGCAGCATCATCGCGCGGGCCAGGGCGATGCGCTGGCGCTGACCGCCGGAGAACATGTGCGGGTAGCGCTGATAATGCTCGGGGCGCAGGCCCACTTGCTTCATCATCGCCTGCACTTTTTCGCGGCGTTCGGCGGCGGACAGGTTGGTGTTGATCAACAGCGGCTCGCCGAGTTGATCACCGACTTTCTGGCGTGGGTTGAGCGACGCATACGGGCTCTGGAACACCATCTGCACGTCTTTGCGCAATTGCTTGCGCTGGGCCTTGTCGGCACCGGCGACTTCCTGGCCGGCGATTTTCAGGGAGCCCGACGACGGCTCTTCAATCAGCGTGAGGGCGCGGGCCAGGGTGGATTTGCCGCAACCCGACTCGCCCACGACGGCGAGGGTCTTGCCGGCTTCCAATTCAAAGGACACGCCATTGAGGGCGCGCACCAGCGCGTGGCCCTTGAACAGGCCACGGGACACTTCGTAGTGACGGGTCAGGTCGCGGGCGGTAAGAACGACGGCCATTACGCCACCTCCTGGTTCAAGGGGTAGAAGCAGCGCGCAAGGCTGTTGGTTTTTGGATCAAGCCCCGGACGCTGGGCACGGCAGCTTTCCTGCACGTACGGGCAGCGCGGCGACAGCAGGCAACCCTGCGGGCGGTCATAACGACCTGGAACGATACCCGGCAGCGTGGCCAGGCGAGTGGCGCCGAGGCTGTGCTCGGGGATCGCCTTGAGCAGCGCTTCGCTGTAGGGGTGCGCCGGGATGTCGAACAACTGCGGCACCTGGCCGACTTCCACGGCTTGGCCGGCGTACATCACGCACACGCGCTGAGCGGTTTCCGCCACGACAGCAAGGTCGTGAGTGATCAGCACCAGGCCCATGTTCTGCTCTTTCTGCAGGGCCAGCAGCAGTTCCATGATCTGCGCCTGGATGGTCACGTCCAACGCCGTGGTCGGTTCGTCCGCGATCAGCAGTTTCGGCTCGCCGGCAATCGCCATGGCGATGGCCACACGCTGGCTCATACCGCCGGACAGTTGGTGCGGGTAGGCATCCATACGGCTGGCAGCGCCCGGGATTTCCACCTTTTCCAACAGTTCGATGGCGCGTTTGCGCGCTTGTTTGCCGGACATTTTCAGGTGCAGGCGCAGCACTTCTTCAATCTGGAAGCCCACGGTGTAGCTGGGGTTCAGCGCGGTCATCGGGTCCTGGAACACCATCGCCAGGTCTTTGCCGACGATCTGACGGCGCTGGCGGTTGCTCAACTTGAGCATGTCCTTACCGTCGAAGTTAAGGGCGTCGGCAGTAACGATGCCGGGGTGCTCGATCAGGCCCATCAGCGCCATCATGGTCACGGATTTACCCGAGCCCGACTCGCCAACGATGGCCAGTACTTCGCCTTTGTCGACGGAAATGTCGAGGCCATCGACCACCGGTACGGCAGTCTTGTCGCCGAAGCGCACGTTGAGATTCTTGATTTCTAACAGTGACATGGGAATCTCCTCAGGCGGCGTTCTTGAGTTTCGGGTCCAGCGCATCGCGCAGGCCGTCGCCCATCAAGTTGATTGCCAGCACGCTGAGCAAAATGGTCAAACCAGGCAGGCTCACCACCCACCAGGCGCGTTCGATGTAGTCACGGGCCGAAGCCAGCATGGTGCCCCACTCAGGGGTTGGCGGTTGTACGCCAAGGCCGAGGAAGCCGAGGGCCGCGGCATCGAGGATCGCCGAAGAGAAACTCAGGGTGGCCTGGACGATCAGCGGTGCCATGCAGTTGGGCAGCACGGTGATGAACATCAGGCGCGGCAGGCCGGCACCGGCGAGGCGCGCGGCGGTCACGTAGTCGCGGTTCAGTTCGCCCATCACCGCAGCACGGGTCAGACGCACGTAGGACGGCAGCGAGACGATGGCGATGGCGATCACGGTGTTGATCAGGCCTGGGCCGAGGATTGCCACAATGGCGACAGCCAGCAGCAGCGACGGCAGGGCCAGCATGATGTCCATCAGACGCATGATGGTCGGGCCGAGCAAGCGCGGGAAGAACCCGGCGAACAGACCCAGCAGGATCCCCGGGATCAGCGACATCACCACCGACGACAAGCCGATCAGCAAGGACAGGCGCGAGCCCTGGATCAGGCGCGACAGCAGGTCACGGCCCAGTTCGTCGGTGCCAAGCAGGAATTGCATCTGCCCACCTTCCAACCAGGCCGGTGGGGTCAGCAGGAAGTCGCGGTATTGCTCGCTCGGGTTATGCGGCGCAACCCACGGAGCGAAGATCGCGCAGAACACGATCAGCAACATGAACAGCAGGCCGGCAACCGCGCCTTTGTTCTTGGAGAAGGCTTGCCAGAATTCTTTGTACGGGGACGGGTACAGCAGGCTTTGATCGACTGCTGACACTGGAGTAGGTGTGGTCATGGTCATGATCTCAGCGCTGGTGACGGATGCGTGGGTTGGCGAAGCCGTAGAGGATATCCACCACGAAGTTCACCAGGATCACCAGGCAGGCGATCAGCAGGATGCCGTTCTGCACCACCGGGTAGTCCCGCGCGCCAATGGCTTCGATCAGCCATTTGCCGATGCCGGGCCACGAGAAGATGGTTTCGGTCAGGACCGCACCGGCCAGCAGGGTACCGACTTGCAGGCCGACCACGGTCAGTACCGGGATCAGCGCGTTACGCAGGCCGTGCACGAACACCACGCGCGCCGGCGACAGGCCTTTGGCCTTGGCGGTACGGATGTAGTCTTCGCGCAGCACTTCGAGCATCGACGAACGGGTCATCCGCGCGATCACCGCCAGCGGAATGGTGCCGAGCACGATGGCCGGCAGGATCAGGTGGTGCAGGGCGTCGAAGAACGCGTCCGGCTCGTCAGCCAGCAGCGTGTCGATCAGCATGAAGCCGGTGCGCGGCTCAATGTCGTAGAGCAGGTCGATACGCCCGGAAACCGGGGTCCAGCCCAGGCTGACCGAGAAGAACATGATCAGGATCAGGCCCCACCAGAAGATTGGCATCGAGTATCCCGCCAGGGAGATGCCCATCACCCCATGGTCGAACAGGGATCCTCGCTTCAATGCCGCGATCACCCCGGCCAACAGGCCCAGAATACCGGCGAACAACAGGGCGGCCATGGACAGTTCCAGGGTCGCGGGGAAGAGGGCGGTGAACTCGGTCCACACGCTGGTACGGGTACGCAGCGATTCGCCAAGGTCACCCTGGGCAAGCTTGCCGACGTAATCCAGGTATTGCGCATACAGCGGCTTGTTAAGGCCAAGGCGTTCCATTGCCTGTGCGTGCATCTCGGGGTCGACGCGCCGCTCGCCCATCATGACTTCGACGGGGTCGCCAGGGATCATGCGAATCAACGCAAACGTGAGCAACGTGATGCCGAAGAACGTGGGGATCAATAACCCCAGTCGGCGGGCAATAAAACTAAACATCTTGTCGTGTACCTCAATCAGCCGGTTAGGCAGGTCCGGCGCCGTCAATGTCGACGGCGCCGAGCGTTTTTCTTATTTACTTCACCTGGGTGGTGGCGAAGTTATTGTTCGTCAGAGGGCTTTGGGTATAACCCTCGACGTTCTTGCGCATAGCGGTGAACATTTTCGGGTAAGCCATGGGGATCCATGGTTGGTCCTTGTCGAAAACGTCCATGGCTTGTTCATAGAGTGCAGCGCGTTGTGCGGGTTCAGCCACAGCGCGCGCCTTGTCGATCAAGTCTTGAAACTCTTTGTTACACCAGCGCGCGTAGTTTTCGCCGTTTTTCGCTGCATCGCAACTCAGGTTCGGCGTGAGGAAGTTGTCCGGGTCGCCGTTATCCCCCGCCCATCCGGCGGATACCATGTCGTGCTCACCGTTTTTAGCACGCTTGAGCATTTCACCCCATTCCATGACTTTGATATTCACCTTCAGGCCAATCTGCGCCAGATCCGCCTGCATGCGCTGGGCGCCGAGCATCGGGTTAGGGTTGGTCGGGCCGCCGCCGTTACGGGTGAACAGGGTGAACTCGGTGCCTTCCGGCACTCCCGCTTCCTTGAGCAGGGCACGGGCCTTGTCGAGGTCGCGCGGTGGGTTTTTCAGCTTGTCGTTGAAGCCCAGCAGCGTGGGGGGAAAAGGTCCGGTGGCATCGACAGCGTTGCCTTTGCCGTACAGCGATTCGTTGTAGCCTTTTTTGTCGAACGCGATGTTGATCGCGTGACGTACCCGCGCGTCGCTCATGTACTTGTGGGTGGTGTTCAGTGCGGTGTAGGCGGTGGTCATCGCCGCCAGTTCATCGACCTTCAGGTTCGGGTCTTTCTTGATGCTGGGCAGGTCATCGGGCTTGGGATATAGCGCGACCTGGCATTCGTTGGCCTTGAGCTTCTGCAGGCGCACGTTGTTGTCGACCGCAATGGCCAGGATCAACGGATCGGCCGGCGGCTTGCCACGGAAGTACTCCGGGTTGGCCTTGAAGCGCACCTGGGCATCTTTCTGGTAGCGGATGAAGATGAACGGGCCGGTACCGATCGGCTTGCTATTGAGCTCATCGGTCTTACCGGCGGCGAGCAGTTTGTCGGCGTATTCAGCGGAGTGGATGGCGGTAAACGGCATCGCAACATCGGCCAGGAACGGTGCTTCAGGGCGCGTCAGGGTGAAGACCACCGTGTGGTCATCAGTCTTCTCGACACTTTTGAGCAGTTCCTTGAAGCCCATGCTTTCGAAATAGGGGAAACCCGTGGTGGATTTGTTATGCCAAGGGTGTTTCGGGTCCAACTGGCGCTGGAAGCTCCAGAGCACGTCATCGGCATTCAAGTTACGCGTGGGTTTGAAATAGTCGGTGGTGTGGAACTTGACGTCATCGCGCAGGTGGAACGTATAGGTCAGGCCGTCGTCACTGATTTCCCAGCTCTTGGCGAGCGCGGGAACGATTTCAGTGGTGCCTGGCTTGAAGTCCACCAAACGGTTGAACATGGTTTCAGCAGCGGCGTCAGCGGTCACGGCCGTGGTGTACAGGACCGGGTCGAAACCTTCCGGGCTGGCTTCGGTGCAGACCACCAGTGGTTTGGCCGAAACGCCGATGGCCACGCTCAACAGCGCGGCAGCCACGGCGGCTTGTAGTGGGAGCAATTTCATTCGGAGCCCTCTGCAATCGATGGGACCAGACAAGCGTAGACGGCGGGCTCGTCCTGAGCCCGCCGCTTACTTGGCGCTGATTAAAGAATGTTGAACGGGATGGTGGTGACCAGGCGGAATTCGCGCAGGTTGCCGTCAGCCTGGTTCTCACTGGCGCGGTGCGTCACGTAGGTGGCGCGAACGGTGGAGGCTTTCAGAGGGCCGCTCTGGACGGCGTAGGAAGTACCAATGCCGTATTCCTGGTGGTGCTCGCCGTTCTGGGCCTGAATGCCGTTGTAGGCGAAGTCTTTCACACCGTTGTCGCCACGGTAGTGAGTACCGTCGATACCCCAGCCGCGAGCCGAGTAGATGTTGAACTTCAGGCCTGGAATGCCGTATTCGGCCATGTTGATGCCGTAGGCAACCTGGAAGGACTTCTCGTTCGGACCGTTGAAGTCGGAAGTCAGGGAGTTGGCCAGGTAGATGCCGTTGGTTTCGTGCAGGTAGTCGAAGTACTCGTTGCCGTTCACTTCCTGGTACGAGAAGGTCAGGCTATGAGCCTGGTGGGTCAGGCCGAACGACAGCGAGTAAGTGTCGTTGTCGATCTTGCCCATCAACTTTTTGCCTTCGTCGACGGTCTTGTAGTAGTTCAGGCCGGTGGTCAGGCTCAGTACCTGGCTGTCACCCAGCTCATGGGTAGCGCCGAAGTAGTACTGGTTCCAGAAGTCTTCCACGTTGGCGGCGAACAGGCTGGTCTTCAGGCTCTTGAATGGCTGGTAGTTGACGCCGAGGGTACTGACCTTGTCGGTCTCCTGCTTGCCATTGCCGTATTCAGTGCGGAATTTCGACAGGCTCTGTTCGGTACGTGGCGAAACGCGGTCAAACACGCCACCCTGGAACGACAGGTTGCTGAATTCTTCGCTGTTGAAACTCACACCTTCGAAGCTCGAAGGCAATGCACGGTTGCCGATGGTGTCGACGATGCCGCTGCTGAAGTTTTGGCGACCGGCGGTCAACGTGGTGTTCGACACACGGAACTTGACGTTGGCCAGGCCCAGTTTGCTCCACTGGTCCACGGCGTCGCCGTAGGAATGGGCCAGGGTGCGGTTGGAGCCGCCGGCGATGTCTTTTTGACCGCGGATCAGTGCAATGGCGTTGTATGCCGCGACTTCAGTCGAGACACCTACAGTGCCTTGGGTAAAGCCCGAGGTGTAGTTGAGGATGGTGCCCTGAGCCCAGTTGTAACGACGGGAGGTGGTGGTCTTGACCTTGTCGCCTTCGTTTTTAAAGTAGCCGAAACGGTCGCCACGGAACTTCATTTCGTTGGAGTACCAGTTACGCGTGGTACCGCCCAGGCTCTGGCCGTCGATAAAGCCCTTGGCCTCGCTTTGGGCGCTGGTGCCGGCCAGTGTGGTCGGAACGAAGTCCTGGCTTTGGGTTTCAGCGTAGGCGGTGGCCGTGATGCTGCTGATGGCCAGGGCCAGAAGCGCTTTGCTGCTCAGTTTCATGGATGAAGCTCCTTTGGTTCTCTTTTTAATGCCGGTCTTTTTTGGTGATCCGGCTATTGGGTGTGTAACTCGTTCAAGCCATTGCAAACGTTTGGCGTAGGAAAATTCCCAACAAAAGGCCGCGCGTTTGCAGCAAGGCGGGGGCCGCCCTGCGCAATCCGGTTATTTTCTTATGGGGTGATACTGACGCCCGAGAACACGTTGCGGCCGAAGGGGCTTACCTTGAACCCTTCGACTTTGGCGCTTAACGGCTGGTTGACCGTCGAGTGGGCGACTGGCGTGATCGGCACCTGCTGCTTGAGCAGTTGCTGCGCCTGTTTGTACAGAACAGTCCGTTGTTCGCGGTCGGTCACGACCTTGGCTTGCTTGATCAGCTTGTCGTACGCCGGGTCACACCACATGGAGTAGTTGTTCCCGCCGATGGCGTCGCAGCTGTAGAGGGTGCCCAGCCAGTTGTCCGGGTCGCCGTTGTCGCCGGTCCAACCGATCAGGCTCACATCGTGCTCACCGTTCTTGGTGCGCTTGATGTATTCGCCCCATTCGTAGCTGACGATCTTGACCTTGAGTCCGATCTTGGCCCAGTCGCTTTGCAGCATCTCGGCCATCAGCTTGGCGTTGGGGTTGTACGGCCGTTGCACCGGCATCGCCCACAGGGTGATTTCGGTGCCTTCCTTCACGCCGGCGGCCTTGAGCAGTTCCTTGGCTTTTTCCGGGTTGTAGGCGGCGTCTTTGATGCTGTCGTCGTAGGACCACTGCGTCGGCGGCATGGCGTTGACCGCCAGTTGCCCCGCGCCCTGGTACACGGCGTTCAGGATGCTCGGCTTGTTCACCGCCATGTCCAGCGCCTGGCGCACTTCGAGCTGGTCGAACGGCTTGTGGCGCACGTTGTAGGCGATGTAGCCCAGATTGAAACCGGGCTTGGTGAGCAGTTGCAGGTTCGGGTCGGCCTTGAGGGCGTCGACGTCAGCCGGGCGCGGATGCAGGGTCACCTGGCATTCGCCGGCCTTGAGCTTTTGCACGCGCACCGAGGCGTCGGTGTTGATGGCGAAAATCAGCTGGTCGAGCTTGACCTTGCTCGGGTCCCAGTACTGTTTGTTGGCCACATAGCGGATCTGCGAATCCTTCTGGTAACGCTGGAACACGAAGGGGCCAGTGCCAATCGGCTTCTGGTTGATGTCGCTGGGTTTGCCGGCCTTGAGCAGTTGCTCGGCATATTCGGCCGACAGGATCGCGGCGAAGCTCATGGCGATGTTCTGGATGAACGCGGCGTCCACCGTGTTCAGGGTGATCACCACGGTGTGCGGGTCGGTTTTGGCGACCTTGGCAATGTTCTTGTTCAGGCTCATCCCGTTGAAGTACGGAAACTCGGTGGGGTAGGCCTTGCGAAACGGATGGTCGGGGTCAAGCATGCGGTTGAAGGTGAACAGCACGTCGTCGGCGTTGAAGTCCCGGGTCGGCTTGAATTCCTTGTTGCTGTGGAATTTCACCCCTTCACGCAGGTGAAAGGTGTAGGTCAGGCCGTCTGGCGAAATATCCCACTTGGTTGCCAGCGCAGGCACGACACCGGTTTCGCCCTTTTCAAATTCAACCAGGCGGTTGTACAGCGGCTCGGCTGCATCGTTGTCGGTGGCGGTGGTGTACTGCGCGGTGTCGAAGCCGGCCGGGCTGCCTTCCGAGCAGAACACCAGGCTCTGCTTGTCGGCGGCGTGACCCATCGTGGCCGCAGCCAGCAGGCTGGTGCCAAAAATTGCGGATAGAACGGTGGTATGGCGCATGACGATCCCGATCCTTGTTTGTAGTTGTCATCAGCGAGCAATCACCCCGGCGTTCAGCCAGGGGGACATCACTGATCCCACACGCAGCAAGTGCCTTTCCGAATTGGGAGCCTCTGCTGTCCTACGACGTTATGGGTCGCGGACTTCGCAGTAAATGCGCCAAATCGGACTGACCTTGTAGGCAATGGAGTCGCACCTCGCAGTTCATTGCTGTAGGAAGCAACGGTTTCGAGTGTGGTCCATGTCCTACGGCCAAGGCGGATGCAATAACGGCGACGTTTATGCAACGTCGCCGCCAGTGATCCTTACTTGCCGCTGACGCTCACGCCGTAGAAGGAGTTCAAGCCAAACGGGCTGATCTTGAAGTCCTGCACGGTGTTGCGCATGGGTTGATACACCGTCGAGTGCGCGATAGGTGTCATCGGGACTGCATCTTTGAGGATATGTTGCGCCTGCTTGTACAGCTCGGTGCGTTTGGCGACGTCCGACGTTGCCTTGGCTTCTTTCACGATGCCGTCGAATTTCTTGTCGCACCACTTGGAGAAGTTGTTGCCGGCCAGCGAGTCGCAGCCGAACAGCACGTTCAGCCAGTTGTCCGGGTCACCATTGTCGCCGCTCCAGCCAATGATCATGGCCTGGTTCTCGCCGCCTTTGGAACGCTTGATGTACTCGCCCCATTCGTAGCTGGTGATCTTGACCTTCAGGCCGATCTTGGACCAGTCGTTCTGCAGCATTTCAGCCATCAGCTTGGCGTTCGGGTTGTACGGACGCTGAACCGGCATGGCCCACAGAACGATTTCGGTACCTTCCTTGACGCCGGCTTCCTTGAGCAGCGCCTTGGCTTTCTCCGGATCGTACTTGGCATCCTTGATGGTGGTGTCATACGACCATTGGGTCGGTGGCATGGCGTTGACGGCCAGTTGGCCGGCGCCCTGGTACACGGAGTCGATGATCTGCTGCTTGTTCACCGACATGTCCAGCGCCTGGCGTACGCGCAGGTCAGCCAGCGGGTTAGGCTGATCGCTGCCCTTGATCTTGTCCATGACGTTGTAGGCAACGTAGCCCAGGTTGAAACCGGCTTGATGCGGCAGTTTCAGGTCCTTGTCATCGCCCAGCGCCTTGAGGTCGGCCGGACGTGGGAACAGGGTGATCTGGCATTCGTTTTTCTTCAGCTTCTGGATGCGCACCGACGGGTCGGTGGTGATGGCGAAGATCAGGTTGTCGATCTTCACGTCTTCAGGTTTCCAGTAGTCCTTGTTGCCGGTGTAACGGATGTTCGAGTCTTTCTGGTAGCTCTTGAACACGAACGGGCCAGTGCCGATTGGCTTCTGGTTGATGTCCGCGGCCTTGCCTTCTTTCAACAGTTGGGCGGCGTATTCAGCCGACTGGATCGAAGCGAAGCTCATCGCCAGGTTCTGGATGAAGGCGGCGTCCACAGTGCCAAGGGTGAACTTGACGGTATGGTCATCGACTTTCTCGATGTTCTTGATGTTGGTGTCCATCCCCATGTCCGTGAAGTACGGGAACTCGGTGGGGTAGGCTTTGCGGAACGGATCGTCCTTGTTGATCATGCGGTTGAACGTGAACAGCACGTCATCGGCATTGAAGGTACGGGTCGGCTTGAAGTACGAGGTGGTGTGGAACTTGACGCCATCCCGCAGGTGGAAGGTATAGGTCAAGCCATCCGGGGACACGTCCCAGCTGGTGGCCAGCCCAGGAATCACGGCGGTGCCGCCGCGTTCGAACTGGGTCAGGCGGTTGAACATGGTTTCGGCCGAGGCATCGAAGTCTGTTCCGGTGGTGTACTGGCCTGGGTCGAAACCGGCCGGGCTCCCTTCGGAGCAGAACACCAGGTTAGTCGCCGCTTGGGCGAAAGGAGCTGCGGCCATAAGGCCAGCGCTAACAATTAACGGAATGACTGCGTGTTTAAGCATGTTGGCCTCATGATTTGTTGTCATTTTTGGTGGTGAGGGCGACCTCGTGAGTCGGCCTGCGGATACTTACGCAGGCGCCATACCCATTGCAAGATGCTGAACCGTTGGGAGGGTGAAACAGTGGTACGAACGTACAGGAATGTCGCAATTATGAAAGTTTTGACATATTTGCGCATATTTCGAGGGTTTTTTCGGTGCATTCGTCGCACCAAAAAAGCCCAGCCGAGGCGTCTGGCGCACTCGGTTGGGGCGTTGCTGTTACTTATCTAGACTCACGCCGTAGAACGGTGTCAGGCCAAAGGGGCTGATCTTGAAGTCGCGTACTTCCTTGCGCAGGGGCTGGAAAACCGTCGAGTTCGCAATAGGCGTTATAGGTACTTGTTCCTTAAGGATTTTTTGTGCCTGTTGATACCACTTGATGCGCTGTTCACGGTCGTTGCTGACCTTGGCCTGCTGCACCAGTTTGTCGTAGGCCGGGTTACACCATTTCGCGTAGTTGCTGCCCTTGACCGCGGCACAACTGTAGAGCACGCCCAGCCAGTTATCCGGGTCGCCGTTGTCGCCGGTCCAGCCATAAATCATCGCGTCATGCTCGCCGTTTTTGGCGCGCTTGATGTACTCGCCCCATTCGTAGCTGACGATATTGGCCTTGATCCCGATATTTTCCCAATCCTGCTGGATCATTTGCGCCGACATGCGCGCGTTCGGGTTTGAAGCACGCTGCACGGTCATTGCCCACAGGTTGATGGCAGTTCCTGGTGCAACCCCTGCTTCTTTTAGTAGCGCCTTGGCTTTGGTCGGATCGTAGGGCGCGTCCTTGATGGTGGGGTCATAAGACCACTGCGCCGGAGGCAGGGCGTTCTGCGCCAATTGTCCGGCACTCTGGTACACCGCCTTGATAATCGCCGGCTTGTCGATCGCCATGTCCAGGGCCTGGCGCACCTTGAGCTGATCCAGCGGCGGGTGGGTCACGTTGTAGGCCAGGAAGCCCAGGTTGAAACCAGCCTGCTGCAGCACGCGCAAGTTCGGGTCCTGTTTCATCACTTCGATATCGGCAGGGCGCGGGTAGCCGCTGACCTGGCATTCGCCGGCCTTGAGCTTCTGTAGGCGTGACGCGGCATCCGGGGTGATGGCGAACACCAGGTTGTCGAGTTTCACATCCTCGGGTTTCCAGTACTGTTTATTGGCCACGTAGCGGATCTGCGAATCCTTCTGGTAGCGCTTGAACACAAACGGCCCGGTGCCTACGGGTTTCTGGTTGATCTCTTCGGCCTTGCCCTGCTTGAGCAGTTGCGCCGCGTACTCGGCCGATTGCACCGAGGCAAAGCTCATGGCCAGGTTTTGCACAAACGACGCATCGACGTTGTTCAGGTTGAAGCGCACGGTGTGGTCGTCGAGTTTGTCGACGCTCTTGATCGTGGTGTTCAAACCCATGTCGGTGAAGTACGGCGACTCGGATGGGTACGCCTTGCGGAATGGACTGTCGGCATCCAGCAGGCGATTGAAGGTAAACAACACATCATCCGCGTTGAAATCGCGGGTAGGCGTGAAGAAATCGGTGGTGTGGAACTTGACGCCATCGCGCAGATGGAAGGTGTAGGTCAGGCCGTCTTTGGAGATGTCCCAGCTTGTCGCCAGGCCAGGTTCGACTTCGGTGCCGCCACGCTTGAACTGCGTGAGGCGGTTGAACACGGTCTCGGCCGACGCATCGAAATCGGTGCCGCTGGTGTACTGGCTGGGGTCGAAGCCGGCAGGGCTGGCTTCGGAGCAGTAGACCAGGGTGCTGGCTGCCTGGGCCATTGGCATGAAGCCGAGCAGGCCTGCGGCGAGGAGGAGCGGTTTTAAGGCAATTCTTTCCATGGAGACCCCTGAAGTGGCAGTTGATCACTGTCCGAACGAAAAAACGGCGGTTACCGAGGTTACCGCCGTTAAGCATTTTCAGGTAGGTGGAAGGCTGGTGGTGCTGGTCACGGCCTCATTGTTGATCGATGGTTACGGCGTTTTGACCGATACTTCCACGTAGGTTGGCGCATTTTTGTCGATAGTAAAGCGGCTGCCCGCTGAGCTGGAGTGGTGAATGGTAAACGTGCGTCTGATTTTGACGTTGATGTTGTCCAGGTATCCCTCTTCTACGTGTCTGAGGCGATAGTCGCCGGTGGCCGATACACGGGTAATGTTTTTCGACGGGTCGTAGTCGATGTGATAGGTCGAGTCATTATTGGAGATCGATACGCCCTCGACCAATACGCCTTCCTTCAATTCGCCAGAGGGTGTTCGGTGCAGGAGAAAAGATTCCATGGCAGGTCCCATTGAACCTTGGTGAGCCACTTCGGAAATACGGGCGCGCAATTCTGGATCGGGAATGATTTGTTCAAACTGTTTGATTTTTTCAGCCTGTATTTCCTGACCATTGCTCCCTGTACTGTGTAAGGTCTGTTCAGTGATTCCGTCGGGCGTGGTTGTTCTCAGGTTGTAGTTTCCGCGATTGATATCGAGCACAAAGTTTTTGGAGTAGTCGTTGTCACCTTCCCAATGCGTGGCTTTTTCTTCTGGCAGAAGCTCAAAGTTTGGTTCTTCCAGCGTCCAGGAAACGTTGAGTTTGTGCTTGATTGCACCGTTTTCTTCGAAGTTGCTCGTGGACAAGACATAGTCCGTGTTTTTGCCGAAATCAAAGTAGTTATCAAACGATTCGGTCCCCTGCATTTTTGAGCCGTCAAGTGTCACGAACTGATCGGAGAACTTAGGCGGTATGCTTGATTCGTCACTGGGGGCTGGCGATGGCGTACGTTGCCATGGCCACTTGCGTGCGCCTCCTGGGCCGATTTCACGGGCCCATTCGCCGTCCAGCGTGGAATGAGCGGTCATCACCGGCTTGCGTGTTGCACGATCAATGATCTGTACATAATCGTTGCTCAGTTTGAAATCGCTTTTGATCTCGTACACCTGAGGCGTGCCGGTAGCATCGGTATAGCGGATAAACCATTGGTCCGTGCCATCGGGGGTTTTGATTTGATAGATCCCTTTTGAATTGCGGGTCGCGCCTTCGATCAGTTGCTCGCCGTTGGGCACTGCGTGCTGACTGATATTGGCTGCCTGAGTCGGCTTGAGTCGATTGACGGAGGGCTCTTCGACGATGGGCGTTGTCGGTGCGTCGGTGTCTGGCACCACTGGCTCTTTGACGGTGTCCTCTATGCTCTCGCTGACCGTGGTGACGGCCCCTTGCTCGCCTTTTATTAATTTGCTCGCCTCACCAGCGACAACGGGCACCGCATTCAATACGCCAAACACAATATGGTCCGCGCCACCTGGCTTGCCATGCTTGAGTTGGTCCGCGCCTATCCCTGCTTCCAACGCACCGGCAGCGGCATAAAATACCTCCAGTCCCACTGCGACCTCGGGCATGACGATAGCCAGCGGGGTCATCATCAAGGCGATCTTTGTGGTGGTTTCCAACACTTCAAGGATCGTGGCTTTGGTGACATCTCCATCGGTGGTTATTTCGGTTTCGGCATCGGCGTATGAGCGCTCTTTCTGCCGCCGGGTCATGGTTGTGAATGGGTCATCGGACAGCGGTTCGGTAGTAATGAACCGTTGTGGGTCAAATTCATTGAGACGTTCCAGAGGGCCGGCATCGGGTGCGTCTTTTTTCGACCAGCCGCCGAGCCCGGCCAGCGTTTGATTGACGCCGTCAGAGAAAAAGCGATTGGCCTGGTCACGTAACGGAAAGTGCATCGACAGGGCTTCACGCTTGACCGGATCAGCCGCCTGTTCAGCCAGCCAGTTCTTCATCTCGGCCTGGCTGTTGAACGAATGAATCGGCGAGGAGTTGCCGGGGATATACAGCAACGTACGGTTGAAAGGTTTACCTTCGGCATCGACGCGTGTTGTCTTGTCGGTGATGTAAAGCAGGTCTGTCGACTTGTAGCCATTGATGCTCAGCAGGCCAACTTCTATGTTGGGATCCTTGATGATAGCGGGCGAAAGATCATCAAGTTTAAGCTTCTCCCAGGTCGTGCTCAGCGGCAGGCCGGCGGCGCGCATGGCCAAGTCCGTATCACTTTCGCTCAAGCTGTCGTTTTCAAATTGACGCAAAGCACCTCCCACGAAGGATGCTTTGCTCATTTGTTCGTACTGGCGCTCATGCGCGGGCCAGAACTCATTCAGGAATTGCGTATACGGTTTGCTGAAGTCGGTGTTCCATACGATGCTACGAAATCCCTCAGGTGTTTGGGGTAGCAGGTTTGTACCGTTGTATACCTCTGGTTGGCCGGGCTGCGGCCCCACGTATATGCCTTCGTAGGTCTTCTGCGGGTGTGCGATCGAAGCAACCTTATCAACCACCGCGGGCAAAGGGAGCGCGGGCGCGATGCGCTCTAGCCAGGTGTGCAGGGTTGATCGCAGCTTTTCGGACGACGTCTGGTGCTCGTCTTCCTTATTAGCGCTCTGGACGTTATGCAGCGCGGCCTGAGTCAGTGATATTTTATTTAAGACTTTGCCATTCTTGGGTTTTGGTCGCTTGGGGTCATAGTTCAACGTCACGATAAACGTGTTATCCGGATCAATATCCTTGCCCCAGCGCTTCTTCAAGTCGGCCTTGATAATCTCAGCGGTACTCTGGCTTGGAGTCTTGAACCCTTCGGCGGCTTTCCAGATGTACCTTTCAACCCCAGGGTTATAGGGCAGGCCCGGAATGAGTGTTTCGTGATGGTTGCGGCGTTTGGCGCTTTTCTGGCGGGGCTCATGCTCAGCGCCGGGAGCAGGCGGTGTGGCAAGGTTTGCCGAGTTGCTGGGTGACTCGGGCACAGATGTCGAGGCAGGGCTTAAGGATGTCTTTATCATTTGATCTCGCTCTTTTCAAGTGAGCCTCCCTGGCAGCTATTTTTCAGATAGATGCGTGGGAAATGATCGTGGGGACGTTCCGGCCTTGCGTTTTGTTCTTTTCACATTGTTATTACAACGTACATGTTTTGAATAAAACTCTTGGATAGCAACTTTGCTGCGATGAGCTAGGACGCGTTTCAATCGCACTAGAGGGAGGGACGGGGGAAGCGATAGCGTTATAACGCGAGAAGAGTGCGGCTCTATATAATTACAATTGCATCCATAAAAAAGGCGCGTCCATTAAGGACGCGCCAGATGCCATAGCGTCAGGTGGCAAAATGAGTGCTGATTCAGTGGTTACAGCCCCGTTTGCCCCGTTCAGCGCCTTACTGCAGCACTTCGATCACGCCATCGGCACTCATGCTGACCTGGCTGGTGCCGGCTTCCACTTCGGGCGTGGGAGCCGAGTCCGCCATCGCGGCCTTCATCATCATCCCGCCACGGGCATAGGGTTGTGGATAACCATTGGTGTTGAAGTTCAGGTTGACGATCTTGTAGCCCTTGCCACCCAACGCGTCGGTGGCCAGTTGTGCGCGAGCCCTGAACGCGGCGACGGCTTCCTTGAGCAATGCATCTTCGCTTGCCTTGCGCGTGGCGTCGGCGATGGCGAAGTCCATGCTGTCCATTTTCAGGGTATTCAGCAGTTCACCGGTGAGCTTGGACAGCGCAGGGAAGTCCGCGCTTTCCAGGCGAAGCTCGGCGCGTTCACGCCAGCCGGTGATCTTCTGGTTCTTGTTGTCGTAGATCGGGTAGCTGTTGCGGCTGCCCTGGCGCAGGGTCACGCCTTTGACTTCGCGGGCCTGGCCCAGGGCCTTGTTCATGGTGGTGGTGATTTCGGCGGCGAGCTTGGCCGGGTCGCTGTTCTGGGATTCGGTGTACAGGGTGACGATCATCTTGTCGCGGGCCACTTCCTGGCTGACCTCGGCGCGCAGGGAAATCTGGTTGTAGTTCAGCGCATCGGCGGCCAGGGCAGGGAGGCTGGCCAGGGTACTGGCGCCAAGGGTGAGAACGAGTGCACTGCGAGTGAAACGAGACATGAAAGCTCCTTGAGGTGATCGTGTTCGGTATGACTGTAGACGGTGGCACCAGGTTCTTCGGGTTTACACATTACCTACATGTTGTAGCGATGCCGACGAACGGTCATTTGCCCGGCCTGCGGCAAAGAGCCACACGCGCCGTGCCGGTGGGTCCGCTTCGTTTATACTCCTGCCGATCCGCCTGCAGCGCTCACCGGGAGAGCTCATGCTCGCCGCCGTAAAACTGACTTCCGCCACCCGCCAGAACCTCTGGCGCCTGACGTTCATCCGCACGCTGGTGCTGGCCGCACAGGCTGGCTCCGTCGGGCTCGCCTATTGGTTCGATCTGCTGCCGCTGCCGTGGCTGCAACTGGGCGTGACCCTGGGTTTCTCCATCGTGTTGTGTGTGTTCACCGCTATCCGGTTGCGCACCACGTGGCCGGTGACCGAGCTGGAATATGCCCTGCAATTGGCTTGCGACCTGTTTATCCACAGTGTGTTGCTGTATTTCTCCGGCGGTTCCACCAATCCGTTCGTTTCTTATTACCTGGTGCCCTTGACCATCGCCGCCGTGACCCTGCCATGGCGTTATTCGGTGGTGCTGTCGGGCATCGCCCTGACCCTCTACACCCTGCTGCTGGCGCGCTTCTACCCGCTGCAAACCTTCCCCATCGCCCGGGAAAACCTACAGATTTACGGGATGTGGTTGAGTTTTGCGCTGTCCGCCGCCGTCATCACCTTCTTCGCCGCACGCATGGCCGAAGAACTGCGCCGCCAGGAAGAACTGCGCGCCATTCGCCGTGAAGAAGGCTTGCGCGATCAGCAACTGCTGGCTGTCGCCACCCAGGCCGCCGGCGCCGCCCATGAGCTGGGTACGCCGTTGGCCACCATGAGCGTGCTGCTCAATGAGATGACCCAGGACCATCACGACCCGGCGTTGCAGGAAGACCTCGGCGTGCTGCGCGAGCAGGTCAAGCAGTGCAAGCAGACCTTGCAACAACTGGTACGCGCCGCCGAGGCCAATCGCCGCCTGGCGGTGGAGATGCAGGATGTGACCCAGTGGCTCGACGAAGCCCTGAACCGCTGGCACCTGATGCGTCCCGAAGCCAGTTACCGTTTTCATCTATTAGGGCAGGGCACGGTGCCGCGCATGGCGCCGCCGCCGGATCTGACCCAGGCCTTGCTCAACCTGCTGAACAACGCCGCCGACGCCTGCCCTGAAGGCCTGGGCGTGCAGTTGGACTGGGATGCCGAAGACGTGACGATCAGCATTCGCGACCACGGCGCGGGCGTGCCGCTGGCCATTGCCGAGCAGATCGGCAAGCCGTTCTTTACCACCAAGGGCAAAGGCTTCGGCCTGGGCCTGTTTTTGAGCAAGGCCAGCGTGACCCGCGCGGGCGGCTCAGTGAAGCTCTATAGTCATGAGGAAGGTGGCACGCTCACCGAGCTGCGCCTGCCCCGTGTCGCACGAGGAGATATCGATGAGTGACGAGATCCAAGTCGAAGGCGAAGAACTGCCGCACCTGCTGCTGGTAGATGACGACGCCACCTTTACCCGCGTGATGGCGCGTGCCATGAGCCGGCGCGGTTTCCGCGTCAGCACCGCTGGTTCCGCCGAAGAGGGCCTGACCATCGCCCAGGCCGACCTGCCGGACTACGCCGCGCTCGACCTGAAGATGGACGGCGACTCCGGCCTGGTGCTGTTGCCCAAGCTGCTGGAACTCGACCCGGAAATGCGCGTGGTGATCCTCACCGGTTACTCCAGCATTGCCACGGCCGTCGAGGCGATCAAGCGCGGCGCCTGCAACTACCTGTGCAAGCCGGCGGACGCCGACGATGTGCTGGCCGCCCTGCTCTCCGAACACGCCGACCTCGACACCCTGGTGCCGGAAAACCCGATGTCGGTGGACCGCCTGCAGTGGGAACACATCCAGCGCGTGCTGACCGAGCACGAAGGCAATATCTCCGCCACGGCGCGGGCCCTGGGCATGCACCGCCGTACCTTGCAGCGCAAGCTGCAGAAGCGCCCGGTACGTCGCTGAACGCCGGCTGAACAATCTGCGGCAGGGCGCACCAAGCCTGGGCTGATCCCCTATGATCAACTCAACCCCTGTAGGAGCGAGCTTGCTCGCGAAAATCGTCAACGATGACGGGGTGCGCTGGATGCCTGCGGCGCTCTCAGGTTTTTCGCGAGCAAGCTCGCTCCTACAATGGGGGGCACCCTCTTTTCCCTACCGAGCCTGAACAATGAATCAGAACGCTGAGTATTCCGCGGTCAACGACGCGGTGCGTGGGCAATTTCTACGGCGGGTGTGGGGGTTGATTACGCCCTACTGGCGCAGTGAAGAAAAGGGCATGGCCTGGCTGCTGCTGTTGGTGGTGTTGGGGCTGTCGCTGTTCAGTGTCGCCGTGTCGGTGTGGTTCAACAGCTGGAACCGCGATTTCTACAATGCGCTGGAGCATAAAGACTACGACGCTTTTACCCACCTGCTGATGTACTTCAGCGTGATTGCGGTGGTGGCAATTGTGACCGGTGTGTTCACCTCCTATCTGCAGCAGATGCTGACCATCCGCTGGCGCCGTTGGCTGACGGAAACCTACTTCGCCCAATGGCTGGGCCACAAAAATTATTACCACCTGGAATACGGCGGCTACACCGATAACCCCGACCAGCGTATCTCCGAAGACCTCAACGCCTTTACCGCCAGCACCCTGACCCTGGGGCTGGGCCTTATCAGCAACCTGGTGAGCCTGGTGTCGTTCTCGGTGATCCTGTGGGGCGTGTCCGGCAGCATCGAGGTATGGGGCATCACGATTCCCGGCTATATGTTCTGGGCCGCGCTGGTGTACGCGGTGATCGGCAGTTGGCTGACGCACTTGATTGGTCGAAAACTGATCGGCCTGAGCAACCGTCAACAACGGTTTGAGGCGGACCTGCGTTTCAGCCTGGTGCGGGTACGGGAGAACGCGGAAAGTATCGCGCTGTTCAACGGCGAGCCCAACGAGCGCCAGCAATTGAGCGCGCGCTTCGGGCGAGTGTGGAGCAACTTCTGGAGCATCATGCAGCTCAAGAAGCGCCTGAATTTCTTCACCAGTGGTTACTCGCAGATCGCGATCATCTTCCCCTTTGTCGTCGCGGCGCCGCGTTACTTCGCCGGCAAGATCGAACTGGGTGTGCTGATGCAGGTGGCCCAGGCGTTTGGCAGCGTGCAGGGCAGCCTCAGTTGGTTTGTCGACGCCTATACGTTGCTGGCCAGTTGGCGCGCCACCTGTGATCGTCTGCTGAGTTTCGGTCAGGCCATGCAAGACAACGAAACGCGCACCATGGGCATTGGCCTGCAGCATCAGGGCGCTGACTTGCAGGTCAGGGATCTGAACCTGGACCTGGCCGACGGCCGTCACCTGCTGCAAGGCGCCGACCTGACCGTTGCCGAGGGCGAGCGCCTGATGCTCAGCGGTCGTTCCGGCAGCGGCAAGTCGACCTTGCTGCGGGCCATGGGCAACCTGTGGCCCAACGGTCACGGCAATATCCGCCTGCCGGCCGAGCGTTACTTGTTCCTGCCGCAGAAACCCTACTTGCCGATTGGCACCCTGAAGGCGGTGCTGAGTTATCCGCAGGACGACAGCGTCTACCCGGCAGAACGTTATGCTCAGGTCCTGGAAACCTGCCGCCTGCCCCATCTGATCGGGCGACTGGACGAAGCGAACCACTGGCAGCGCATGCTCTCGCCGGGCGAACAGCAACGCCTGGCCTTTGCCCGCGCCTTGTTGTTTGCGCCGCAATGGCTGTACATGGACGAAGCGACGTCGGCGATGGATGAAGAGGATGAGGCAACGCTGTATCAAGCGTTGATCGATCAGTTGCCGGGGCTGAGCATCGTCAGCGTCGGGCATCGCAGTAGCCTCAAGCGTTTCCATGGGCGGCATGTGCGGATCGAGGGTGGGATGTTGCAGGAACAACAATTGGCTTAAGTTCAGACTCGGTCACTGTGGGAGCGGGCTTGCTCGCGAATACGGACTATCAGTTACCGATGTGCAGACTGACCCACCGCCTTCGCGAGCAAGCCCGCTCCCACATTTGATTGATGTGGTTTGTAAGACCCAACAAAAAGCCCGGCTGATCATCGATCAGCCGGGCTTTTTAGCGTTTGAAGATTAAATTACTTCTTCAAACCGTAATGCTCATCCAGCATGCCGGGGGCGTTCGGCGTTTTTGGCGCGTAGTCCCGTGGTGGCTCCTGGTTTTCCCGGGGTGGGGTCAGGCGCTCCCGTGGGGTTTGCGGTGCATCGGAATGCAGCGCGGCCAGCAGGCGCTGGCGGGTGATGTCGTCGAGGGCGAGGCGGTTGGCGCCATCGGCGAGGTGATCCTGTACTTCCTGGTAGCTCTGGGTGAGCTTCTTGACCAGGGTCGCGGTGCTGTTGAAGTGGGTAACAACCTCGTTCTGATAACTGTCAAAACGTTCCTGAATGTCGTCCAGCTGACGTTGCGTGCGGTTAGGCGCGGCATTCGGCAGCAAGCGAGCAACCAGGAAACCAATGGCGACACCGGCAACCAGGGCAAGAGTCGGCAACAACCAAACTAAGAGCGAGTGTTCCACGAGTCCTTCCTCTATAAACGGCTTTGCTTTACGTTAACGGCTCAAACCTGCGCTGTATACCGCGATTAAGCTCGCAATGATGCCATGCACAGACTTTTAGCTAGACGAGTCGACCCTTTGAGAGGTCACGGAGTTCATTCCTTGCTCATGCGTGAAACCCCCGTTTTGATCGATGGCCCGGTAGGTCAATTGGAAGCCCTGTATCTGGATCACCCCGAGCCACGTGGCCTGGCGCTGATCTGTCACCCTAACCCGGTGCAGGGCGGGACCATGCTCAATAAAGTTGTATCTACCCTGCAACGCACCGCCCGCGATGCCGGTTTGATCACCTTGCGTTTCAATTACCGTGGCGTCGGCGCGAGTGCCGGCACCCACGACATGAGCACCGGTGAAGTGGACGATGCCGAAGCGGCCGCCACCTGGCTGCGGGAAAAACACCCCGACCTGCCGATCACCTTGCTCGGGTTCTCCTTCGGTGGCTACGTGGCCGCCAGCCTGGGTGGGCGCCTTGAGGCCAAGGGCGAAAAACTCTCGCACCTGTTCATGGTCGCTGCGGCGGTGATGCGCCTTCGCGATACCGATGCGTTGCCACAAGGCTGCCCATTGACCCTGATCCAGCCGGAAACCGACGAAGTGGTCGACCCGCAGACCGTCTACGACTGGTCCGCGGCCTTGAATCGCCCCCATGAGCTGCTGAAAGTGGCAGAATGCGGACACTTTTTTCACGGCAAGCTCACCGATCTGAAGGATCTGGTGCTGCCGCGCCTCTCGAATTGATAGCAGTCTGATAAGCGATTACCCATGACGACTCGTACCCGTATCCTCACCGGCATCACCACCACCGGCACGCCGCACCTGGGCAACTACGCCGGTGCGATCCGCCCGGCCATCCTCGCCAGCCAGGACGCGAATGCCGACTCCTTCTACTTCCTGGCCGACTACCACGCCCTGATCAAATGCGATGACCCGCAGCGCATCCAGCGCTCGCGCATGGAAATCGCCGCGACCTGGCTGGCCGGTGGCCTGGATGTGAACCGGGTGACGTTCTATCGCCAGTCGGACATCCCGGAAATCCCCGAGCTGACCTGGCTGCTGACCTGCGTGGCCGCCAAGGGCCTGCTCAACCGCGCCCACGCGTACAAGGCCTCGGTGGACAAGAACGTGGAAGCCGGCGAAGACCCTGATGCGGGTATCAGCATGGGCCTGTACAGCTACCCGGTGCTGATGGCGGCGGACATCCTGATGTTCAACGCACACAAAGTGCCGGTGGGGCGCGACCAGATCCAGCATGTGGAAATGGCCCGTGATATCGGCCAGCGCTTCAACCACCTGTTCGGCAACGGTAAAGAATTCTTCACCATGCCCGAGGCCTTGATCGAAGAAAGCGTCGCCACCTTGCCGGGCCTTGATGGCCGCAAGATGTCGAAAAGCTACGACAACACCATCCCGTTGTTCACCAGCGCCAAGGACATGAAGGACGCGATCTCGCGGATCGTCACCGACTCCCGCGCGCCGGGCGAAGCCAAGGACCCGGACAATTCGCACCTGTTCACCCTGTACCAGGCGTTTGCAACCAAGGCGCAGGAAGAAGAATTCCGTGCCGAATTGCTGCAAGGCCTGGGCTGGGGCGAGGCGAAGAACCGTCTGTTCCAACTGCTGGACGGCCAGTTGGCTGAAGCCCGCGAGCGTTACCATCAACTGATGTCGCGCCCATCGGACATGGAAGACCTGCTGCTGGTCGGCGCCAACAAGGCCCGTGCCGTGGCGGCGCCGTTCCTGGCCGAGCTGCGTGAGGCGGTGGGCCTGCGTTCGTTCGTCAACCAGGCTGCGGCGCCGGTCGCGACCAAGAAGAAAGCGGCGAAGGCTGCACGCTTCGTGAGCTTCCGTGAAGACGATGGCAGTTTCCGCTTCCGCCTGTTGGCCGCAGATGGCGAGCAACTGCTGTTGTCGCGCAACTTCGCTGACGGTAAAGCGGCTGGCGCGGTGACCAAGCAATTGCAAAGCGGCGACGCGCTGGACCTGCGCACCGAGGCCCTGGGCTTCAGCGTATGGCTGGACGGTGCCCCTGTGGCCGACAGCGCCGAATTCGCCGACGAAGCGTCGCGCGATGCCGCCATCGCCGCCCTGCGCGTTGCGTTGACCCCTCTCGAGGATTAACCCGACCAAGGGTTGATTGCCATTATCCAGGGCCGTCGTTACAGTGACGGCCCGTTTTTGTTGCCTTGCTAACGAAATTATGACGCCCCTAGAACGATATCAAGCTGATCTGAAACGCCCTGAATTCTTCCATGACGCGGCCCAGGAAAATGCGGTGCGTCATTTGCAGCGCCTGTACGACGATCTGCTCGCGGCCTCGCAAAGCAAGCCAGGGATGTTCAGCAAGCTGTTTGGCAAGAAAGACCACACGCCGGTCAAAGGCCTGTACTTCTGGGGCGGCGTGGGGCGTGGCAAGACTTACCTGGTGGACACCTTCTTCGAAGCGCTGCCGTTCAAGGAAAAGGTACGGACGCACTTCCACCGCTTCATGAAGCGCGTGCACGAAGAGATGAAGACCCTGCCGGGCGAGAAAAACCCGCTGACTATCATCGCCAAGCGTTTCTCCGAAGAAGCGCGGGTGATCTGCTTCGATGAATTCTTCGTCTCCGACATCACCGACGCGATGATCCTCGGCACCCTGATGGAAGAGCTGTTCAAGAATGGCGTGACCCTCGTCGCGACCTCGAATATCGTGCCCGACGGCCTCTACAAGGACGGCCTGCAACGTGCGCGCTTTTTGCCGGCCATTGCGCTGATCAAACAGCACACCGAGATCGTCAACGTCGACAGCGGCGTCGACTACCGCCTGCGTCACCTGGAGCAAGCGGAGCTGTTCCACTTTCCGCTCAATGAGGCGGCCCACGACAGCCTGAAAAAGAGCTTCCGCGCCCTCACGCCGGAATGCACCCAGGCGGTGGAAAACGACAAGCTGATGATCGAGAACCGCGAAATCATCGCGCTGCGCACTTGCGATGACGTGGCCTGGTTCGAGTTCCGCCAGCTGTGCGACGGCCCACGCAGCCAGAACGACTACATCGAGCTGGGCAAGATCTTCCACGCGGTGATCCTCAGCGGCGTGGAGCAGATGAGCGTCACCACCGACGACATCGCGCGACGCTTTATCAACATGGTCGACGAGTTCTACGACCGTAACGTGAAGCTGATCATCTCGGCGGAAGTCGAGCTCAAGGACCTGTACACCGGCGGGCGCTTGAACTTCGAGTTCCAGCGCACGTTGAGCCGCTTGCTGGAGATGCAGTCCCACGAATTCCTCTCGCGCGGCCACAAACCTTAGCAGCAACACAAATCAAGGGTGGGAGGGGGCTTGCCCCCGATAGCGGTCTATCAGTGCAAGATGTACTCACTGACACACTGCTATCGGGAGCAAGCCCACTCCCACATTTGCTTACGCAGCCTGTTGGAACTGTTGGCGGTACTGGTTCGGTGACAGCTCCGTGTGTTGCCTGAACAACCGCGCAAAGAAACTCGCATCGTCGTAACCCACCTCATAACTGATGGTCTTGATGCTCTTGCGGCTGCCCGAGAGCAGGCCTTTGGCCGTCTCGATCCGCAGGCGTTGCAGGTAATGCAGCGGCTTGTCGCCGGTGGCGGTCTGGAAGCGGCGCATGAAGTTGCGGATGCTCATGCCGTGTTCCCGGGCGACGTCTTCGAAGCGGAACTTGTCGGCGAAATGCTCTTCGAGCCAGTGCTGGATCTGCAGGATGATCACGTCCTGGTGCAGCTTCTGCCCACCAAACCCGATACGTCCCGGCGAATAGCTGCGCTGCACTTCGTAAAGAATGTCGCGGGCTACGGCTTGGGCGATGTTGGCGCCGCAGAAGCGTTCGATCAGGTAGATGTAGAGGTCGCACGCCGAGGTAGTGCCGCCGGCGCAATACAGATTGTCGGCGTCGGTGAGGTGCTTGTCCTGGTTGAGCTGGACCTTGGGGAAGCGTTCGCTGAAGGCATTGAAGAAGCGCCAGTAGGTGGTCGCTTCCTTGCCATCAAGCAGGCTGGCTTCGGCCAGCCAGAACACCCCGGTGGCTTCGCCGCATAACACTGCGCCGCGTGCGTGCTGTTCGCGCAGCCACGGCAACACTTGCGGGTAGCGGGTGCACAAGGTGTCGAAGTCATCCCAGAAGGCCGGCAGCACAATGATGTCGGCGTCTTCAAGGCCGCCGTCCACCGGCATGATCACATCACTGAAACTGCACACCGATTGTCCATCGGGGCTGACCAGGCGTGTTTCAAACCCGGGCGTCAGGCCCAGGCCTTGTTGCTTGCCGTAACGCAGGCTGGCGAGGTGGAAGAAATCCTTGGCTTGCATGAGGGTGGAAGCGAATACCCGATCAATGGCCAAAATGCTGACGCGCCGCAAGGGCGTGGAGATTTGGTTAGACATAATTTCATTTATTCTTATAGGGGAAAGTGGTCACCAGACGGCTGGATCGTCTTATTTTTTGTCGCATGTGTCCAGTGTCCCGTGCTGCTTTCGCGGCATAGTCTCTGTGGGCTCGCCCTTGTCCGACAATCCACGCAGGTGACCCATGATTCCCAGCACCTTGTTCAGCCCGGAACACGAACTCTTCCGCGAGAGCGTGCGCACCTTCCTCGAAAAGGACGCCGCGCCGTTCCATGGGCAATGGGAGAAACAGGGCTATATCGATCGCAATTTGTGGAGCAAGGCGGGGGAGGCGGGCATGTTGTGTTCTCACCTGCCGGAGGAATATGGCGGGCTGGGTGCGGACTTTCTATACAGCGCGGTGGTAATCGAAGAGATCAGCCGGCTGGGCCTGACCGGCATCGGTTTTTCCCTGCATTCGGACATTGTTGCGCCTTACATCCTGCATTACGGCAGTGAAGCGCTGAAACACAAATACCTGCCCAAGTTGATCTCCGGCGAGATGGTCACGGCGATTGCCATGACCGAGCCGGGGGCTGGTTCCGACCTGCAAGGTGTGAAGACCACCGCGGTGCTGGACGGCGATGAGTATGTGATCAACGGCTCCAAGACCTTTATCACCAATGGTTACCTGGCCGAGCTGGTGATCGTGGTCGCCAAGACCGATCCCAAGGCCGGCGCCAAGGGCACCAGCCTGTTCCTGGTGGAGGCCGACACGCCGGGCTTCGACAAGGGCAAGCGCCTGGAGAAGGTCGGCATGAAGGCCCAGGACACCTCGGAGCTGTTCTTCCAGGATGTGCGGGTGCCCAAGGAAAACCTGCTGGGCCAGGCTGGCATGGGCTTCGCCTACTTGATGCAGGAGCTGCCTCAGGAACGGCTGACCGTGGCGATTGGCGCCTTGTCGTCAGCTGAGGCGGCGCTTGAGTGGACCTTGGAATACACCCGCGAGCGCAAGGCGTTCGGCAAGGCGATTGCGGATTTCCAGAACACCCGCTTCAAGCTGGCGGAGATGGCCACCGAGATTCAGATCGGCCGCGTATTTGTCGACAAGTGCATGGCGTTGCACCTGGAAGGCAAACTGGACGTGCCCACGGCGGCGATGGCCAAGTACTGGGCCACGGACCTGCAATGCAAGGTGCTCGATGAGTGCGTGCAGTTGCATGGCGGCTACGGTTTCATGTGGGAGTACCCGATCGCACGGGCGTGGGCGGATGCGCGGGTGCAGCGGATTTATGCGGGGACCAACGAGATCATGAAGGAGATCATTGCGCGGGCGCTTTGATTGGGCGGTTCTGCTGATGGCCAAATCGGGGGCAAGCCCCCTCCCACACTTGAATGTATTCACAGATCAAAATGTGGGAGGGGGCTTGCCCCCGATAGCGGTCTTAAGATCAATCAAGGCGCTGGGTTCGGGTGATCCTTCTGAATCGCCTCAATCCCCTCCAACACCTCTTTCGACAGCTTCAGGTCAGCACTGGCAATGTTGCTATCCAGCTGCTCCAGCGATGTGGCGCCAATGATGTTGCTGGTCACAAACGGCTGCTGTGTCACAAACGCCAGCGCCATCTGCGCCGGGTCCAGCCCATGTTCCCGCGCCAGTGCAACGTAACGGCTGCATGCCGCCTCCGACTGCGGGTTGAAGTAACGGCTGAAGCGGCTGTATTCCGTCAGTCGCGCTTTCGCTGGGCGGGCGCCATTCTCATATTTGCCGCTGAGCATGCCGAACGCCAGGGGCGAGTACGCCAGCAGGCCGCATTGCTCGCGAATCGCGACTTCCGCCAGGCCCACTTCAAAGCTGCGGTTGAGCAGGTTGTAGGGGTTCTGGATCGACACCGCACGCGGCCAGCCACGGGCTTCGGCCAGGGCCAGAAATTTCATGGTGCCCCATGGCGTTTCATTGGACAGGCCGATGTGGCGGATCTTGCCGGCCTTCACTTGCTCGTCCAGCGCTTCGAGGGTTTCCTCCAGCGGGGTGAGGTTGTCTTCGTCCTTGTGCTTGTAGCTCAGTTGGCCGAAAAAGTTGGTGCTGCGCTCCGGCCAATGCAACTGGTAGAGGTCGATCCAGTCGGTCTGCAGGCGTTTGAGGCTGGCATCCAGGGCTTCGACGATGTGCTTGCGGTTGTGGCGCAGGTGGCCGTCGCGGATGTAGTCGATGGTGTTGCCGGGGCCGGCGATCTTGCTGGCGAGGATCCAGTCGGCGCGGTCGCCACGGCTCTTGAAGTAATTACCGATGTAGCGTTCGGTGGTGGCATAGGTGTCGGCCTTGGGTGGCACCGGGTACATTTCGGCGGTGTCGAGGAAGTTGATCCCCGCGCCTTTGGCTCGCTCGATCTGCGCGAAGGCCTCTGCCTCGCTGTTCTGCTCGCCCCAGGTCATGGTGCCCAAGGCTATCGCGCTCACGTTCAGATCCGTACGGCCCAGCTGTCGATAATCCATCGGGTACTCCTTCAGGGAAAACAATCATAAAAGCAGGTTGAATTTTTTTTCGCAATCTGCATAATTGCCCACCTCTTTCTGCAGTGGAAGTGATGCGCCGCCTGCCGAAGAATCTTGCCGTTGAACGGACGCGCCGACCCGAGCCCCCGATAGCGTCTGTATCCGGCTGCCTTTGACTTGTCAAAGTACGCACTATTCAGTAAGATCCGCCGTCTAATTTACAGGGCGGCCCCTGAGGCTATTAAAGAATGACAACTTTTACTGCAAAACCGGAAACAGTTCAGCGCGACTGGTTTGTCGTCGACGCCGCTGGTCAGACCCTGGGTCGTCTGGCCACTGAAGTCGCCAGCCGTCTGCGTGGCAAGCACAAGCCTGAGTACACCCCTCACGTTGACACCGGTGACTACATCGTGATCATCAACGCTGAGCAGGTTCGTGTAACCGGCAACAAAGCAAGCGACAAAATGTACTACCGTCACTCCGGTTTCCCAGGCGGTATCAAGTCTTCCAACTTCGAAGGCCTGATTGCCAAGAAGCCTGAAGCCCCGATCGAAATCGCGGTCAAAGGCATGCTGCCTAAGGGCCCACTGGGTCGCGATATGTTTCGCAAGCTGAAAGTCTATGCGGGCGCTGTACACCCTCATGCTGCTCAGCAGCCCCAAGAACTGAAGTTTTAACGGAATAGTTCATTATGTCGGCGACTCAAAATTACGGCACTGGCCGTCGCAAAACCGCAACCGCTCGCGTTTTCCTGCGTCCGGGTACTGGTAACATCTCGATCAACAACCGCTCCCTGGACAACTTCTTCGGCCGCGAAACTGCCCGCATGGTAGTTCGTCAGCCGCTGGAACTGACCGAGACCGTTGAAAAGTTCGACATCTACGTCACCGTTATCGGTGGCGGTGTAAGTGGTCAAGCTGGCGCAATCCGCCACGGTATCACTCGCGCTCTGATGCAGTACGACGAAACCCTGCGTGGCGCTCTGCGCAAAGCTGGCTTCGTGACTCGCGATGCTCGTGAAGTTGAACGTAAGAAAGTCGGTCTGCGTAAAGCGCGTAAGCGTCCGCAGTACTCGAAGCGTTAATTCGCTTTACGTTCCACAAAAACGCCCAGCCTCCTCACGGAGCTGGGCGTTTTTTATTGCCTGCGATTTATGCAGAAAAATCGCCGTGACAACTTGCCACATCCGTAGACCCCCTATACTACAAGGCCTGGAGGCTGAGCCCCGGGCAATTCCCTTGTCATACGTGGGGCTTTTCATTACCATTCGGCAAAATTTTTATAAGTAAAGATTCAACACTTAGTAGACGCCTGATTTAACAGGCCAAAAAGCTGATGGGAGAGGACTGAATGAGCAATGACGGCGTGAATGCAGGCCGGCGTCGCTTCTTGGTAGCAGCCACATCCGTGGTGGGTGCTGCAGGAGCGGTGGGGGCTGCGGTCCCGTTCGTGGGGTCATGGTTTCCCAGTGCCAAGGCGAAAGCCGCAGGTGCACCGGTGAAGGTGAATATCAGCAAGATCGAGCCAGGCCAGCAGATGATTGCTGAGTGGCGCGGCCAGCCGGTTTTCATTGTTCGTCGTACCGAGGAAATCCTGGGGAATCTCAAAAAGATCGAAGGCCAGTTGTCTGACCCCAAATCCGAGAAGTCCGACCAACCCGCCTACGCCAAGAACGAAGTGCGTTCGATCAAGCCAGAGATCCTGCTGCTGGTCGGTCTCTGTACCCACCTGGGTTGCTCGCCGACCTTCCGCCCGGAAGTGGCCCCTGTCGATCTGGGCAAGGATTGGGTTGGCGGTTATTTCTGCCCCTGCCACGGCTCCCACTACGACCTCGCTGGCCGTGTCTACAAATCCCAGCCTGCTCCGCTGAACCTGCCCGTGCCACCGCATACCTACGAAACTGACGACCTCATTGTCATTGGCCTCGATAAGGAGAACGCGTGATGAGCAAGTTCATGGATTGGGTGGATGCTCGCTTCCCCGCCACTAAAATGTGGGAAGACCATCTCAGCAAGTATTACGCGCCGAAAAACTTCAACTTCTTCTACTTCTTCGGCTCCCTGGCCCTGCTGGTGCTGGTCAACCAGATCGTCACCGGCGTCTGGCTGACGATGAGCTACACCCCGTCGGCGGAAGAGGCGTTCGCTTCCGTCGAGTACATCATGCGTGACGTCGAGTACGGCTCGATCCTGCGCCTGCTGCACTCCACCGGCGCCTCGGCGTTCTTTATCGTCGTCTACCTGCACATGTTCCGTGGCCTGCTCTACGGCTCGTACCAGAAGCCTCGCGAGCTGGTGTGGGTGTTCGGCATGCTGATCTACCTGGCGCTGATGGCCGAAGCCTTCATGGGCTACCTGCTGCCGTGGGGCCAGATGTCGTACTGGGGTGCCCAGGTGATCATCTCGCTGTTCGGTGCGATCCCGGTGATCGGCAACGACCTGACCCAATGGATCCGGGGTGACTATCTGATCTCCGGCATCACCCTGAACCGCTTCTTCGCCCTGCACGTGGTGGCCTTGCCGATCGTGATCCTGGGCCTGGTGGTGCTGCACATCCTGGCGTTGCACGAAGTCGGCTCCAACAACCCGGATGGAGTGGACATCAAGAAGCACAAGGACGAGAACGGCATCCCGCTGGATGGCATTCCGTTCCACCCTTACTACACCGTGAAAGACATTGTCGGCGTGGTGGTGTTCCTGTTCGTGTTCTGCTCGATCGTGTTCTTTTTCCCGGAGATGGGCGGTTATTTCCTGGAGAAGCCCAACTTCGAACAGGCCAACGCCTTCAAGACGCCTGAGCATATTGCCCCGGTCTGGTACTTCACGCCGTTCTACGCGATCTTGCGCGCGATCCCCGACAAACTCATGGGCGTGATCGCCATGGGCGCGGCCATTGCTGTGCTGTTCGTGTTGCCCTGGCTCGACCGAAGCCCGGTCAAGTCCATGCGCTACAAGGGCTGGCTGAGCAAGATCTGGCTGTGGGTGTTCTGCATTGCGTTCGTGATCCTGGGTGTACTGGGCGTATTGGCGCCGACCCCTGAGCGTACGTTGCTGTCGCAGGTCTGCACCTTCCTGTACTTCGCCTACTTCATTCTGATGCCGTTCTACACCCGGCTCGAGAAGACCAAACCGGTTCCGGAAAGGGTGACTGGCTGATGAAAAAGTTATTTGTTGCTTTGATGCTTGCGGCCCTGCCGCTCCTGTCATTGGCCGCCGAGCACGGTGGCCCGGCGCTGGAAAAAGTCGATATCGACGTGTCTGACAAGGCAGCCATGCAAGACGGCGCGCGTACGTTCGCCAACTACTGCATGGGTTGCCACAGCGCCAAGTTCCAGCGCTACGAGCGGGTGGCCGATGACCTCGGTATCCCCCATGAAATGATGCTGGAGAAGCTGGTATTCACCGGTGCCAAGATTGGCGACCACATGACCATCGGAATGAAGCCCGCCGACGCCAAGACCTGGTTCGGCGCGGCACCGCCCGACCTGACCCTGGTGGCACGTGTACGCGGCACCGATTGGCTCTACGGCTACCTGAAATCCTTCTACGAAGACCCGGCGCGCCCTTATGGCGTGAACAACCGTGTGTTCCCGAACGTCGGCATGCCTAACGTTCTGGTCGGCCTGCAAGGCAAGCAAGTGGTAGGATGCAAGCAGATTCAGGTCGTTGAAGACGGCAAGAAGCAATACGATCCGTTGACCGGCACACCTTTGACTCATGAAGCGTGCGATCAACTGAAGATAGAAACCCCAGGTTCGTTGACAGACGAGCAGTTCGACGAGAAGGTCAAGAACCTCGTGACCTTCCTGGCCTACTCGGCCAACCCGGTCAAACTGCAGCATCAGCGCATCGGTACCTATGTGTTGCTGTACCTGGCGTTCTTCTTCGTATTCGCCTATCTGCTCAAACGCGAATACTGGAAGGATGTGCATTGATCCAACCGTAAGCAATTGCTGTTAATCTTGCGCGCCCAGCGGCATCTCTGAATACGTAGCGGTCTGGTTGTACCAGGCGTTACAGAGATGCTCTCTGGGCGCGCTCGTTTTTGAGCTTTCGATAATTTCAACAAGCGAGGAGGACCGCCATGGGCGTGACCAACCGGTTGGCCTGTTACTCCGACCCCGCCGACCACTATTCCCACCGAGTACGTATCGTGCTCGCAGAGAAGGGTGTCAGCGCCGAGATCATCAGTGTGGAAGCAGGTCGTCATCCACCCAAACTGATCGAAGTGAACCCCTACGGCAGCTTGCCCACCCTGGTCGATCGTGACCTGGCGTTGTGGGAGTCGACCGTCGTGATGGAATACCTGGATGAGCGTTACCCGCATCCACCCTTGCTGCCGGTGTACCCGGTGGCGCGTGCCAACAGCCGCCTGCTGATCCATCGGATCCAGCGTGACTGGTGCGGGCTGGTGGATGTGATCCTGGATACCCGCAGCAAAGAAGCGGCACGTGTACAGGCGCGTAAGGAATTGCGCGAGAGCCTGACCGGCGTTTCGCCGCTGTTCGCCGATAAGCCTTTTTTCCTCAGTGAGGAACAAAGTTTGGTGGATTGCTGCCTATTACCGATACTCTGGCGTTTGCCGATTCTCGGTATTGAACTGCCGCGGCCGGCCAAGCCGCTGCTTGATTACATGGAGCGCCAGTTTGCGCGTGAGGCTTTCCAGGCGAGTCTGTCTGGTGTCGAACGCGATATGCGCTAAGGCTTAAGGAGCCGCTGATGAACTCCAGTCGACCCTACCTGGTCCGCGCGCTCTATGAGTGGATTGTGGACAACGATTGCACCCCGCACATGCTGGTCAATTCCGAATTTCCTGCGGTTCAGGTACCGCAGGGTTTTGCCAGCGACGGGCAGATTGTGCTGAACGTATCACCCAGTGCCGTGCGCCACCTGCACATGGACAATGAAGCGGTCAGCTTCGAAGGGCGTTTCGGCGGTGTGCCGCATACGCTGTACGTGCCGATTGGCGCCATCCTCGGCATCTATGCCCGGGAGAACGGCCAAGGCATGGTGTTCGATCTGGAGTCGCCTTTCGAGGAGGACGAATCGATCGAAAGCGAAGAGGGCGATGATCAGCCGCCACCGGACTCCGAGCCACCGCGTCCCAGCGGCCGGCCGAGCCTGAAAGTGGTGAAATAACCGGCATTCCCCTCGGGGTTAGCCGAAACAATGCCTCGACCTGTGTCGGGGCATTTTTTTGCGCGAAGGATATAGATGAAAGTCGCACCCGGACGGTGATCGTACAACCACCATGGGCTATGATGCGTGCTCAAGCTCACCGAGAAAGATGATTCATCATGGAAAACGCCAACACCGCCCCTCGTCTTCCCCGCAAGCGCCGCAGCCTTGCCCAGGAATTGGTCACGGTGTTGTCCGAGCAGATCCGCGACGGCCAGCTCAAGCGCGGCGACAAGCTGCCCACCGAGTCGGCGATCATGGACGCCCATGGCGTCAGCCGCACGGTGGTGCGTGAAGCCATCTCACGCTTGCAGGCGGCAGGGCAGGTGGAAACCCGTCATGGTATCGGCACCTTTGTGCTGGACACGCCGAGCCCGAGCGGCTTTCGCATCGACCCGGCTACCGTGGTGACCCTGCGTGACGTGCTGGCGATTCTGGAATTGCGGATCAGTCTGGAAGTGGAATCCGCCGGCCTGGCCGCCTTGCGCCGCAGCGATGAACAACTGGCCGCCATGCGTGCGGCGTTAGACGCCCTGAATGAAAGCGCGGCCCACGCCGGCGATGCGGTGGCTTCTGACTTTGCCTTCCACCTGGAAATCGCGCTGTCCACTGGCAACCGCTACTTCACCGACATCATGACCCACCTGGGCACCAGCATCATTCCGCGCACCCGCCTGAATTCGGCGCGCCTGGCTCATGATGACCAGCAGCACTACATGAGCCGTCTGAGCCGTGAACACGAAGAAATCTACGAAGCGATTGCCCGCCAGGATTCGGATGCGGCGCGGGCGGCGATGCGCTTGCACCTGACCAATAGCCGGGAGCGGCTGCGCCATGCCCATGAAGAGGCGGAGGCGCAGCGCAACTAGACGTGGCGTCTGTAGGAGCGAGCTTGCTCGCGAAAGACTCAAGAACACCGCGTGTATTCAGAATGTACGCGTTGATCTCAGGCTCTTCGCGAGCAAGCTCGCTCCTACAAACTGGCGCAGTTGTCAGTTTGTCGGGGTGTTTGGCTTGTAGTCCTTAAGCAGCAAATATGTACTCCACCCCCACCAATCGTTGGTCCAGTGCTTGTCGTTCAGGTCATTCACATCCTTGCGGCGCAGCACCTTGTCTCCCTCCATTTTGAACAGCGGCGAGAAGTTATTCGCCGGGTTCTGGGCCGCATTCAGGTCCGGCACATACAACGGTGCCTTGAAGTTGGCCGGGGAGGGCACAACACCGCTGATAAAGGTATCGAAGATCTCATCGGCCGAGGCTTGCACCGCGCGTTTGACCTGCAGTCGATTGTCCGCATCGATAGCGTCGAAGTAGCGCTTGTCGCCATAGGCGTGCCATTGATCGCCCATGGCATTGCGCACCTTGAGCCCGAATTTGCTGTCTTCGTCGTGCATGAAACGGCTGATCAGCGAGCCCAGTTCTCCGGGCGTCACCACCGCCGCCAGTTGTTTGCGCGGGACCCGCAGGTGGCCTGCGGAAAACAGATCGGTCAAAAAGTGATCAGCGAAACTGTTCATGGCATAGGCCAGCTCCAGCGCCTGGTCGGTGCCGGTCTGGTGGGCGACTACCGCTTGTTGCAGTGCCGCTGTATGCCCGGCCAGGTAGGCGGACAGCGCCCACTCGCCGAAGTGGTCGGCGTTGTCCGCCGCCAGTTTCAGGTAGCGGCCCAGTGGGATCAGTGCTGACACCGCACTGCCACCGCCGGTGATGCGGTTCCATTCCTCAGACAACGTATCACCCAAGGCGTCATAGGCTTCATGGGCCTGCTTGCCATCCTTGATCGCTTGCTTGACTGCATTGATCTCCTTTTGCATCACCGCGAGGATCTTGTGCGCTTCTTCCCGCGAGGCGGGTAGCGTGGCGAGCGTGTTGAAAGCAGCGGTAAAGCGTTGCACGCGTTCGACCGGGGAGGCGCCATCGCTGATGGGCTGGCCGGGGATGCCATAGAAGTCGCCGCCCAAGGCAATGACCTGGCCATAGGTCAGCGCCAGCCCGTTGGGCAGGTGCAGCTCGACTTGGCGGGCGGGAATCGCCGGGGCGTCCTTGGCGAAGCGCAGTAGCGTGTCGTCGCCGATGGCGGTGTGTTCACCCCCTTCGAAACGCAGGACAGTTGGTTTTTTTTCGGATACTGCGAGATCAAGATCTGACATGTTAGCTCCTTGCTATGTCGTAGGAATCTTCCTTAATAACTGTATGTATATACAGTTATGGCGAGCATAGAGGAAAAACTTTCTACGTCAAGAACGCACCTCTAAACAGGTGACCGAATGAAGTCTGATGAATTGCAGTTGACGAATCTTTTTATAGTTGTACGATGACGTACGACATCATCAAAACCAACAACAACCTTTCGATAGAAAGTCTTCGCCCAGGGTGTTCGAATAATGAATCCACAAGAACTGAAGTCCATCCTCTCCCACGGTCTGCTGTCTTTCCCGGTGACCGATTTCAATGCCCAGGGTGACTTCCACCAGGCGGGCTACATCAAGCGCCTGGAATGGCTCGCCCCTTACGGCGCCACTGCCTTGTTCGCTGCTGGCGGCACCGGTGAGTTTTTCTCCCTCGCAGCCAGCGAATATTCCCAGGTGGTGAAAACCGCTGTTGATACCTGCGCCACCAGCGTGCCGATCCTCGCCGGTGTCGGCGGTTCGACCCGTCAGGCCATCGAGTACGCCCAGGAAGCCGAACGCCTCGGCGCCAAGGGCCTGCTGCTGCTGCCGCACTACCTCACCGAAGCCAGCCAGGACGGCGTTGCTGCCCACGTTGAAGCGGTGTGCAAGTCGGTCAAGATCGGTGTGGTGGTCTATAACCGCAACGTCTGCCGCCTGACTGCGCCGCTGCTGGAACGCCTGGCCGAGCGCTGCCCGAACCTGATCGGTTACAAGGATGGCCTGGGTGACATCGAGTTGATGGTGTCGATCCGCCGTCGCCTGGGTGACCGTTTCAGCTACCTCGGCGGCCTGCCGACGGCAGAGGTTTACGCCGCTGCCTACAAGGCCCTGGGCGTGCCGGTGTACTCCTCGGCGGTGTTCAACTTCATCCCCAAGACCGCGATGGACTTCTACCACGCGATTGCCAAGGACGATCACGCCACTGTTTCCAAGATCATCGACGACTTCTTCCTGCCGTACCTGGACATCCGTAACCGCAAGGCCGGTTACGCGGTGAGCATCGTCAAGGCCGGTGCAAAAATCGCCGGCTACGACGCAGGCCCGGTGCGCACGCCGCTGACCGACCTGCTGCCGGAAGAATACGAAGCCCTGGCCGCGCTGATCGACAAGCAAGGCGCGCAATAACCTATCTACAAGGCCGCTGAGCAATCAGCGGCCTTTTGCGTCAGGAGAAGATTTGTGTCCAAAGCCCAACGTTTCGATAACTACATCAATGGCCAGTGGGTGGCCGGTGCCGACTATTGCGTCAACCTCAATCCGTCGGAGTTGTCCGATGTCATTGGCGAATATGCCAAGGCTGATGTTGCCCAGGTCAACGCTGCCATCGATGCTGCCCGTGCTGCATTTCCGGCCTGGTCGACGTCCGGCATCCAGGCGCGTCATGACGCCCTGGATAAAGTCGGCAGCGAAATCCTCGCTCGTCGTGAAGAACTCGGCACCCTGCTGGCCCGTGAAGAGGGCAAGACCCTGCCCGAAGCCATCGGCGAAGTGACCCGCGCCGGTAACATCTTCAAGTTCTTCGCCGGCGAATGCCTGCGCCTGTCCGGCGACTACGTGCCGTCGGTACGCCCGGGCGTCAACGTTGAAGTCACCCGTGAAGCCCTGGGTGTGGTTGGGCTGATCACGCCGTGGAACTTCCCGATCGCCATCCCCGCCTGGAAGATCGCCCCGGCCCTGGCCTACGGTAACTGCGTGGTGATCAAGCCCGCCGAGTTGGTGCCGGGCTGTGCCTGGGCCTTGGCCGAAATCATTTCCCGCGCCGGTTTCCCCGCTGGTGTGTTCAACCTAGTGATGGGCAGCGGTCGCGTGGTTGGCGATGTGCTGGTCAACAGCCCGAAGGTCGATGGCATCAGCTTCACTGGTTCCGTTGGTGTGGGTCGTCAGATCGCCGTCAGCTGCGTCTCGCGCCAGGCCAAAGTGCAGTTGGAAATGGGCGGCAAGAACCCGCAGATCATCCTCGACGACGCCGACCTCAAGCAGGCCGTCGAGCTGTCGGTACAGAGCGCGTTCTACTCCACCGGCCAGCGTTGCACTGCTTCCAGCCGCCTGATCGTTACCGCGGGTATCCACGACCAGTTCGTCGCGGCCATGGCGGAGCGTATGAAGTCGATCAAGGTCGGCCACGCCCTCAAGAGCGGCACGGACATCGGCCCAGTGGTTTCCCAGGCCCAGTTGGACCAGGACCTCAAGTACATCGACATCGGCCAAAGCGAAGGTGCGCGGCTGGTCAGCGGTGGCGGCCTGGTGACCTGCGACACCGAAGGCTACTACCTGGCACCGACGCTGTTTGCCGACAGCGAAGCTGCGATGCGTATCAGCCGTGAAGAGATCTTCGGCCCGGTGGCCAACGTGGTGCGCGTGGCGGACTACGAAGCGGCGCTGGCCATGGCCAACGACACCGAGTTCGGGCTGTCGGCGGGCATTGCCACCACCTCGCTCAAGTACGCCAACCACTTCAAGCGCCACTCCCAGGCCGGGATGGTGATGGTCAACCTGCCGACTGCCGGTGTGGATTACCACGTTCCTTTCGGTGGCCGTAAAGGCTCATCCTATGGTTCGCGTGAGCAAGGTCGCTATGCGCAAGAGTTCTACACCGTGGTGAAGACCAGTTACATCGGTTCGTAACACGCGGTACCTGTGGGCCTGACCGCTCTATGTAGGAGCGAGCTTGCTCGCGAAGAACGTCAACGATAACGCACGCATCCAGGCGGAACGCGTTGCCCAGAAGTTTTTCGCGAGCAAGCTCGCTCCTACAGGGGGCAGCCCCACACACAACATGACAATTACCCGCAAAAAAAATAATTAGTGGGAGTACTTCTACATGCAAGCGACCAAGCCGACCCACGTCCGCTATTTGATCCTGCTCATGCTGTTCCTGGTGACCACGATCAACTACGCCGACCGGGCCACCATCGCCATCGCGGGCTCCAGCCTGCAAAAAGACCTCGGCATCGACGCGGTCACCCTCGGTTATATCTTCTCCGCATTCGGTTGGGCCTACGTGGCCGGGCAAATCCCCGGTGGCTGGCTGCTGGACCGGTTCGGCTCGAAAAAAGTCTATGCCCTGAGCATCTTCACCTGGTCCCTGTTCACCGTGCTGCAAGGCTATGTCGGTGAATTCGGGGTCTCCACCGCCGTGGTTGCACTGTTCATGCTGCGCTTCATGGTGGGCCTGGCCGAAGCGCCGTCCTTCCCCGGCAACGCTCGGATTGTGGCCGCCTGGTTCCCGACCGCCGAGCGCGGTACGGCGTCGGCGATCTTCAACTCGGCGCAATACTTTGCCACCGTATTGTTTGCGCCGCTGATGGGCTGGATCGTCTACCGCTTCGGCTGGCAGCACGTGTTTATCGTGATGGGCGTGATCGGCATCATTTTCTCGCTGATCTGGCTGAAAGTTATCCACAGCCCGCGCCAGCACCCGATGATCAACGAAGCCGAGTTCAACCACATCGCGGCCAATGGCGCCATGGTCGATATGGACCAGGACAAAGGCAAGGGCAAGAAAACCGACGGCCCGAAGTGGGATTACATCCGCCAGTTGCTGACCAACCGTATGATGCTCGGCGTCTATCTGGGCCAGTACTGCATCAACGGCATCACCTACTTCTTCCTCACCTGGTTCCCGGTGTACCTGGTGCAGGACCGTGGCATGACCATCCTCAAGGCCGGTTTCATTGCCTCGTTGCCGGCGATCTGCGGGTTTATCGGTGGCGTGCTCGGCGGGGTGATTTCCGATTACCTGCTGCGCAAGGGCCATTCCCTGACCTTCGCGCGCAAGGCGCCTATCATCGGTGGCCTGCTGATCTCCAGCAGCATCGTGGCCTGCAACTACGTGGATATCGAATGGATGGTGGTGGGCTTCATGGCCCTGGCCTTCTTCGGCAAGGGCGTTGGCGCACTGGGTTGGGCGGTGGTGTCCGACACCTCGCCGAAACAAATCGCCGGCCTCAGTGGCGGCTTGTTCAACACCTTCGGTAACCTGGCGTCGATCACCACGCCAATCGTCATCGGCTACATCATCAGCACCACCGGCTCGTTCAAGTGGGCCTTGGTGTTTGTGGGTGCCAACGCCCTGGTGGCAGTGTTCAGCTACCTGGTTATCGTCGGCCCGATCAAGCGCGTAGTACTCAAAGAGCCACCAAGCAAGGGGCCTGAGTTGACCAACCTAACCGAAGCGCATTCCTGAGGGGCGATGTAATGCAGTTGATTGAACATGCCGACTCGCCGCGCTCGATTCGTTTGCACGAGCGCGACAACGTAGTGATCGTGGTCAATGACCAGGGCGTCCCGGCCGGGACCGAGTTCCCGGATGGCCTGGTGACCGTGGATTTCATCCCCCAGAGCCACAAAGTGACCCTGGAAGATATCCCCGAAGGCGGCCAGATCATTCGTTACGGCCAGACCATCGGTTACGCCCTGGCGCCGATTCCACGCGGCAGCTGGGTGCAGGAAGATCAACTGCGCATGCCCACCGCGCCGCCACTGGACAGCTTGCCGCTGTCCACCGAGGTGCCTGAGACCCAGGCGCCGCTGGAGGGCTTTACCTTCGAGGGGTATCGCAACGCCGACGGCACCGTGGGTACGCGCAACATCCTCGGGATCACCACCACGGTGCAGTGCGTCACGGGCGTGCTGGACCATGCGGTCAAGCGCATCAAGGATGAATTGCTGCCCAAGTACCCGCACGTCGATGACGTGGTGGCGCTGACCCACAGCTATGGCTGCGGCGTGGCGATCACCGCGACGGACGCCTACATCCCGATCCGCACCGTGCGCAACCTGGCGCGCAACCCGAACCTGGGCGGTGAAGCCCTGGTGATCAGCCTGGGCTGTGAGAAATTGCAGGCCGGGCAGGTGATGCACGACAACGACAGCTCGGTCGACCTGAGTGAGCCCTGGCTGTATCGCTTGCAGGACTCCAGCCATGGGTTTACCGAAATGATCGAGCAGATCATGGAACTGGCCGAGACGCGCTTGAAGAAACTCGACCAGCGCCGCCGCGAAACCGTGCCGGCGTCCGAGTTGATCCTGGGCATGCAGTGCGGCGGCAGTGATGCGTTTTCCGGCATCACCGCCAACCCGGCGCTGGGTTATGCCTCGGACTTGTTGCTGCGGGCCGGGGCGACGGTGATGTTTTCCGAGGTCACTGAAGTACGGGATGCCATCTACTTGCTGACTTCGCGTGCAGAGACGAAGGAAGTTGCCCAGGAGCTGGTTCGGGAAATGGATTGGTACGACCGTTACCTGGCCAAGGGCGAGGCGGATCGCAGTGCCAACACCACGCCGGGTAACAAGAAGGGCGGGTTGTCGAATATCGTCGAGAAGTCCCTGGGCTCGATCGTCAAGTCCGGCAGCAGCGCGATCAACGGCGTGCTTGGGCCGGGTGAGCGTTTCAAGGGCAAAGGCCTGATTTTTTGCGCGACGCCGGCCAGTGACTTTGTGTGTGGCACCTTGCAACTGGCGGCGGGGATGAACCTGCATGTGTTCACCACCGGGCGTGGCACGCCTTACGGGTTGGCGATGGCGCCGGTGGTGAAGGTGTCGACGCGTACGGAACTGGCGCAGCGCTGGCCGGACCTGATCGATATCGACGCCGGGCGCATTGCCACCGGGCGTGCGACCATCGAGGAGCTGGGTTGGGAGCTGTTCCACTTCTATCTGGATGTGGCCAGCGGCAAGAAGCAGACGTGGGCGGAGCACCACAAGCTGCACAACGACATTACCTTGTTCAACCCGGCGCCCATTACCTGAGACCGAGTCGCCTGCATCGGGGGCAAGCCCCCTCCCACATTTTGAACGGTGAGCACCGTCAGAGGTGGGAGGGGGCTTGCCCCCGATGGCGGTAGACCAGACGAAGCGGCCTACACTGGCTTATCATTAGCCACCTAACGACGCTCACCAAGGTTCTCCCCGGCATGCTGGCAATTTTCCTCTCCACCCTCACCATCACCGCGCCGGTGTTTGCCATGCTGTTCCTGGGTGTGTTGCTCAAGCGCATCCACTGGATCAACGATAACTTTATCCACACGGCCTCGTCCCTGGTGTTCAACGTCACCATGCCGGCGTTGCTGTTTCTCGGCATTCTGCATGCCGACCTGCACTCGGCACTCAAGCCGGGCTTGCTGATCTATTTTGCCGTCGCCACCTTGCTCAGCTTTGCCCTGGCCTGGGGTTGGGCGATCTTTCGTTGCCCGCGTGAAGACCGGGGCATCTACACCCAGGGGGCGTTTCGCGGTAATAACGGTGTGATCGGCCTGGCGCTGGCCGCCAGCATGTACGGCGACTACGGCATCTCCCTCGGCGCGATCCTCGCGGCGCTGGTGATCCTGTTCTACAACACGCTGTCGACCATTGTGCTGGCGGTGTACAGCCCGGTGATCAAGTCCGACCCATGGAGCATCTGCAAGAGTGTGCTGGCCAACCCGTTGATCATCAGTGTGATCGCGGCGGCGCCGTTCGCCTATTTCCAGATCGGCCTGCCCGGCTGGCTGGAAAAGTCCATGCAGTACCTGGCGGACACCACCTTGCCGCTGGCGTTGATCTGCATCGGCGGCACCTTGTCACTGGCGGCTTTGCGCAAGAGCGGCAACATGGCGTTGAGCGCGAGCCTGATGAAGATGGTCTGGCTGCCGGTGATCGCCACCCTGGGCGCGTGGCTGCTGGGCTTTCGCGGGCCGGAGTTGGGGATTCTGTTCCTGTACTTCGGCGCACCGACGGCCGCTGCGAGCTTCGTGATGGCCAGGGCTGCCGAGGGCAATCATGAACTGGCGGCGGCGATTATCGTGATCACCACCTTGATGGCGGCGGTGACCACGAATATCGGGATCTTTGTGTTGCAGGCGGGTGGTTGGATCTGAACGCTCGGGTGCCTGTGAGGGCCAATCGGGGGCTTGCCCCCGATAGCTATCTGACCGTCACTGCTGATCTGTCTGATACGCGTCGATCACTTCCTGGGCGGCACGGAACGCATCAATCGCCGCCGGCACACCGGCATACACCGCGCAATGCAGCAGTGCTTCGCGGATTTCCTCCACGGTGCAACCGTTGTTCAGTGCGCCGCGCACGTGGCCCTTCAGTTCCTGTGGGCACTTGAGCGCGGTCAGGGCGGCGAGGGTGATCAGGCTGCGGGTCTTCAGCGGCAACCCTTCGCGGTTCCACACGCTGCCCCAGGCATGTTCGTTGACGAAGTCCTGCAACGGCTGGCTGAACTCGGTCGCATTGCCCAGGGCGCGGTCGACGAACGCGTCGCCCATGACCTGGCGACGCATTTCCACCCCGGGCTTCTTCTGATCGGTCATTGCGGTTCCCTCTTGTGTTGGCGGCGCCAGGCTCGCAGCGTGCTGAACAACAGAAAAGCCACCAGCACTGGCAGGACGTAATACAGCATCAGGTGTTCAAGCTTGGTGGCCAGCGGCATGCCCGTGGTGAACGCCATCACGTGCAGCCCATACGCCAGGTACAGGCCCAGCAGCACCAGGCCTTCGGCGCGGGTCACGCGGTAACCGGTGTAGAACACCGGCAGGCACAGCACCACCACGCCGAGCATCACCGGCAGGTCGAAATCCAGGGCATTGGGCGATACTGACAGCGGAGAAGGGGCAAGCAGGGCAGTCAGCCCCAACACGCCGAGCAGATTGAACAGGTTGCTGCCGATCACGTTGCCCACGGCAATGTCCCGCTCGCCGCGCAAGGCGGCGATCAGCGACGTCGCCAGGCAGGGCAGGGAGGTGCCGACACCGATCAGGGTCAGCCCGATCACACGTTCTGACAGGCCCAGGTCGCTCGCCACGTCCACTGCCGCGCCCAATAGCAAATGCCCGGCCAGCACCAGGATCAGAAAACCACCGAGCATCAGCAGCACGCTGCTCAGCCAGGGAGCCCTGGCCACCGTGTCCAGGGTGCGCGGGCGGCGGGAGTGGCGCGTCTGGTAATGCAATACGCCGAGGTAAGCGAGCAGGGCAACGAGCAGCATCAGGCCGTCGCTGGGCGTGAGTTCTTCGTTGGCCGCCAGGGTGAACACCAGCAGCCCGGCCAGGATCATCACGGGGATGTCCAGGCGTACCAATTGGCGTGAGACCCGCAACGGAACAATCAACGCCGACAGGCCCAGGGTCACCAGGATGTTGAAGATGCTGCTGCCGATCACGCTGCCCACGGCGATATCGGTATTACCGGCCAGGGTGGCTTGCAGGCTGACGGTCATCTGCGGCGCGCTGCTGCCGAAGGCGACGATGGTCAGGCCTATGATCAGTGGCCGCACTTTGAGGCTCGCGGCCAGGCGCACGGAGGCGCGCACCAGGATTTCGGCACCGAGGATCAGCAGCACCAGGCCGCTGACCAATTCCAGCAGGCTCCAGGGCGAGAGGGCGGTTAATCCGAAAATGGCCAGGGCTCCGTCTTCAATTGTTCAGGGCTTGCACGCGAACTCGCGCCGTACCGCTGCCGATCATACCCAGCTGTTCGGCAGCCTTGCGTGAAAGATCGATCAAGCGCCCACGGGTATGCGGGCCGCGATCATTGATGCGGACAACCACGGATCTGTCGTTGTCGAGATTGGTGACCTTGACCTGGGTGCCGAAGGGCAGGCGCCGGTGGGCAGCGGTCAGGGCGTTCTGGTTGAAGGGTTCACCGCTGGCAGTCTTCTTGCCGTGGTGCTTTGCGCCGTAATAGGAGGCGGTGCCGGTTTCGTCGTAGCCGTTGGGGTCGATGAGGCCGCTGGCGCAGCCGGCCAACAGGGAGAACAGGGCCAGGAGGCCGAGTAGACGCTTCATGCAAGGTTTCCCCATGTCAAAGGTAGAATGAACTTATGTGGGAGGGGGGCTTGCCCCCGATAGCGGTGCATCAGCCAGACATTCGTCAGCTGACACTCTGCAATCGGGGGCAAGCCCCCTCGCACATTGGTCCGAGCCGAGCATGAAACCTGACTCGGACCCTTCATCGCTATCAGCCTTCGAGCTTGCTTTTCAGCAGTTCGTTCACCTGTTGCGGGTTGGCCTTGCCTTTGGAGGCTTTCATCGCCTGGCCGACAAAGAAGCCGAACATCTTGCCGCGCTTGGCTTCGTCTGCCGCGCGGTACTGCTCGACCTGCTCGGCGTTGGCTGCGAGCATTTCATCCAGCACGGCCGAGATCGCGCCGCTGTCGGTGACTTGCTTGAGGCCGCGCTTCTCGATGATCTCGTCGGCACTGCCTTCGCCACTGGCCATGGCTTCGAACACGGTCTTGGCGATTTTGCCGGAGATGGTGTTGTCCTTGATGCGCAGCAGCATGCCACCCAGCTGCTCGGCGCTGACCGGGGCTTCGTCGATTTCCAGGCCTTGCTTGTTCAACAGGCTGCCCAGCTCGACCATGACCCAGTTGGCCGCCAGCTTGGCGTCACCGGCAATGCTCACGACTTTTTCGAAGTAGTTGGCTTGCTCACGGCTGGACGCCAGGACGCTGGCATCGTAGACCGACAGGCCGAACTGTTCCTGGAAGCGCTCGCGTTTCTGCTGCGGCAGTTCCGGCAGGGTGGCGCGGATATCGTTGAGGAACGCGTCCTCCAGCACTACCGGCAGCAGGTCCGGATCGGGGAAGTAACGGTAGTCGTTGGCTTCCTCCTTGCTGCGCATGGCGCGGGTTTCGTCTTTGTTCGGGTCGTACAGGCGGGTTTGCTGGATGACCTTGCCGCCGTCTTCGATCAGTTCGATCTGGCGACGCACTTCGCTGTTGATCGCCTTCTCGATGAATCGGAACGAGTTGACGTTCTTGATCTCGCAGCGGGTGCCGAACTCGACCTGGCCTTTTGGACGGATCGATACGTTGCAGTCACAACGCAGCGAGCCTTCGGCCATGTTGCCGTCGCAAATACCCAGGTAGCGCACCAGCGCGTGAATGGTCTTGACGTAGGCTACGGCTTCCTTGGCGCTGCGCATGTCCGGTTCGGAGACGATTTCCAGCAGCGGTGTGCCGGCACGGTTCAGGTCGATACCGGTCGCGCCCGGGAATTCTTCGTGCAGGCTCTTGCCGGCGTCTTCTTCCAGGTGCGCACGGGTTACGCCGACGCGCTTGATGGTGCCGTCTTCCAGCGGGATGTCCAGGTGGCCCTTGCCGACGATCGGCAATTCCATCTGGCTGATCTGGTAGCCTTTGGGCAGGTCCGGGTAGAAGTAGTTCTTGCGCGCGAACACGTTGTGCTGGCCGATCTCGGCGTCAATCGCCAGGCCGAACATCACCGCCATGCGCACCGCTTCCTGGTTCAGCACCGGCAATACGCCGGGCATGCCCAGGTCGACCAGGCTGGCCTGGGTGTTGGGCTCGGAGCCGAACGTGGTGGCGCTACCGGAGAAAATCTTCGATTGGGTGGCGAGCTGGGTATGAATCTCCAGCCCGATCACGACTTCCCATTGCATAGTGTTCTCCTCAGAAGCCGGTAGGGGTGCGAGTGTGCCAGTCAGTGTTCAACTGGTACTGGTGCGCCACATTGAGCAGGCGGCCTTCCTGGAAATACGGGGCAAGCAATTGCACGCCGACCGGCAGGCCATCGACGAAACCGGCAGGCATGGACAAGCCCGGCAGGCCCGCGAGGTTGGCGGTGATGGTGTACAGGTCCTCGAGGTACGCAGCCACCGGGTCGCCGTTCTTGGCGCCGAGTTTCCAGGCCGGGTTCGGCGTGGTCGGGCCGAGGATCACGTCAACTTGTTCAAAGGCGGCCATGAAGTCGTTCTTCACCAGGCGGCGGATTTTCTGCGCCTTGAGGTAGTACGCGTCGTAGTAACCGGCCGAGAGGGCGTAGGCGCCGACCATGATGCGGCGCTGTACTTCGGCACCGAAACCTTCGCCACGGGAGCGCTTATAAAGGTCGGTGAGGTCTTTCGGGTTTTCGCAGCGGTAGCCGAAACGCACGCCGTCGAAACGCGACAGGTTGGAGGACGCTTCAGCCGGGGCGATCACGTAGTACGCAGGAATCGCGTGCCCGTTGTTCGGCAGGCTGATTTCCTTGATCACGGCGCCGAGCTTTTCCAGCTCCTTGACGCTGTTATGCACCAGTTCGGCGATGCGGGGGTCCAGACCGGCGCTGAAGTATTCCTTCGGCACGCCGATGCGCAGGCCCTTGAGCGAGGTGTTCAGGCTGGCGCTGTAGTCCGGCACCGGCTCATCGATGCTGGTGGAGTCCTGTTTATCGAAGCCGGCCATACCTTGTAACAAAATCGCGCAGTCTTCAGCGGTGCGGGCCAGTGGGCCGCCCTGATCGAGGCTTGACGCGTAGGCGATCATGCCCCAGCGGGAAACGCGACCGTAGGTCGGCTTCAGGCCGGTGAGGTTGGTGAACGCGGCAGGCTGGCGGATCGAACCACCGGTATCGGTGGCCGTGGCGGCCGGCAGGAAGCGCGCAGCAACAGCTGCAGCCGAACCACCGGACGAACCGCCGGGCACGTGCTCCAGGTTCCACGGGTTTTTCACCGCGCCGTAGTAGCTCGACTCGTTGGCCGAACCCATGGCGAATTCGTCCATGTTGGTCTTGCCCAGGGTCACGGCCCCAGCGGCAGCCAGCTTGGACACCACGGTGGCGTCGTAGGGTGCCTTGAAGTTGTCGAGCATCTTCGAGCCGCAGCTGGTGCGAATGCCCTGGGTGCAGAACAGGTCTTTGTGGGCAATCGGCGCGCCCAGCAGTGGGCCATTTTCACCGTTGGCGCGACGTGCGTCGGCGGCCTTGGCCTGGCTCAAGGCCAGCTCTTCGGTGAGGCTGATGAAGCTGTTGACCTTCGAGTCGTGCTCGGCGATACGCGCCAGCAGGGTCTTGGTCAGCTCTTCGGAAGAAAACTTTTTGTCGGCGAGACCGCGGGCGATCTCGGCCAGAGTCATGTGATGCATTGCAGGCTCTTTCCCTTTAGTCGATGACTTTCGGAACCAGGTACAGGCCGTTTTCGACCGCTGGCGCGATGGACTGGTAGGCCTCGCGATTATTACTCTCGGTCACGACGTCTGCGCGCAGGCGCTGGCTGGCTTCCAGCGGGTGAGCCAGGGGCTCGATGCCGTCGGTATTCACGGCTTGCATTTGGTCGACCAGCCCGAGAATGCTGTTCAGGGCGGCGGTGGTCTGTGGAAGATCGCCTTCATTGAGGCCCAGGCAGGCCAAATGAGCGATTTTTTCCACGTCGGAGCGTTCAAGCGTCATGGGAATCTCCAGTGGAAAACAGAACGGAGGCTGTCCGTGTGTTAGATTGTCGGAACACTACCGCATTTCTACGGTCTTACGGCCGCGATTGTGGGGTTAGGTGCACAGAAAGTCGGCCAATTTAGCACATTGGCGCCTTGCCCAAAATCCCTGTCGTTGTTAGAGTTTGCCGCACTTTTTTACCCACGCGTTGCCTAGGGTCCCTTTCCCATGTTCAAGAAACTGCGTGGCATGTTTTCCAGCGATCTTTCCATTGACCTGGGCACTGCCAACACCCTTATTTACGTGCGCGAGCGCGGTATCGTCCTGAATGAGCCATCGGTTGTGGCCATTCGGACCCATGGTAATCAGAAAAGTGTCGTTGCCGTCGGCACCGAGGCCAAGCGCATGCTCGGCCGTACACCAGGCAATATTGCTGCCATTCGTCCGATGAAAGACGGCGTGATCGCCGACTTCAGTGTCTGCGAGAAGATGCTGCAGTACTTCATCAACAAGGTTCACGAAAACAGTTTCCTGCAGCCCAGCCCTCGTGTGCTGATCTGTGTTCCATGCAAATCCACCCAGGTTGAGCGTCGCGCCATCCGTGAATCGGCACTCGGTGCCGGTGCTCGTGAAGTGTTCCTGATCGAAGAGCCGATGGCGGCTGCGATCGGTGCCGGCCTGCCGGTAGAAGAAGCGCGCGGTTCGATGGTGGTGGATATCGGTGGTGGTACCACTGAAATCGCCCTGATTTCCCTGAACGGTGTGGTGTATGCCGAATCCGTCCGCGTAGGCGGCGACCGCTTCGACGAGGCGATCATCACTTATGTACGCCGTAACTACGGCAGCCTGATCGGTGAATCCACCGCAGAGCGCATCAAGCAGGAAATCGGCACCGCCTACCCGGGCGGCGAAGTACGCGAAGTCGATGTGCGCGGTCGCAACCTGGCCGAAGGCGTGCCACGTGCCTTTACCCTGAACTCCAATGAAGTGCTGGAAGCTCTGCAAGAGTCCCTGGCCACCATCGTTCAGGCCGTGAAGAGTGCCCTGGAGCAATCGCCGCCGGAACTGGCTTCCGACATCGCCGAGCGTGGCCTGGTGCTGACCGGTGGTGGCGCCTTGCTGCGTGACCTCGACAAGCTGCTGGCCCAAGAGACTGGCCTGCCGGTGATCGTCGCCGAAGACCCGCTGACCTGCGTTGCCCGTGGCGGTGGTCGTGCACTGGAAATGATGGATAAACACACCATGGACCTGCTTTCCAGCGAATAAGCCTTTGCTGGTGAGCCCATGTTTCGCCCGCAGGCAGCACTTTGCAGTGCTGCCTGTTGGCGTTTATCTTCTTCAATCTGCATCCAGGCCGGTTAGATGCCGTATGAATAAAGAGAACATTTGCCTGGGAGGAGCGGCTTATTAAACCGCTTTTCGCCAAAGGCCCCTCATTGGGCGTGCGCCTGTTGGTGCTGGTCGTGCTTTCGGTCGCGCTGATGGTGGTCGATGCCCGCTTTGCACTACTCAAGCCCGTGCGCAGCCAGATGTCGCTGGTGTTGATGCAGACCTACTGGATCACCGACCTGCCGCAACGTCTGTTCCAGGGCGTGGCCAGCCAGTTCGGCAGCCGCACCGAGCTCGTCGCCGAGAACGAAAAACTCAAGACCGAAAACCTGCTGTTGCAGGGGCGCATGCAGAAGCTGGCGGCCCTGACCGAGCAGAACGTTCGGCTGCGCGAGTTGCTCAATTCTTCCGCACTGGTCAATGAAAAGGTCGAAGTGGCCGAGTTGATCGGCATGGACCCCAACCCCTTCACTCATCGCATCATCATCAACAAGGGTGAACGCGACGGTGTGGTCCTCGGCCAGCCGGTGCTCGATGCCCGTGGGCTGATGGGCCAAGTGGTCGAGCTGATGCCCTACACCTCACGGGTGTTGTTGCTGACGGACACCACCCACAGCATCCCGGTGCAGGTGAACCGCAACGGCCTGCGCGCGATTGCCAGCGGCACCGGCAATCCTGAGCGCCTGGAATTGCGCCATGTGGCCGACACTGCCGACATCAAGGAGGGCGACCTGCTGGTCAGCTCCGGCCTCGGTCAGCGTTTCCCGGCCGGCTACCCGGTGGCGACGGTCAAGGAAGTGATCCACGATTCCGGCCAGCCGTTCGCCATTGTACGTGCCGTGCCGACCGCCGCCCTGAATCGCAGCCGCTACCTGCTATTGGTATTCAGCGACAACCGTACCCCGGAAGAGCGCGCCAACGACGCCGCCCAGGCCCAGGAAGCGGAAGATAAGCAAAACGGTACAGCACCGGTCGTTCCTGCAACGGTGCCCAAGCCTGCATTCGTGGGGCCGCCCGCACCCGCCGCTGCGCAGGCCGCACCCGTGGCCACGCCGGTCAAGCCGGCCGCCCACAACGCTCGCCCGGCCAAGCCGACGGCGACCAAGCCACCGGCTGCCACGCCTGCGGCCAAGCCTCCAGCGGCCGCCACGGCCACCACGCGGCAGAGGGAAGAATAATGGCCGGTACTCATTCGCGTAATGGTTGGATCGTCTGGCTGACCTTTGCCATCGGTTTGTTGCTCAGCGTATCGCCGCTGCCGCAGTTCATGGAAATCCTGCGTCCGCTCTGGCTGGCGTTGTTGCTGGCGTTCTGGGCGCTGAACCTGCCGCACAAAGTCGGCATGGTCACGGCGATGTTCCTGGGCTTGGCGGAAGATGTGCTCTATGGCACCTTGCTGGGTCAGAACGCGTTGATCCTGACCCTGATCACCTTCCTGGTGCTGTCGTTGCAGCAACGTTTGCGCATGTTCCCGATGTGGCAACAGTGCCTGGTGATCCTGGTGATCTTCGGCCTGGCACAGCTGGTTCAGCTGTGGCTCAGTGCCTTGACCGGTAATCGCCAACCGACCCTGGCGTTGGTCTTGCCGGCCCTGGTCAGTGCGTTGCTGTGGCCATGGATCAGCTTCGGTCTGCGTGGGTTGCGTCGTCGCTACAAAATCAATTGAATGGATTGCGAGGCTCTGCCTGGTTATCGAGCCCTACAGGGAGAGTCTGCAATGAATTCGCTTTACCTGGCCTCGGGTTCTCCGAGGCGGCGTGAACTGTTGACCCAGATCGGTGTGCCCTTCACCGTGGTCAGCGCCGCTATTGATGAAACCCCTCTTACAAATGAATCCGCCGTTTCCTACGTCGAGCGCCTGGCGCGGGGCAAGGCTGCGGCGGGTTTTGCTGTGCTCTCAAATACGTCTGGCGCCTGTGTGCTGGGGGCTGATACGGCTGTGATCGTTGATGGTCAGATCCTCGGTAAGCCCGTTGACCAGGCCGATGCCTTGGCGATGCTGATGGCCCTGGCGGGGCGTGAGCACGAGGTGCTCACCGCCATTGCCCTCACCGACGGCCAGCACTGCGAGATTGTTTGTGTAAGCAGTCGTGTACGTTTTCGCGATATTTCTGTCGAGGAGGCTACAACCTACTGGCACAGTGGCGAACCCCAGGACAAGGCGGGCGGCTATGCTATCCAAGGCCTGGGCTCGGTGTTTGTGGCCGGGCTCAATGGCAGTTATTCGGCGGTAGTCGGCCTGCCGGTGTGCGAAACCGCACAACTGCTCCACCAATTCGGCATACCCTGTTGGCAAAATCTTACCGCGCGCTGATCGCCGTTCCCCAGCGCCCAGCCTTAAGCGATCGGTCACTATTGTGAAAACGCCTGAACGAGACCCAGCCATGAGTGAAGAGATTCTGATCAATATCACGCCGATGGAATCGCGCGTGGCGGTGGTAGAGAACGGTGTTCTGCAAGAAGTGCACGTTGAGCGTACCCAGAAGCGCGGGATCGTCGGCAATATCTACAAAGGCAAGGTGGTGCGCGTATTGCCGGGGATGCAAGCGGCATTCGTCGATATCGGCCTGGATCGTGCGGCATTTATCCATGCTTCGGAAATTTCCCTGCGTGAAGGCCCAGCAGTGGAAAGCATCAGCGCGCTGGTGCATGAAGGGCAGAGCCTGGTGGTGCAAGTCACCAAGGACCCTATCGGCTCCAAGGGCGCGCGCCTGACCACGCAGTTGTCGATTCCTTCGCGATACCTGGTGTATATGCCGCGTACCGCGCATGTCGGCATCTCCTTGAAGATCGAAGACGAAGCCGAGCGCGAGCGCCTGAAGAAGGTGGTCAGTGATTGCGTGGCAGCTGAAGGCATCAAGGAGGCGGGCGGCTTTATCCTGCGCACCGCTGCCGAGGGCGCCGGCGCCGATGAAATCCTCATGGACATCCGCTACCTGCGACGTCTGTGGGACCAGATCGACGCCCAGATCAAGACCATCGGTGCGCCCAGCGTCATCTATGAAGACCTGGGCCTGGCCTTGCGCACACTGCGCGACCTGGTCAGCCCGAAGATTGAGAAAATTCGCATCGACTCGCGGGAAACCTTCCAGCGCACCACACAATTTGTTGCCGAACTGATGCCGGAAATTGCCGACCGCCTGGAGCACTACCCCGGCGAGCGGCCGATCTTCGACCTGTATGGCGTCGAAGATGAAATCCAGAAAGCCCTGGAACGCAAGGTGCCGCTCAAGTCCGGCGGCTACCTGGTAGTGGACCCGGCGGAAGCCATGACCACCATCGACGTCAACACCGGCGCGTTCGTGGGCCATCGCAACCTCGAAGAAACCATCTTCAAGACCAACCTCGAAGCCGCGACTGCGATTGCTCGCCAACTGCGCCTGCGCAACCTGGGTGGCATCATCATCATCGACTTCATCGACATGGAAGACGAAGAGCACCAGCGCCAGGTGCTGCGGACCCTCGAGAAACAGCTGGAGCGTGATCACGCCAAGACCAACATCATCGGCATTACCGAGTTGGGCCTGGTGCAGATGACCCGCAAACGCACCCGCGAAAGCCTTGAGCAAGTGCTGTGCGAGCCGTGCAGCAGTTGCCAGGGACGCGGTAAGTTGAAGACCCCGGAAACGGTTTGCTACGAGATTTTCCGCGAAATCCTGCGCGAGGCGCGTGCCTACCAGGCCGAAGGTTATAGAGTGCTCGCCAACCAGAAAGTGGTCGACCGGCTGCTGGACGAAGAGTCCGGCAACGTTGCCGAACTGGAGGGTTTTATCGGACGCACGATACGCTTCCAGGTTGAAACCATGTATTCCCAGGAACAATACGACGTGGTGCTGCTCTGATCCCCATTCGCTTTCTTTTTAAAAGACAGGCAGGCCTTGATCTGCCGTCCGACTACTGCCTTGAGGGTCGCCTGACATGGAGCGTCTGATACGCTTTTTTGCCGCTTTGACCCGTTGGGGGCTGGGCCTCTGTGCCTTGTTGCTGGTGCTGGCGGCGGTGTACGTGAGCCTGGGGCGTGAATTGACCCCGTTGGTGGCCGAGTACCGCGCCGAAGTCGAGGCCAAGGCCCAGGCAGCCGTGGAAATGCCTTTGCATATCGGCAGCCTCGAAGGCCGCTGGAGCGGCTTTGCGCCGGTATTGCTGGCCCATGATGTGATGCTGGGCGAGGGCAGCAGTGCCTTGCGCCTGGACCAGGTCGAAGTGGTGCCCGATGTCTGGGCCAGCCTGATGGCCCGCGAAGTGCGCATTGCCCACCTGCAAGTCAGTGGCCTGCAACTCAGCATCAAGGAAGACAAGGACGGCAAGTGGGCCTTGCAAGGCCTGCCGGTGCAGGACGACCAGCCGCTGGACCCGGAGCAGTTGCTCACGCACATGCAGAAGGTCAAGCGCGTGTCGCTGCTCGACAGCCAAGTGACGCTGCAACCGTTCGACCAGGCGCCGGTGACCATGACGTACGTCGGCTTGAGCCTGCACACCGGCGTCACCCGCCAACGCCTGGATGCACGCCTGACCCTGCCTGACGGCCAGCCCCTCGCCATGAGCCTGCGCACCCGCATTCGCGCCAGCCAGTGGAAGGACGGTGAAGTCCAGGCTTATCTGAGCCTGCCCCAGAGTGATTGGGCCAAGTGGATCCCCGCAAAACTGACTCAACAGTGGAAGCTCACGCAGTTCAAGGCGGGCGGTGAGTTCTGGCTGACCTGGGCCAAAGGCACTGTGCAAAGCGCAGTAGTGCGCCTCAACTCGCCACAGTTGAAGGGCCGCTATGCCGAGCGCAAGCCGGTGCACATTGAAAACCTCGCGCTTACGGCCTACCTGCAACGCAGCGACACCGGCCTTGGCGTGCTGTTCGACTCGCTGGCGATGAACCTGGGCGAGACCCGCTGGGAATCTCGTCTGCAATTGCAGCAGACCCTGGCCACCGACAAGGACCTGGAAGTCTGGAAGCTCCAGGCCGACCGCCTGGACCTGACGCCGATCACGCCACTGCTCAACGCCCTGGCGCCGCTGCCGGAAGGCTTTGCCAAGACCGTCGAGCACCTTAAGGCCACTGGGCTGCTGCGCAACGTGCTGGTGGATTTCCGCCCCCAGGACACGACCGATAAAAAAGTCAGCTTTGCCGCCAACCTCGAACGTATCGGCTTCGATGCCTACTTCGGCGCACCGGCTGCGCGTAATGTATCCGGCAGCATCAGCGGTGACCTGGGCCAGGGCGAGTTGCGCATGGACAGCAAGGACTTTTCCCTGCACCTGGACCCGATCTTCGCCAAGCCCTGGCAGTACCTCCAGGCCAATGCACGCCTGACGTGGAAGTTGGACAAAGAAGGTTTCACCCTGATCGCCCCGTATATCAAGGTGCTGGGCGAGGAGGGCAAGATTGCCGCCGACTTCCTGATTCGCCTGCATTTTGACCACAACCAGGAAGACTACATGGACCTGCGGGTCGGCATGGTTGATGGCGATGGACGCTTCACCCCCAAGTACCTGCCGGCGGTGTTGAGCCCCGCTTTGGATGAGTGGCTGCGCACCGCGATCCTCAAGGGGGCGGTGGACCAAGGCTTCTTCCAGTATCAGGGGTCGTTGAACCACGATGCGCTGCCGGCTGCACGCAATATCAGCCTGTTCTTCAAGGTGCACGATGCCGAGCTGGCGTTCCAGCCGGGCTGGCCCCATGTGAGCAAGGTCAACGGCGAAGTGTTTGTCGAGGAGAGTGGCGTGCGCATCCTGGCCAGCAAGGGCCAGTTGCTCGACACCAAGGTCAAGGACATCTACGTCAATATTCCCCACGCACCTGCGGGCAAAGACAGCCATCTGTTGCTCACGGGCGGTTTTGCCGGAGGCTTGGGCGATGGCCTGAAAATTCTCCAGGAAGCGCCGATCGGCACTGCATCGACCTTTGCCGGCTGGAAGGGTGAGGGCGACCTGCAAGGCAGCCTTGACCTGGATATTCCGTTGGCCAAGGGCACCGAACCGAAAATCGTGGTGGACTTCAAGACCGACAAGGCGCGCCTGCAATTGGCCGAGCCGCCACTGGACCTGACCCAGCTCAAGGGCGAGTTCCGTTTCGACAGCGCCAAGGGCCTCAGTGGCCAGAACATCACCGCCCAGGCGTTTGATCGGCCGATCACTGCGCAGATCGTTGCCGATGGCAAGCCGGGCAATATCAGCACCCGTGTGAATGCCAAGGGCCAGGTTACGGTCAAGCGGCTGACGGACTGGTTGAAAATCAGCCAGCCGTTACCGGTGTCCGGCGATATTCCGTACCAGTTGCAACTGACCCTGGATGGCGCCGACAGCCAACTGATGGTCAGCTCCAACCTCAAGGGCGTGGCCGTTGACCTGCCGGCGCCGTTCGGCATGCCGGCCAGCCAGGGGCGTGACAGTGTGTTCCGCATGACCTTGCAGGGCGCCGAACGCCGATACTGGTTTGATTATGGCGAGCTGGCCAACTTCACGTTTGCCGCGCCCCCGGACAAGTTCAATGATGGCCGTGGTGAGTTGTTCCTCGGTGATGGCGATGCCGTGCTGCCGGGTGCCAAGGGCTTGCGCATTCGTGGGGTGTTGTCGGAGCTGGATATTGATCCGTGGAAAAAACTGGTGGATCGCTATGCGGGTAATGACCCGGGCGGCAGTGCCAAGCAATTGCTCAGCGGCGCCGACTTCAAGATAGGCAAGCTGACCGGTTTTGGCACGCAGTTCGATCAAGTCAATTTGCAACTGGACCGCAAGCCAGCCGCGTGGGCCTTGCAGCTCGACAGCCAGCAGGCCAAGGGCACGGTCAACCTGCCGGACGCCAAGGGCGCACCGATTGCGATCAACCTGCAATACGTGAAGCTGCCGGCGGTGGACCCCACGGTGCAGGCGGATGAAAACGCGCCGGACCCGTTGGCGAACATCGACCCCAAGGATATTCCAGCGCTGGATATCGCCATCGACCAGTTGTTCCAGGGCCCGGACCTGATAGGCGCCTGGTCGCTGAAACTCCGCCCCACCGCCAAGGGCCTCGCCTTCAGCAGCCTGGACCTGGGCCTCAAGGGCATGCAGCTCAAGGGCGCGGGGGGCTGGGAAGGCGCGGCAGGTGACAGCAGCAGTTGGTACAAGGGGCGCCTGGACGGCAAGAATATTGGCGATGTACTCAAGGGGTGGGGGTATGCGCCTACCGTCACCAGCCAGGATTTCCATCTGGATGTGGACGGGCGTTGGCCTGGTTCTCCGGCTTATGTAGGACCCAAGCGTTTCTCCGGCAGCCTGGATGCAGCGTTCCGCAACGGCCAGTTCGTCGAAGTGGAAGGGGGCGCCCAGGCCCTGCGGGTATTCGGCCTGCTGAACTTCAACTCCATCGGGCGGCGGTTGCGTCTGGACTTCTCCGACCTGCTCGGCAAGGGCTTGAGCTATGACCGGGTCAAAGGCCTGCTGGCCGCCAGCAATGGCGTGTTCGTGACCCGCGAGCCGATCACTATGACGGGGCCTTCGAGCAACCTCGAGCTCAACGGCACCCTGGACCTGGTGGCAGATCGTGTCGATGCCAAGTTGCTGGTGACGCTGCCGGTGACGAATAACCTGCCGATTGCGGCGTTGATTGTGGGTGCGCCGGCCATTGGTGGTGCGTTGTTCCTGATCGACAAGTTGATCGGTGACCGTGTTTCACGCTTCGCCAGTGTCCAATACAAGGTCGAAGGCCCGTGGAAAGACCCGAAAATCACCTTCGACAAGCCATTTGAAAAGCCAAACTGAGAGGCTGTGGAGTAGCATGGTGCCATGCCCTTTATGGAGTGTTGGCCCATGTCCTTTGCGGTAATTCAAATGGTCAGCCAGAGTGACGTGCTGGCCAACCTGGCCCAGGCCCGTCGCTTGCTGGAAGAAGCCGCGGCCGGTGGTGCGAAACTGGCAGTGTTGCCGGAAAACTTTGCCGCCATGGGCCGTCGTGACATTGCCGATATCGGCCGCGCCGAAGCGCTGGGCGAAGGCCCGATCCTGCCGTGGTTGAAACAGACCGCTCGCGACCTCACCTTATGGATAGTGGCTGGCACTTTGCCGTTGCCGCCTAAGGACCAACCGCACGCCAAGTCCAACGCCTGTTCGCTGCTGATCGATGATCAGGGCGAAATCGTCGCCCGCTACGACAAGCTGCACCTGTTCGATGTGGATGTCGCCGATGCTCGCGGTCGTTATCGCGAATCCGACGACTATGCTTTCGGAGGTAACGTGGTGGTGGCGGACACGCCGGTCGGCCGCTTGGGCCTCACGGTGTGCTACGACCTGCGCTTCCCCGAGCTGTACAGCGAATTGCGTGCTGCGGGGGCTGAATTGATTACGGCGCCGTCGGCGTTTACGGCAGTGACCGGTGCCGCGCACTGGGACGTGCTGATTCGCGCACGGGCCATCGAGACCCAGTGCTACCTGCTGGCGGCCGCCCAAGGTGGTGTGCATCCGGGGCCACGGGAAACCTACGGTCACGCGGCAATTATCGACCCTTGGGGGCGCGTGCTGACACAACAGGATCAAGGCGAAGCGGTGTTGCTGGCCGAACGTGATAGCAGTGAACAGGCGTCGATTAGGGCGCGCATGCCGGTGGTCAGCCATCGGCGCTTTTTCTCGCAGGGCGCACAGCGGCCTGCTTCGGAACGATGAATTTAAGGCCATACCTATGAGCGAGTTGTTGTCCTCAGTCAGTGAACACCTCCTGGCACCCGGTGGCGTGACCATCGAAAGCTTGCAAACCGTGCTGGGCGACCTCGCCGGGCCGGGCATCGACGCGGCCGACCTGTATTTCCAGGGGCAGATTTCCGAGTCCTGGGCCCTGGAAGACGGCATCGTCAAGGAAGGCAGTTTCAACCTTGACCAGGGTGTGGGCGTGCGGGCGCAATCCGGTGAGAAAACCGGTTTTGCCTACAGCAACGCGATCACCCTGGAGGCTTTGGGCCTGGCCGCACGTGCCGCACGCTCGATTTCCCGCGCCGGGCAGAACGGCACGGTGCAGGCGTTCAGCACGCAGGACGTGACCCAGTTGTACGGGCCGGATAACCCGTTGGAAGTGATGACCCGTGCCGAAAAAGTCGACTTGCTCAAGCGTGTCGATGCCGCGACCCGTGCATTGGACCCGCGTATCCAGCAGGTCACCGTAAGCATGGCCGGCGTGTGGGAGCGCATCCTGGTGGCGTCCACCGACGGCGGCCTGGCTGCGGATGTGCGGCCGCTGGTGCGTTTCAACGTGAGTGTGATCGTCGAGCAGAACGGCCGTCGCGAGCGCGGTGGCCATGGTGGCGGCGGGCGTACCGACTACCGCTATTTCCTCACCGACGACCGTGCCATGGGCTATGCGCGTGAAGCGCTGCGCCAGGCGCTGGTCAACCTGGAAGCCATTCCGGCACCGGCGGGTACATTGCCGGTGGTGCTGGGTTCGGGCTGGTCCGGCGTGTTACTGCACGAAGCGGTCGGCCACGGCCTGGAAGGTGACTTCAACCGCAAGGGCAGTTCGGCCTACAGCGGGCGCATGGGCGAGATGGTTGCGTCCAAGCTCTGCACCATCGTCGATGACGGCACCCTGGCCGGACGGCGTGGCTCGCTGAGCGTCGACGACGAAGGCACCCCGACCGAGTGCACCACCCTGATCGAAAACGGTGTGCTCAAGGGCTACATGCAAGACAAGCTCAACGCCCGTCTGATGGGTGTCGCGCGTACCGGTAATGGCCGTCGTGAATCCTATGCGCACCTGCCGATGCCACGCATGACCAACACCTACATGCTGGGTGGCGAAAGCGATCCTGCTGAAATCATCGCCTCGGTGAAGCGCGGTATCTACTGCGCCAACCTCGGTGGCGGCCAGGTGGATATCACCAGCGGCAAGTTCGTGTTCTCCACCAGCGAGGCGTACCTGATCGAAGACGGCAAGATCACCGCGCCGGTCAAAGGCGCAACCTTGATCGGTAACGGTCCGGAAGCCATGAGTAAGGTGTCGATGGTCGGTAACGACCTGTCGCTGGACAGCGGCGTGGGTACATGCGGGAAAGATGGGCAGTCGGTGCCGGTGGGTGTCGGCCAGCCAACGCTGAAGATTGATGCGATCACCGTGGGTGGCACGGGGTCGTAAGCGCTGGAGCTTCGGGTGGCGAGGGTCGCCACCCGGGGAAGAGGATCAACGCAGGCCGCGTTGGGTCTCGTCCAGCTCACGGATGTACTTGAAGATTTTACGGCTGGTGGCCGGTGCCTTGTTATGCGCCAGCTCGTGCTGGGCCTGACGGATCAGGGAGCGCAGTTGCTGGCGGTCCGCGTCCGGGTAGTCCAGCACGAATTTCTCCAACACCGCGTCATCGCCCGAGATCAGGCGGTCACGCCAACGTTCCAGGTTATGGAAACGTTCGTTGTACTGGCGAGTGGAGGCATCGGTTTGATCAAGCAAAGTCAGAATGGCGTCGATGTCCTGGTCGCGCATCAGCTTGCCGATAAACATGATGTGCCGTTTGCGCGCGATATTCGCGGTGTGCTTGGGCGCATCGGCCAGGGCCCGGCGCATTTCGTCGGTCAAAGGCAGTTTTGCAATCAAATCTTTTTTGAGCGTTGTAAGGCGCTCGCCGAGGTCAACCAGCGCATGCAGCTCGCGTTTGACCTGGGTTTTGCTTTTCTCCCCATCGAGGGAGTCGTCGTAAGAATCAACCATGGTGGCAGTCCGCAAAGAAACGCCGCCATGATAACCAGTCGGGGGCCGCTTGTCCGGCCCGGTCGCTCGATGGCCTTAACCGAAAGCAGAATTTGAGTGGAGAAAACCATGAGTGCAGCCCAAAGCGTCGGTCCGCAAGCGTTACCGGCACTGCAGGAACAAGTCGAGCAGATCCTTGCCGAGGCCAAGCGCCAGGGGGCCAGTGCCTGTGAAGTGGCGGTATCGCTGGAGCAGGGGCTGTCGACGTCGGTGCGCCAGCGAGAAGTGGAAACTGTTGAGTTCAATCGCGACCAGGGCTTTGGCATCACCTTGTATGTGGGGCAGCGCAAAGGTTCGGCCAGTACTTCGGCCAGTGGTCCGGAAGCGATTCGCGAGACGGTCGCGGCTGCGTTGGCGATTGCCAAGCACACCTCCGAGGATGAAAGCTCGGGCCTGGCCGACAAGGCGTTGATGGCCAAGGACTTGAAAGACTTTGATCTGTTCCATGCCTGGGACATCACACCGGAACAGGCCATCGAGCAGGCGCTGACCTGCGAAGCCGCCGCATTTGACGCTGATGCCCGCATCAAGAACGCGGATGGCACCACGTTGAGCACGCATCAGGGCTGCCGGGTATACGGCAACAGCCATGGTTTCATCGGTGGCTACGCGTCCACGCGGCATAGCCTTAGCTGCGTGATGATTGCCGAAGCGAATGGCCAGATGCAGCGCGATTACTGGTATGACGTGAACCGCCAGGGCGATTTGCTGGCCGACCCGGTCAGTATTGGCCAGCGTGCGGCGCAGCGGGCGGCGAGCCGCCTGGGCGCGCGCCCGGTACCGACCTGCGAGGTGCCGGTGTTGTTTTCGGCGGAGTTGGCCGGAGGCTTGTTCGGCAGTTTCCTTGGAGCGATTTCCGGCGGCAACCTGTATCGCAAGTCGTCGTTCCTTGAAGGTGCGATCGGCCAGAAGCTGTTCCCCGAATGGCTGACCATCGACGAGCGTCCGCACCTGATGCGCGCCATGGGCAGTTCGGCGTTCGACGGTGATGGCCTGGCCACCTATGCCAAGCCGTTTGTCGAGAAGGGTGAGTTGGTGTCCTACGTATTGGGTACTTACGCCGGTCGTAAATTGGGCCTGCCAAGCACCGCAAACTCCGGTGGCGTGCACAACTTGTTCGTTACCCACGGCGACGAAGACCAGGCGGCGTTGTTGCGGCGCATGGGGCGTGGCCTGCTGGTGACCGAGTTGATGGGCCATGGCCTGAACATGGTCACTGGTGATTACTCTCGTGGCGCGGCGGGTTTCTGGGTGGAAAACGGCGAGATTCAGTTTGCCGTTCAAGAGGTGACGATTGCCGGCAACATGCGCGACATGTTCAAGCAGATCGTTGCCGTCGGAAATGACTTGGAGTTGCGCAGCAATATCCGCACAGGTTCGGTGTTGATCGAACGGATGACCGTCGCCGGCAGCTGATTCTTCAAACGCGCTTCAACAAAAAGGCGCGCCATCTATAAAGATGGCGCGCCTTTTTTGTGGCCGTGTTTCAGGAGGATTATCGTGCCACTCTTGTTTTGATTCTCAATATCATTTAATAATAAATATCATTACCGAATGAGTGTGGATCATGAGTTCTGTCCTGCATGAGGATCCTTATCTGGAGAGCTGGCGCTGGATGAGTCGCCAGATTCGTTGCGGCCTCGACCCTAACGAGCCGCGCCTGATCGAACACTACCTCAACGAGGGTCGATACCTGGCGTGCTGCACCGCGACCCATCCGTGGACGATCGCTGAAACCTCATTCCGCCTCTTGCTCGACACCGCCAGCGATATCGCGCTGCCCTGGCATTGGCGCTCCCTGTGCCTGGACCAGGCCTGGCGCCCGCTGCGTGACCTGGAAAAACTCTCCCACTGTGCCTGCCGCCTCAAGCGCTGGCAGAGCTTTGCCTGGCAATTGGCGACCTGCGAATTGCTGCCTTCCATTTCTGTTTCTGACCTGGTGCAAGGATCTTCCGATGAGTAACACCCGTATCGAACGCGACAGCATGGGCGAACTGCAGGTGCCTGCCGAGGCCTTGTATGGCGCACAGACCCAGCGCGCGGTGAACAATTTCCCGATCAGCCACCAACGCATGCCGGCGCAATTCATTCGTGCCCTGATCCTGGCCAAAACTGCGGCGGCCAAGGTCAACGTCGACCTCAAACAGATCAGCGAAGGGCAGGGCAAGGCGATTGTCGATGCCGCCCAAGGCTTGCTGGAAGGCGACTTCATGCAGCATTTCCCGGTGGATATCTTCCAGACCGGTTCCGGCACCAGTTCCAACATGAACGCCAACGAAGTGATTGCCACCCTGGCCACCCGCTTGCTCGGCGAACCGGTCAACCCCAACGATCACGTGAACTGCGGTCAGAGCAGCAACGACATCATCCCGACCACCATTCACGTCAGCGCCGCGTTGGTCCTGCATGAGCAAACACTGCCGGCCCTGCTGCATCTGGTGCAAGTCATCGAGCAGAAGGCGCAAGAGGTTCACCCGTTCATCAAGACCGGTCGCACGCACCTGATGGACGCCATGCCGGTGCGCATGAGCCAGGTGCTCAGCGGTTGGGCGCAGCAGCTAAAGGCCAATATCGGGCATTTGCAGGACCTTCTGCCGAGTTTGCAGGCGTTGGCCCAGGGCGGTACTGCGGTCGGCACCGGAATCAACGCTCACCCGGAATTCGCGGTGCGTTTCAGCCAGCAGTTGAGCAGCCTGACCGGTGTGAAATTCACTCCGGGCAAGAACCTGTTCGCCCTGATTGGCTCCCAGGACACCGCCGTCGCTGTCTCCGGCCAGTTGAAAGCCACCGCCGTGTCGCTGATGAAAATCGCCAATGACCTGCGCTGGATGAATTCCGGCCCGCTCGCCGGCCTCGGTGAAATTGAGCTGGAAGGCTTGCAGCCTGGTTCGTCGATCATGCCCGGCAAGGTCAACCCGGTTATCCCTGAAGCGACTGCGATGGTGGCAGCGCAAGTCATCGGTAATGACACAGTCATCACCGTCGCCGGCCAGTCGGGCAACTTCGAACTGAACGTGATGCTGCCGATCATTGCGCAGAACCTGCTCAGCAGCCTTGAGTTGCTGGCCAATTCCAGCCGTCTGCTGGCCGATAAAGCCATCGCCAGCTTCAAGGTCAATGAAGCCAAGCTCAAGGAAGCGCTGTCGCGCAACCCGATCCTGGTGACCGCACTCAACCCGATCATCGGTTACCAGAAGGCCGCTGAAATCGCCAAGAAGGCCTATCAACAGGGCCGTCCGGTGATTGATGTTGCCCTTGAGCACACCGACTTGCCGCGCAGCCAACTGGAGATCCTGCTGGATCCGGAAAAGCTTACGGCTGGTGGCGTGTAATCACCGACCCTGCTTTGGAGGCTCACCATGGAGCACTGGAAACGTACGATCGAACGGGCCAATCGCTGCTTTATGGCGGGTGAATTGGTTGACGCTCGCGAGGCTTACTTGCAAGCCCTGGCCCTGGCCCTAGTGCTGTTCGAGCGCTGGGCGGATGCCGACGAAGCGGTGGCGGCTTGCGTCATTTCCCATCACAACCTGGCGGACCTGCACCTGCGGCTGAACCAGCCGGAAGAAAGCGCGGAATACCTTTGCGCTATCCACCAGCGTCTTTTGCAGACCATGCAGGACCCGCGCCTGAGCCCGCAGTTGCGGGAGGCGGCGCTGCGCCAGAGCAGCAAGACTTACGTCGAACTGTTGAATTTCATCAGCGATCACGGCGAATACCCTCGCACTCATCGCTTGCTGGGCAGTACTGCAGTGCAGCCCGCCACGCCCCACTACGGAGCCCATTGATATGACTTACACCCTGCCTGCCTTGCCTTACGCGTATGACGCCCTGGAACCGCATATCGATGCGCAAACCATGGAGATTCACTACACCAAGCACCACCAGACCTACATCAATAACCTCAACGCAGCGGTCGAAGGCACCGAGTTCGCGGGCTGGCCGGTCGAGAAACTGGTGTCCAGCGTGCAGCAACTGCCGGAAAAACTGCGCGCAGCGGTGATCAATCAAGGCGGCGGCCATGCCAACCATTCGTTGTTCTGGGCGGTGATGTCGCCCAAGGGAGGTGGCAAGCCCGAAGGCGTGCTGGGTAAAGCCATCGACGAACAGCTGGGTGGTTTCGACAGCTTCAAGGAAGCTTTCACCAAGGCTGCGTTGACTCGCTTCGGCAGCGGCTGGGCCTGGTTGAGCGTTACCCCGCAAAAGACCCTGGTGGTTGAAAGCAGTGGAAATCAGGACAGTCCATTGATGAACGGCAATACCCCGATCCTCGGCCTAGACGTCTGGGAGCACGCCTACTACCTGCTGTACCAGAACCGTCGCCCGGAGTACATCAACGCTTTCTACAGCGTCATTAACTGGCCGGAAGTTGCTGCCCGCTATCAGGCTGCGGTGGCCTGACATTCACCTTCATAACAAGATCTAAGGCCGACTATGGGCACTGAAATACTGGCGATCAGCAGCGGACGAATGTTTCGTTATGCGTTTGGCTCGCTGCTGCTACTGGCAGGTACTGCCTTGCTGGTGGCCCACGGGCTGGCCTGGCTGAACCTGGAGCCACGCATCCTGCGGGCCCTGCAAGGCGGCTCCATTTGCGCGCTGGGTACGGCGCTGGGCGCGGTCCCTGTACTGGTGATCCGACGCATGCCGCTGGCGCTGAGCGACACATTGTTGGGTTTTGGTGCCGGGGTGATGCTGGCGGCGACGGCGTTTTCGCTGATCGTGCCGGGCATCGCCGCGGCTGAAAGCCTCGGGCTTTCGCCGTGGGGTGCCAGCGGCTTGATCAGCTTTGGCATCATGCTGGGGGCATTCGGGTTGTACCTGGTTGACCGCAAGGTCTCCGGTGCCAGCCCGGAAATGCTGATGGGGACGCCAGATAAACCGGTGATCCCGCCGCGCATCTGGCTGTTTGTGTTTGCCATCATCGCCCACAACATTCCTGAAGGCATGGCGGTTGGCGTCTCCGCCGGCGGCGGTATGCCGGATGCTGACAGCTTGGCCATGGGCATTGCGTTACAGGACGTACCCGAAGGCCTGGTGATTGCGTTGGTGTTGGCCGGGGCGGGGATGTCGCGGGTCAAGGCGTTCCTGATCGGTGCTGCATCAGGCCTGGTGGAGCCCGTATTCGCTGTACTCTGCGCCTGGCTGGTCAGCCTGGCCGAAGTGCTGTTGCCTTTGGGGTTGGCCCTGGCTGCTGGCGCGATGCTGTTAGTGGTGACCCACGAAGTCATCCCCGAGTCGCGACGCAATGGTTACGAAAAGCTTGCCAGCCTGGGCCTGTGCATCGGTTTTTGCTTGATGATGGTGATGGACACCGCTTTGGGGTAGATAAAGTCTACTGTAGGAGCGAGCTTGCTCGCGAAGAAGGTAAACGATAACGCGGGCAGTCTGGTTTGACGCGTTGCCGATGCAACCTTCGCGAGCAAGCTCGCTCCTACAGGGGGTTATTCACCTTCGTCGAAGTAATTGTTGATTAGCGCCACCAGCGCTGCCATCGCTTCGTCTTCCTGCTCGCCTTCCGTCTTCAAGTGAATCCTGGTGCCCTTGCCGGCCGCCAGCATCATCATGGCCATGATGCTCTTGCCGTCGACCATGGATTCCGGTGTACGCCCGGCACGGATCTGGCAAGGGAACTGCCCGGCCACACCCACGAACTTGGCAGACGCCCGGGCATGCAAGCCCAGCTTGTTGATGATTTCAATTTCCAGAGCGGGCATCGCGGGGGTGTTCCTTTCAGCTAAGGTCGCGGTGGCGGACCTGGACGTTCTTGAGGGTTTGTTGCAGCACCTGGCCCAGGCGCTCGGTCAGGTAGACGGAGCGGTGGTGGCCGCCGGTGCAGCCGATAGCAATGGTGACATAGGCGCGGTTGCTTGCAGCAAAGCGCGGCAGCCATTTGAGCAAGTAACTGGAAATGTCCTGGAACATCTCTTCCACATCCGGTTGAGCGGCCAGGTAATCGGCCACGGGCTGATCCAGCCCGGACTGGTCACGCAGTTCCGGTTTCCAGTAAGGGTTAGGCAGGCAGCGCACATCGAACACCAGGTCGGCGTCGACTGGCATGCCGCGTTTGAACCCAAACGACTCCACGAGGAACGCCGTGCCCGGCTCCGGCTGGTTCAGCAGGCGCAGCTTGATGGCATCGCGCAACTGGTACAGGTTGAGGCTGGTGGTGTTTATCTTGAGGTCGGCGAGGTCAATGATCGGGCCCAGCAGCTTGGTTTCGTCTTCGATGGCTTCGGCCAGTGAGCGATGGGGGCTGCTGAGGGGGTGACGTCGGCGGGTTTCGGAGAAACGCTTGAGCAGGGTCTCTTCGTCAGCGTCCAGGTACAGCACATCACAGTGAATGTGCTTGGCCCGCACTTCCTCGAGTAATTGTGGGAATCGCTCAAGGTGGCTGGGCAGGTTGCGGGCATCAATCGAAACGGCGACCAGCGGTTGCGCCAATTCGGTATGGATCAACGCGCGTTCCGCCAATTCCGGCAGCAGGCCAGCAGGCAAGTTGTCGATGCAATAGAAACCGTTGTCCTCAAGAACGTTGAGGGCGGTGCTTTTACCCGAGCCGGAACGGCCGCTGACGATGATCAAACGCATGATTACTGCCCGTTCTGTTCATCCAGGACAACCTGGTACAACGCCTCATTGCTGCTGGCGCTGCGCAGTTTGTCGCGTACTTCCTTGCGGTCGAGCATGCTGGCGATCTGCCGGAGCAGTTCCAGGTGCGCATCGGTGGCGGCTTCCGGGACCAGCAGTACGAACAGGAGGTCGACCGGTGCACCATCGATAGCATCGAAATCAATGGGTTTTTCCAGGTGTAGCAAGGCGCTGACAGGTGTCTCGCAGCCTTTGAGGCGGCAGTGAGGGATGGCGATGCCGTTACCAAAACCGGTCGAACCGAGTTTTTCACGGGCAATCAGAGCCTCGAAGACATCCTGCATCTCCAGATCAGGCACCTGGCTGCTGATCAGGTTGGCAATTTGTTCGAGGGCTTTCTTTTTACTGCCGCCCGGCGCGTTCACGAGGGAACGGCCGGGGGTCAGGATGGTTTCAAGTCGAATCATGGGTGGGGAGTGTTAGCGGCCTGTGCCCTGGAGAAGGCTCTGCTGCTTTTCCTTATGCTTTTTAAGTTGGCGGTCAAGCTTGTCAGTCAAGGCATCGATTGATGCATACATGTCTTCATGCTCGGCATTGGCGACTACTTCGCCACCGGGAATCTGTAGGGTCGCTTCGATTTTCTGCTGAAGCTTGTCGACCTTCATGATCACTTGCACATTGGTGATCTTGTCAAAATGACCCTCAAGCCGTTTCAGCTTCTGCTCGACGTATTCGCGCAGGGGAGGGGTGACTTCTACATGGTGTCCACTGATGTTGACTTGCATACAGCTTCTCCTTCGTTGCCAGTGCATAAAGCGGTGGGCAGAAATACCCACCACTGGAACGCTATGGCCCGCCCGTCACATCAAACGCTTACGCTCGCTGGAAGGCGCGATCCCGAGGGACTCGCGGTACTTGGCGACGGTTCGACGGGCGACCTGAATGCCTTGTGCCTCCAGTAAACCAGCGATCTTACTGTCACTCAATGGCTTTTTCTGATTTTCCGCAGCAACCAGTTTTTTGATGATCGCGCGGATCGCCGTGGACGAGCATTCACCGCCTTCGGAGGTACTGACGTGGCTGGAGAAAAAGTATTTCAGTTCATAAATACCCCGTGGGGTATGCATGAATTTCTGCGTAGTCACCCGCGAAATCGTCGATTCATGCATGCCCACCGCTTCGGCGATGTCATGCAGCACCAACGGTTTCATTGCTTCGTCGCCATATTCCAGGAAGCCGCGCTGGTGCTCGACGATCTGGGTGGCGACTTTCATCAGGGTTTCGTTGCGGCTTTGCAGGCTCTTGATGAACCAGCGGGCTTCCTGCAACTGGTTGCGCATGAAGGTGTTATCGGCGCTGGTGTCGGCGCGGCGCACGAACCCAGCGTATTGCGGGTTGACCCGCAGGCGTGGCACCGACTCCTGGTTCAGCTCCACCAGCCAGCGCTCGTTGTCCTTGCGCACGATCACGTCGGGGACGACGTATTCGGCTTCGCTGGACTCGATTTGCGAGCCGGGGCGCGGGTTAAGGCTCTGCACCAGCTCGATGACCTGGCGCAGGTCGTCTTCCTTGAGCTTCATGCGGCGCATCAACTGGCTGTAGTCGCGGCTGCCCAGCAGGTCGATGTAGTCGGTGACCAGGCGCTGGGCCTCGGCAAGCCATGGGGTCTTGGCCGGCAGCTGGCGCAATTGCAGCAGCAGGCATTCGCTGAGGGTGCGCGCGCCTATACCGGCAGGCTCGAACTGCTGGATGCGGTGCAGGACGGCTTCGATCTCGTCCAGTTCGATATCCAGTTCGGGATCGAAGGCTTCAAGAATTTCTTCAAGCGTCTCGTCCAGGTAACCCTGATTGTTGATGCAGTCGATCAGGGTTACGGCGATCAGGCGATCGGTATCCGACATCGGTGCCAGGTTCAGTTGCCACAGCAGATGGCTCTGCAGGCTCTCGCCAGCGGAGGTGCGGGTGGTGAAGTCCCACTCGTCATCGTCATTGCTCGGCAGGCTGCTGGCGCTGGTCTGGTAGACATCTTCCCAGGCGGTGTCGACCGGAAGCTCGTTGGGAATGCGTTCGTTCCATTCGCCTTCCTCGAGGTTGTCCACCGTGGGGGCGGTTTCCTGGTAGGAGGGTTCCTGCACGTCGGAATTGGGTTTTTGCTCGATGTTATCGGCCAGCGGGTCTGCATTATCGAAGTCGTCGCCTTCTTCCTGGCGTTCGAGCATCGGATTGGACTCCAGGGCCTCCTGGATTTCCTGTTGCAGGTCCAGGGTCGACAATTGGAGCAGGCGGATGGCCTGTTGCAGCTGCGGTGTCATCGTCAGCTGCTGGCCCATTCTCAGGACTAGCGATGGTTTCATGGCAGGGGCTTAACACCTTATTCGCCGGCGCAATGCGCCATCCACGACAGGGCGCGTGAGCGCCAAACATAAGCAAATTATATGCCTGATGTCGGGTGCTTTGCCTAGAGCGCGGTAACAATAAAAATCCGGAGGTTTTCATTGACTCCCGCGCACCTTGGCGAACGCCGTGACACCACGGTGTTTACAGGCGGAACTCGTGACCCAGGTACACTTCCTTGACCAGTTCATTGGCCAGGATAGTCGCGGAATCACCTTCGGCAATCAGTTGGCCGTCATTGACGATATAGGCGGTTTCGCAGATATCGAGCGTCTCACGGACGTTGTGGTCGGTGATCAGCACGCCAATGCCCTTGGCCTTGAGGTGATGGATGATCTGCTTGATGTCGCCGACCGAGATCGGGTCGACGCCGGCAAACGGTTCGTCCAGCAGGATGAACTTGGGCGCAGTGGCCAGGGCGCGGGCGATTTCCACGCGGCGGCGCTCACCACCGGACAGGCTCATGCCGAGGTTGTCGCGGATATGGTTGATGTGGAACTCCTGCAGCAGGCTTTCCAACTCTTTGCGACGGCCGTCACGGTCGAGTTCCTTGCGGGTCTCGAGGATCGCCATGATGTTGTCCGACACCGACAGTTTGCGGAAGATCGACGCTTCCTGCGGGAGATAGCCGATACCGGCACGGGCGCGGCCATGCATTGGCTGGTGACTCACGTCCAGGTCATCGATCAGGACACGGCCCTGATCCGCCTGGACCAGACCGACGATCATGTAGAAGCAAGTGGTCTTGCCGGCGCCGTTGGGGCCGAGCAAGCCGACGATCTGGCCGCTGTCGATCGACAGGCTGACGTCGCGCACGACCTGACGGCTTTTATAGGCCTTGGCCAGATGCTGGGCTTTCAGGGTTGCCATTACTCGGCCTTCTTCTTCGGCTGGATAACCATGTCGATGCGTGGACGAGGCGCGGTGACCTTGTTGCCATTGGCACGACCGGCATTAGCGATCTGTTTCACGGTGTCATAGGTGATCTTCTCACCTTCCGTGGAGTTGCCATCGGGGCTGAGTACCTTGGCCTGGTCAATCAGTACGATGCGGTTCTGCTGGGCGTGGTACTGGATGGTCTTGCCGTAGCCCTTCATCGGGCCGGTGTCGGTCGCGGACTGCTTCTGTTCGAAGTAAGCCAGGTTGCCCACCGAGGTCACGACATCGATGTCGCCGGTTTTGGTGCGCGTTAGCGTCACGGTATTACCGGTGATTTTCATCGAGCCCTGAGTGATGATCACGCCACCGGTGTAGGTTGCGACGCCTTGCTTGTCATCCAGTTGCGCATCGTCAGCTGAAATGTGGATCGGTTGCTGGCTATCGTTCGGCAGAGCCCAGGCGCTCACGCTTCCCAGTGCTGCGCCCAGACCGAGCAAAATAGGGAGAGTTTTAACGAGCCTCATACTGTCCTCTTACGTTCGATAGCAGGTGTATCCTGCTTTCTTTCAAATACGCTTTCATTCCCTTGCCAGTCGATACACCGCCAGCGCCGTCGATTCTAACGTCTTGCTCGGTCTGCGCATATTGCTTCTGCGGGAATACGGTCATGCGACTGCTGGTAATCACGGTCTCACGGCTTTTATCGTCAGTGCGCGCAATGCGCACCGAGTCGATCAGTTCCACCTCGGTACCGTCCGGGTTGACTTCGCCACGCTTGCTGGTGACGTGCCATGGGAACTCGGTGCCGCGGTAAATGTTCATGTCCGGGTTGGTCAACAGGGTGACTTCGGTCGTCTTCACATGCTCGACCTTGTCCGAGGTCATTTCGTACTGCACCTTGCCGTCAGGCAGGAACTGCACGCTTTTGGCATTGATGGCGTAATAGTCGATAGCGCCTTCGTCAACCTGCGCAGCAGGCTGGTCGAGAAAGCGCTCCGGGCTGATATTCCAGTAGCCCACCGCCAGGAACAGCGCGGCGATGACTCCGAATAACAGGAAGTTGCGAATCTTTTTGCTCAGCATAAAACGCTCTATAAGTAGGCGGCGTGGGCCGCTTCAAGGCTACCCTGGGCTCGCAGGATCAGCTCGCAGAACTCGCGGGCGGCACCTTCGCCACCACGGGCACTGGTGATGCCATGGGCGTGCTCGCGAACAAAGGCTGCCGCGTTGGCGACCGCCATGCCCAGGCCTACTCGACGAATCACCGGCAGGTCTGGCAGGTCATCGCCCAAGTAGGCGACCTGCTCATAGCTTAGGTTGAGTTGGCCAAGAAGCTCGTCCAGAACCACCAGTTTATCCTCGCGGCCCTGATACAGGTGAGGAATCCCCAGGTTTTGTGCGCGACGTTCCACAACGGGGGTTTTTCTGCCGCTGATAATCGCCGTTTGCACGCCCGACGCCATCAGCATCTTGATGCCCTGGCCGTCCAGCGTGTTGAATGTCTTGAATTCGCTGCCGTCTTCGAGGAAGTACAGGCGGCCGTCGGTCAGCACACCGTCAACGTCGAAAATCGCGAGTTTGATATTTTTGCCGCGTTGCAGCAGGTCGCTGGTCATCTACATCACTCCTGCACGCAGCAAGTCGTGCATGTTCAGGGCGCCAATCGGGCGGTCGTCGCCATCAACTACCACCAGTGCGCCGATCTTGTGGTCTTCCATGATCTTCAGGGCTTCTGCAGCGAGCATTTCTGGGCGCGCGGTCTTGCCGTGGGGCGTCATCACCGCATCGATGGTGGCGGTGTGGATATCAATCGTGCGGTCCAGGGTGCGGCGCAGGTCGCCGTCGGTGAAGACCCCGGCCAGACGGCCATCGGCTTCCAGGATCACCGTCATGCCCAGGCCCTTGCGGGTCATTTCCATCAACGCGTCCTTCAGCAGGGTGCCGCGTTGGACGTGGGGCAGTTCATCGCCCGAGTGCATGACGTTTTCCACTTTAAGCAACAGGCGGCGGCCCAGGGCGCCACCCGGATGGGAAAATGCGAAGTCTTCAGCGGTAAATCCCCGGGCTTCCAGCAGTGCCACGGACAGGGCATCGCCCATGACCAGTGCGGCTGTGGTGGAGGAGGTCGGCGCCAGGTTCAGCGGGCAGGCCTCGTGGTCCACGTGAACGTTCAGGTTCACCTCGGCAGCCTTGGCCAACGTCGACTCCGGGTTGCCGGTGACGCTGATCATCTTGATGCCCAGGCGTTTGATCAGTGGCAACAGGGTCACGATCTCGTTGGTCGTGCCGGAGTTGGACAGCGCAAGGATGATGTCATCCTTGGTGATCATGCCCATGTCGCCGTGGCTTGCTTCGGCCGGGTGCACGAAAAACGCGGTGGTTCCGGTGCTGGCCAGGGTGGCGGCGATCTTGTTACCGACGTGGCCGGACTTGCCCATGCCGACCACCACAACGCGGCCCTTGCTGGCCAGAATCATTTCGCAGGCGCGTACGAAATCCGCGTCAATATGCGCTAGCAAGCCTTCTACGGCTTCAAGCTCGAGGCGGATGGTGCGTTGTGCGGATTGAATAAGGTCGCTGGATTGGCTCATGTCTGAAATCGTATAGCCTGACGAAAAGTCGGCGATTATAGCGGTAATGATCAATTCCCTCACGCTAGTTCGTCAGGGTTTGTTCGCAATGCGCCTGAGATTCAACCCAAGCCACGATTTTTCCCTGTCTCCAATCTGAACAAGCGCTGTTCCGGCCTTGGGCGCCTTGTACCAGCAGTGATATAGTTCGCCGCCAGTTCGGTCCGCCCAGCCCACGTGGCCAACTATTGCGCAACGGTTGCAAACGTTTGTCGCAAGCGTGGTGTCTGAGTGAGAGGCTGCATCCCAAGGAGTTTAGATGAGTGCCGATAACGCCTACGCGGTCGAGCTGAAGGGACTGACCTTCAAGCGCGGGACGCGCAGCATCTTCAATAACGTCGATATCCGCATTCCGCGCGGCAAGGTCACGGGCATCATGGGGCCTTCCGGTTGCGGCAAGACTACCCTGCTGCGCCTGATGGGCATGCAATTGCGCCCCAGTGCGGGAGAGGTGTGGGTCAACGGCCAGAACCTGCCGACGCTGTCGCGCAGCGATCTGTTTGATGCACGCAAGCACATGGGCGTGCTGTTCCAGAGCGGTGCGCTGTTCACCGACCTTGATGTTTTCGAGAACGTGGCCTTTCCGCTGCGGGTGCACACCCAACTGTCCGATGAGATGATTCGTGACATTGTGTTGCTGAAACTGCAGGCCGTAGGCCTTCGCGGCGCCATCGACCTGATGCCTGACGAGCTGTCCGGCGGCATGAAGCGCCGCGTAGCGCTGGCCCGCGCCATTGCCCTCGACCCGCAGATTCTCATGTATGACGAGCCCTTTGTCGGCCAGGACCCCATCGCCATGGGCGTGCTGGTGCGTCTGATCCGCCTGCTAAACGATGCACTGGGCATCACCAGCATCGTGGTCTCCCACGATCTTGCAGAAACCGCGAGCATTGCCGATTACCTCTATGTAGTGGGCGATGGCCAGGTGCTGGGGCAGGGCACGCCCGAAGAGCTGATGAACGCCGACAACCCGCGCATTCGCCAATTCATGACCGGCGATCCTGATGGCCCGGTGCCTTTTCACTTTCCGGCAGCGGATTACCGCTCAGATCTTCTGGGGAAGCGCTGATGCGCAAGACATCTCTTATCGAGAAGGTTCGCCTTTTCGGTCGCTCGGGCATCGACATCGTCGAAGTGCTGGGTCGTTCGACGATTTTCCTGTTCCACGCCTTGCTCGGCCGCGGCGGTATTGGCGGCGGGTTCGGCCTGCTGGTGAAGCAGCTGCATTCGGTGGGCGTGATGTCCCTGGTGATCATTGTGGTCTCCGGGGTGTTCATCGGCATGGTGCTGGCGTTGCAGGGCTTCAATATTCTTTCCAGCTACGGTTCGGAGCAGGCAGTGGGGCAGATGGTCGCCCTGACGCTATTGCGCGAGTTGGGGCCGGTAGTGACCGCCTTGCTGTTCGCCGGGCGCGCGGGTTCCGCGCTGACCGCCGAAATCGGCAACATGAAGTCCACCGAGCAACTGTCCAGCCTCGAAATGATCGGCGTGGACCCGCTCAAGTACATTGTTGCCCCGCGCCTGTGGGCCGGCTTCATTTCCCTGCCACTGCTGGCGATGATCTTCAGCGTGGTCGGGATCTGGGGCGGTTCGTGGGTGGCGGTGGACTGGCTGGGCGTCTACGACGGCTCCTACTGGGCCAACATGCAAAACAGCGTGACCTTCAGCGGTGACGTGCTCAACGGCATCATAAAGAGCATCGTCTTCGCCTTTGTGGTGACCTGGATCGCCGTATTCCAAGGCTACGACTGTGAGCCCACTTCAGAAGGGATCAGTCGCGCCACCACCAAGACCGTTGTGTACGCCTCGCTGGCGGTACTGGGCCTTGACTTTATTTTGACCGCCTTGATGTTTGGAGATTTCTGATGCAAAACCGCACTGTGGAAATCGGTGTCGGCCTTTTCTTGCTGGCTGGCATCCTGGCTTTACTCTTGTTGGCCCTGCGCGTCAGCGGCCTGTCGGCCAGCCCCACCGCCGACACTTATAAACTTTACGCGTACTTCGACAATATCGCCGGTTTGACTGTCAGAGCTAAAGTGACCATGGCCGGTGTGACCATCGGCAAGGTCACGGCAATCGATCTGGATCGCGACAGCTTCACCGGCCGAGTGACGATGCAGCTGGACAAGAAGGTAGATAATCTGCCGACTGACTCAACTGCATCTATCCTCACTGCGGGTCTGCTGGGCGAGAAATACATCGGTGTCAGCGTGGGTGGGGAAACAGCCCTGCTCAAGGATGGCTCGACAATCCACGACACACAGTCGTCGCTGGTACTTGAGGACCTGATCGGTAAATTCCTGCTTAATACGGTCAATAAAGACGCCAAATGAGGAATCTGTTCATGATCTCTACCTTGCGACGTGGCCTGCTGGTGCTGTTGGCAGCGCTGCCGCTGATGGCTAACGCGGCAGGTTCTGCGCACGATCTGGTGCAGGACACGACCAGCAAAATGCTGGCTGACCTGACTGCCAATAAAGAGCAGTACAAGCAAGATCCGAGTAAGTTTTACAACGCGCTCAACACCATTGTCGGCCCGGTGGTCGATGCTGAAGGCATTTCCCGTAGCATCATGACGGTCAAGTATTCGCGCAAGGCGACCCCTGCGCAGATGCAGACCTTCCAGGAAAACTTCAAGAAAGGCCTGTTCCAGTTCTACGGTAACGCGCTGCTCGAGTACAACAACCAGGGCATTACCGTAGCGCCTGCCGGTGACGAGTCGGGTGATCGCACCAGCGTCAACATGAGCGTCAAGGGTAATAACGGTGCCGTTTACCCTGTGCAGTACACGCTGGAGAAGGTCAATGGCGAGTGGAAGCTGCGCAACGTGATCATCAACGGCATCAACATCGGCAAGCTGTTCCGTGACCAGTTCGCTGATGCGATGCAGCGTAATGGCAACGACCTGGACAAAACCATCAACGGTTGGGCCGGTGAAGTCGCCAAAGCCAAGGAAACATCCGATAAAGAAGCCGGGAAGTCTGCGCAATGACCGAGTCGGCTGTTCGTCTTGGCGACGCCGGTGAGTTGTTTCTCAGCGGCGTGCTGGATTACCGCACCGGGCCTGAGCTGCGCAAGCAGGGTCAGGCGCTGATCAAGACCAGCACTGCGCCCGCGCTGGTGCTGGATTGTTCGGCCGTGACCAAGTCCAGCAGCGTCGGCTTGTCGCTGCTGCTGTGCTTCATGCGTGACGCCGAAGCGGCAAAAAAACCGGTCAGCATTCGGGCATTGCCCGAAGACATGCGCGAAATCGCCGAAGTTTCCGGTTTGACCGAGCTACTGGCGCATCCTTAATACACATTATTAGAGAAGCCCCCCGTCAGAGTCCTGCTATGCGGGGTTCGCAGGCGCGGGGCTTTTTTGTATGATGTGCGACCCGCGCGCACTGGGCGCCGATAGAGGTTGAGCATGCAGGCCCTAGAAGTTAAGAGCTTTCTTGAAGGAAAGCTGCCGGAAACGACCGTTGAAGTTGAAGGCGAAGGCTGCAACTTCCAGCTGAACGTGATTAGCGATGAACTGGCGGCACTCAGCCCGGTCAAGCGTCAGCAGCAGATCTATGCCCATTTGAACCCGTGGATCACCGATGGCAGCATCCATGCGGTCACTATGAAATTTTTCAGCCGCGCGGCCTGGGCCGAGCGCACCTGAGCCCCCAAGGCGTCGAGATTCTTATGGATAAATTGATTATTACCGGCGGTGCCCGCCTTGATGGCGAGATTCGCATCTCCGGTGCAAAAAACTCCGCCTTGCCGATCCTGGCAGCGACCCTGCTGTGCGATGGCCCGGTTACCGTGGCCAACCTGCCGCACCTGCACGACATCACCACCATGATCGAGCTGTTCGGTCGCATGGGTATCGAGCCGGTGATCGATGAGAAGCTGTCCGTCGAAATCGACCCGCGCACCATCAAGACCCTGATCGCCCCGTACGAACTGGTGAAAACCATGCGTGCGTCGATCCTGGTGCTCGGCCCGATGGTTGCCCGTTTCGGCGAAGCCGAAGTTGCCCTGCCTGGCGGTTGCGCCATTGGCTCGCGTCCGGTTGACCTGCACATCCGTGGCCTCGAAGCCATGGGCGCCGTTATCGACGTCGAAGGCGGCTACATCAAGGCCAAGGCGCCGGAAGGCGGCCTGCGTGGTGCCAACTTCTTCTTCGATACCGTCAGCGTGACCGGTACCGAGAACATCATGATGGCCGCTGCCCTGGCCAAAGGCCGTAGCGTCCTGCAAAACGCCGCGCGCGAACCGGAAGTGGTCGACCTGGCCAACTTCCTGAACGCCATGGGCGCGAAGGTTTCCGGTGCCGGCACCGACACCATCACCATCGATGGCGTAGAGCGTCTACACACCGCCACCTACAAGGTGATGCCTGACCGCATCGAGACCGGCACCTACCTGGTTGCCGCCGCCGTCACCGGTGGCCGCGTCAAGGTCAAGGATACCGATCCGACCATCCTGGAAGCGGTCCTGGAAAAACTGCGTGAAGCCGGTGCGGAAATCACCACCGGTGAAGACTGGATCGAACTGAACATGCACGGCAAGCGTCCCAAGGCCGTCAACGTGCGTACCGCTCCGTACCCGGCGTTCCCGACCGACATGCAGGCGCAGTTCATCTCCCTGAACGCGATTGCCGAAGGCACCGGTGCCGTGATCGAGACCATCTTCGAAAACCGCTTCATGCACGTGTACGAACTGCACCGCATGGGCGCGAAGATTCAGGTTGAAGGCAACACTGCCATTGTCACCGGCACCGAGAAACTCAAGGGCGCGCCAGTCATGGCCACCGACCTGCGGGCTTCGGCCAGCCTGGTGATCTCGGCGCTGATCGCCGAAGGCGACACCCTGATCGACCGCATCTACCACATAGACCGTGGTTACGAGTGCATCGAAGAAAAACTGCAGATGCTCGGCGCGAAAATCCGCCGCGTACCGGGCTAGTTGCTGCTTGTAGTGAGCGGGCTTGCCCCGCGCTGGACTGCGCAGCCGTCCCTTTTTTGGGGTCGCTACGCAACCCAGCGCGGGGCAAGCCCGCTCACCACAAGAAGGTGCCTGCCGTTGAATAAGCAGTATGCTGAACTTGTTTAAAATCGAGGCTGTAATGGCCTCGATCTGTGTCCGGCGCCGTTTGCGACCGGGCCGCAATAGCCTGATGAAGGACTGACGTTTCCCATGTTGACCATCGCACTGTCCAAGGGCCGCATCCTTGACGACACATTGCCGCTTCTGGCTGAAGCGGGCATCGTGCCGACCGAGAATCCGGACAAGAGCCGCAAGCTGATCATCCCCACGACCCAGGACGACGTGCGCCTGTTGATCGTACGGGCTACCGACGTGCCGACCTACGTTGAACATGGTGCGGCCGACCTCGGCGTCGCCGGTAAAGACGTGCTGATGGAATACGGTGGCCAGGGCCTGTACGAGCCGTTGGACCTGCGTATCGCCCTGTGCAAGTTGATGACCGCCGGCCGTGTCGGTGATGTGGAGCCGAAGGGCCGCCTGCGCGTGGCGACCAAGTTCGTCAACGTCGCCAAGCGCTACTACGCCGAGCAAGGCCGCCAGGTCGACATCATCAAGCTTTACGGCTCGATGGAGCTGGCGCCGCTGATCGGCCTGGCTGACAAGATCATCGACGTGGTCGACACCGGCAACACCCTGCGCGCCAACGGTCTTGAGCCGCAAGAATTCATTGCCGACATCAGCTCGCGCCTGATCGTCAACAAGGCATCGATGAAGATGCAGCACGCCCGTATCCAGGCGTTGATCGACACCCTGCGCACGGCAGTGGAGTCGCGACACCGCGGTTGACCTACCTGCGTAGCTGAAAAGCTGCGCCCGTCTATCCGCCTCATAGCCAGAATTCTCAGGTGCCCAAGCGGAAACGACTGCTAGTTTAGGGCGCCTGAGTTTTTGCCAATTCTATTGAGGCCCTCGCTATGACCACGTCCACTGCAATTGCCCGACTCAACGCTGCCGACCCGGATTTCGCCCATCATCTGGATCATCTGCTGAGCTGGGAAAGCGTGTCCGACGATTCGGTCAACCAGCGGGTGCTCGACATCATCAAGGCCGTGCGCGAGCGCGGCGATGCGGCGCTGGTGGACTTCACCCGCCAGTTCGACGGTCTGGACGTCAAGTCCATGGCCGACCTGATCCTGCCCCGCGAACGCCTGGAACTGGCCCTGACGCGCATCACCGCGCCGCAACGCGAAGCCCTCGAAGTGGCGGCGGCGCGTGTGCGCAGCTACCACGAAAAACAGAAACAGGACTCCTGGAGCTACACCGAGGCCGACGGCACCGTGCTGGGGCAGAAGGTCACGCCGCTGGACCGCGCCGGTTTGTACGTGCCGGGCGGCAAGGCTTCGTACCCTTCATCCGTGCTGATGAACGCGATTCCGGCCAAAGTGGCGGGCGTGACCGAGGTGGTCATGGTGGTGCCGACGCCGCGTGGTGACATCAACGAACTGGTGCTGGCCGCTGCCTGTATTGCCGGTGTAGATCGCGTGTTCACTATCGGTGGCGCGCAAGCGGTAGCGGCCTTGGCCTATGGCACTGAAAGCGTACCGAAGGTCGACAAAGTGGTCGGCCCCGGCAACATCTACGTCGCCACTGCCAAGCGCCATGTGTTCGGCCAGGTCGGTATCGACATGATCGCCGGCCCTTCGGAAATCCTCGTGGTGTGCGACGGCCAAACCGACCCGGACTGGATCGCCATGGACCTGTTCTCCCAGGCTGAGCACGACGAAGACGCCCAGGCGATCCTGGTCAGCCCGGACGCCGGGTTCCTCGACAAAGTCGCCGCCAGCATCAATAAACTGCTGCCGACCATGGACCGCGCCGAGATCATCGAGAAGTCGATCAATGGCCGTGGTGCGTTGATCCTGGTGCGCGACATGGAGCAGGCTATCGAGGTGGCCAACCGCATCGCGCCGGAGCACCTGGAGTTGTCCGTGGCCGACCCGCAAGCCTGGCTGCCATCGATTCGCCACGCCGGTGCGATCTTCATGGGCCGCCACACCAGCGAAGCCCTGGGCGACTACTGCGCGGGCCCGAACCATGTACTGCCGACCTCCGGCACCGCGCGTTTCTCGTCGCCGCTGGGGGTTTATGACTTCCAGAAGCGTTCGTCGATCATTTTCTGCTCGCCGCAGGGTGCTTCCGAGTTGGGCAAGACCGCATCGGTGCTGGCCCGTGGTGAATCCTTGAGCGCGCACGCCCGCAGCGCCGAATACCGCATCCTTGAAGAGGGGAAGTGAGACATGAGCAAATTCTGGAGCCCTTTCGTCAAGGACCTCGTGCCTTACGTGCCCGGCGAGCAGCCAAAGCTGACCAAACTGGTCAAGCTCAATACCAATGAAAACCCCTACGGCCCATCGCCCAAAGCCTTGGCGGCGATGCAGGCCGAGTTGAACGACAACCTGCGCCTGTACCCGGACCCCAACAGCGACCTGCTCAAGCAGGCTGTGGCCAAGTACTACGGGATCGACGCCAACACCGTGTTCCTCGGCAACGGTTCCGACGAAGTCCTGGCGCACATCTTCCATGGCTTGTTCCAGCACGACCTGCCGCTGCTGTTCCCGGACATCAGCTACAGCTTCTATCCGGTGTACTGCGGCCTTTATGGCATCAAATCCGACCCGCTGCCACTGGATGACCGGTTCCAGATTCGCGTGGCGGACTACGCCAAGCCCAACGGCGGGATCATCTTTCCCAACCCGAACGCGCCGACCGGTTGCGTGCTGGCGCTGGACGCGGTGGAGCAGATTCTTAAGGCCAGCCCGGATTCGGTGGTGGTGGTCGATGAAGCCTATATCGACTTCGGCGGCGAAACCGCCATCAGCCTGGTGGATCGCTATCCGAACCTGCTGGTGACCCAGACCCTGTCCAAGTCGCGCTCACTGGCCGGTTTGCGTGTGGGCCTGGCCGTGGGGCAGCCGGACCTGATCGAGGCGCTGGAGCGGGTCAAGAACAGCTTCAACTCCTACCCGTTGGATCGCCTGGCGATTGTTGGCGCGGCGGCGGCGTTCGAGGACCGCGAGTACTTCGAGAAGACTTGCCGGTTGGTGATCGACAGTCGCGACAAGATGGTTGCGCAACTGGAGGAGAAAGGCTTTGAGGTGCTGCCGTCGGCTGCCAACTTCATCTTTGCCCGTCACCCACGGCACGACGCCGCTGGCCTGGCGGCCAAGCTGCGTGAGCAAGGGGTGATCGTGCGGCACTTCAAGCAGGAACGGATTGCCCAGTTCCTGCGGATCAGTGTCGGCACGCCTGAGCAGAACCAGGCGTTGATCGATGGGCTGGGCCAGCTCTAACAAACGCTGAAATCAAATGTGGGAGGGGGCTTGCCCCCGATTGCGGTGTATCAGCCAGCTAATGCATTGACTGACACACTGCTATCGGGGGCAAGCCCCCTCCCACATTCGGTTTTGCAGTGTTGGTTAGATCAACGGCTCGTCAGACTTCTTGTTCTTCCAGCCATCATTACCCGGCAGCAGCAGGTTCAACCCAATCGCCACCACCGCACACAGGGCGATGCCCTTGAGGCCGAAGTCATCCGGGCCGGTGCCGGTACCGACCAGCACACCGCCAATCCCGAACACCAACGTCACCGACACAATCACCAGGTTGCGCGCTTCGCCCAGGTCGATCTTGTGGCGGATCAGCGTGTTCATCCCCACCGCGGCAATCGAGCCGAACAGCAGGCACAGAATCCCGCCCATCACCGGCACCGGAATGCTTTGCAGCAATGCGCCAAACTTGCCGATAAACGCCAGGCTGATGGCAAACGCCGCCGCCCAGGTCATGATCTTCGGGTTGTAGTTCTTGGTCAGCATCACCGCTCCGGTCACTTCGGCGTAGGTGGTGTTTGGCGGGCCGCCGAACAGACCGGCAGCCGTGGTGGCAATGCCGTCACCCAGCAAGGTGCGGTGCAGGCCGGGCTTCTTCAGGTAGTCGCGACCGGTCACGCTGCCCACCGCAATTACACCGCCGATATGTTCGATCGCCGGGGCCAGGGCCACCGGGACGATGAACAGGATCGCCTGCCAGTTGAATTCCGGCGCGGTGAAGTGGGGCAGGGCGAACCAGGGGGCCGCCGCAATCTTCGCCGTGTCGACCACGCCAAAGTAGAACGACATGGCAAAGCCCACCAGTACGCCGGAGATGATCGGCACCAGGCGGAAAATGCCCTTGCCGAACACCGCCACGATCAAGGTAGTCAGCAGTGCCGGCATCGAGATCATCATCGCGGTCTGGTAATGGATCAGCTCGCTGCCATCACCGGCTTTGCCCATTGCCATGTTCGCGGCAATCGGCGCCATGGCCAGGCCGATGGAAATAATCACCGGCCCGATCACCACGGGCGGCAGCAACCGGTCGATAAACCCGGTGCCTTTGATCTTCACCGCCAGGCCCAGGAAGGTATAAACGAAACCGGCCGCCATCACCCCGCCCATGGTCGCCGCGAGGCCGAACTGGCCCTTGGCGAGAATGATCGGGGTAATGAAGGCAAAGCTCGACGCCAGGAAGACCGGCACCTGCCGCCCCGTCACCACCTGGAACAGCAACGTGCCCAGGCCCGCGGTGAACAGTGCAACGTTTGGATCAAGACCTGTGATCAGCGGCATCAACACCAGCGCGCCAAATGCCACGAAGAGCATTTGTGCGCCAGACAGGATCTGGCGCCAAAGCGGGTCGTTGAATTCATCCTGCATGCTCACGCGTCCTTCTGCTTGGTGCCGAAGATCTTGTCACCGGCATCGCCCAGGCCTGGGATGATGTAGCCGTGTTCGTTCAGGCGCTCGTCGATGGAGGCGGTGTAGATCTGCACATCCGGGTGAGCCTTCTCGACGGCAGCGATGCCTTCGGGCGCAGCCACCAGCACCATGGCGCGGATGTCCTTGCAGCCGGCTTTTTTCAGCAGGTCGATGGTGGCAACCATGGAACTGCCGGTGGCGAGCATCGGGTCGATGATCATCGCCAGGCGCTCGTTGATTTCCGGGACGAGTTTTTCCAGGTAGGTGTGGGCCTGCAAGGTTTCTTCGTTGCGGGCCACGCCTACGGCGCTGACCTTGGCGCCCGGGATCAGGCTGAGCACGCCTTCGAGCATGCCGATACCGGCGCGCAGGATCGGCACCACGGTGATTTTCTTACCGGCGATTTTCTCGACCTGGACGGGACCGGCCCAACCAGGGATTTCATAGCTCTCCAAGGGTAAATCCTTGGTCGCTTCGTAGGTGAGCAACGCTCCGACTTCCTGAGCGAGCTCACGGAAGTTCTTCGTGCTAATGTCGGCGCGGCGCATAAGGCCGAGCTTGTGTCGGATCAGCGGGTGGCGGATCTCGCGAGTGGGCATGGGAAAGGCTCCGGCGGCGGGCAAAAAAACCGGCCTAGATTAATCTATCCGAGGGTGTTGTCCTATAGACATCTAGTACGTTAGTCCATTAAGGCTTGCTCGGAGCGCACGAGAAGCGTACCTTCGCCCGCTTTTCTTGCCACAGCACCCCCTTGGAGAGCGCCATGTCCGCTGATCTCGAGCATATCCGTCAAATCATGCGCGAGGCTGACTGCCTGTACACCGAAGCGCAAGTCGAAGAAGCGATCGCCAAGGTCGGCGCACACATCACCCGCGAAATGGCCGACACCAACCCGGTGGTTTTCTGCGTGATGAACGGTGGTCTGATCTTCGCCGGCAAATTGCTGACCCACCTGCAATTCCCGTTGGAAGCGTCCTACCTGCACGCCACCCGTTATCGCAACGAAACCAGCGGCGGCGACCTGTTCTGGAAGGCCAAGCCGGAAGTCTCGTTCATCGACCGCGACGTGCTGATCATCGATGACATCCTGGACGAAGGTCACACGCTGGGTGCGATCATCGACTTCTGCAAACACGCCGGCGCGCGCAAAGTGCACACCGCCGTACTGATCGACAAGGACCACGACCGCAAGGCGCGTCCGGATCTGAAAGCCGATTACGTCGGCCTGCCATGCATCGACCGTTACATCTTCGGTTACGGCATGGACTACAAAGGCTACTGGCGCAACGCCAATGGGATTTTCGCCGTCAAAGGCATGTAAACGCGCTTGAGGTGCAGGGCCGGCATGCTAGAGTGCCTGGCCCTGCGTCTGGAGCCTTTCATGAGCCTGTTGATACGCACCTGCGCCGCCCTGGCGCTGATCGTCAGTTTGCCGCTGGCCGCCGCGCCTGCGCCGATGCACAGCCAATTCCTGCCTTCGGACGACCTGACTCTGCGCGCTGAAGCGCCGGACCAGCAGCAGTTGCTGCAAGTCACCGAGTACGCGGTGGTGGTAGGCAACCAGCGCCAGTCCAACCAACAACCGATCCCGGTGACTGCGCCGTTGATGATTCGCCTGAAGGGCAAGTCGCTGAACAAAGGCGCGACCATTGCCCAGGTGGTGCTCAATTTCGACGCCGAAAGCAAAAGCTTGAAAAAGCCGGCCTACGATGACAAGAGCAAGACTTTGACCTTGTCCTACCCGGTGGCCCAATACCGTGTGATTGTTGACCTGTTGCGCAATGACACGGTGTATGTGCAGTTCCTCAGTTATGCCAACGGGCATATCTGGGCGGATTTGCACACTGGTGCGGTGCGTACCCAATAGCAAGAACACTGAAAAGATAATGTGGGAGGGGGCTTGCTCCCGGTTACGGTGGGTCGGTCAATTTGATGTCGCCTGACACTCCGCCATCGGGGGCAAGCCCCCTCCCGCATTGAATCTCCAGCGCTTTCGAAGCCTGCGTCGCACAGGTAGACTTCAAACCCCGTGTAAATGTCTGCAGGCTGGAGTCGGTAATGCGTAAAGATAAGAAACAGGTGATTGGTGACGAGATCGGCGACGATCAAATCAAGTTGTTCCTGGACTTCGAGCCGGTCGACGCGACTTCCCCGTCCCTGCACAAGCTGATCAAGGCCTACCGTGGCCTGCGTATCGACGATTTCGAGCGGTTCCTGGGCTTCTTCAAGGAAGCCGGCCTGGACCTCGACGGCAAGGATGAGCATGGCCAGACCTTCGTCGATCTGATCAAGGACCAGCGCAACGCGGACGAGTACATCGAACTGATGGAAAAAGCTCGCGGCTGATTATCCGAGACACAAAAAAACGCCCCGTCCTCCGGTTGAGAGCGGGGCGTTTTTCATGGCGCCTCAAGCGTAGCTTTCGGTCTCGGCGGCAGGTTCAACCAGTTCCAGGCTGATGTTGTTCTGCGCGTTGATCTTGCGATACAACTCGGCATCCGTTTCCAGGACCTTTTCACGGGCCGGGAAGATCTCGTGCAACTTGGCAGCCCACTCACCGGCGGCTTTTTCCGGGAAGCACTTCTCGATCAGTTCCAGCATGATCGAAACGGTCACCGAAGCACCCGGGGACGCGCCCAGCAGCGCCGCGAGCGAGCCGTCTTTGGCCGCGACCAGTTCGGTGCCGAATTGCAGCACGCCGCCTTTTTTCGGGTCTTTCTTGATGATCTGCACCCGTTGGCCGGCCACTTCCAGGCGCCAGTCTTCGGCTTTCGCCTCAGGGTAGAAGCGGCGCAGGGATTCCAGGCGCTGTTCCATGGACTGCATCACTTCGCTGACCAGGTACTTGGTCAGGTCCATGTTGTCGCGGGCCACGGCCAGCATCGGGCCGATGTTGCCGGCGCGAACCGACAGCGGCAAGTCGAGGAACGAGCCGTGCTTGAGGAACTTGGTGGTGAAACCGGCGTAAGGCCCGAACAACAGGGACTTCTTGCCATCGACCACGCGGGTGTCCAGGTGCGGCACGGACATCGGTGGCGAACCCACGGCGGCCTGGCTGTAGACCTTGGCCTGGTGATGCTTGACCACTTCCGGGTTGTCGCAACGCAGCCACTGGCCGCTGACCGGGAAGCCGCCAAAGCCTTTGCTTTCTTCGATGCCCGAGGCCTGCAGCAGCGGCAGGGCCGCGCCGCCGGCGCCGAGGAAGACGAACTTGGCATCGACTTCACGGCTGTTGCCGCTGTTGACGTCCTTGATGCTCACGGTCCAGCCGGCGCCGTTGCGCTTGAGGCCGGTGACACGCTTGCTGTACTTGACCTGGGCGTCTGCCGAGCTGGTCAGGTGGCTGAGCAGTTGGTTGGTCAGGGCGCCGAAGTTCACGTCCGTGCCGTTCATCACACGGGTGGCCGCGATTTTTTCGTCGAGCGGACGGCCCGGCATCATCAGCGGCATCCACTCGGCCATCTCACTGCGGTCTTCGGTGTAGTGCATGTCCGAGAACGCATGGTGCTGGCTGAGGCTTTCAAAGCGCTTCTTGAGGAAGGACACGCCTTTTTCGCCCTGCACGAAGCTCAGGTGCGGCACCGGGCTGATAAAGGACTTGGACGAGCCGAAGGTGCCCTTTTTGGTCAGGTACGCCCAGAACTGCTTCGACACCTCGAACTGGGTGTTGATGTGCACGGCTTTCTTGATGTCGATGGAGCCATCGGCGGCCTGCGGCGTGTAGTTCAGCTCACACAGCCCGGCGTGGCCGGTACCGGCGTTGTTCCACGGGTTGGAACTTTCCGCGGCACCCGAGTCCATCAGCTCAACGACTTCCAGCTTCAGGCCGGGGTCGAGCTCTTTGAGCAGTACGGCCAGGGTGGCACTCATGATGCCGGCCCCTACCAGTACTACATCGACTGCTTCGTTATGCGCCATTTAACGCGTCTCCAAAATCTGCAGCACCAAATTGACGGCATGGCTGCCAGGAGTGACGGGGCGATTCACGTGTTGCCCCAGGTTACCCATGGCCAGGATCGCCATGTCCGATTCGCAATTCTTTGCATGTTCAGCGCACGCTTCCTGCCGGGCTAATCTGCCTATGAACGCATTCATGGGCACCTGTGGCAATTCGACTTATGGTCAAAGCGTGCGATTCGTGCAACCAATCCGTAGCGGACAGGCTCAAGCTCCGGTTTTTAAGGCGTGCTCGGTCCTGTGTGGTTGGGCTGTTCCAGACGCTGATGGTGCTTGTACAAACGCCAAACTATTCATTTGCTCGCCACACTCTTGTGAAGTTGTGAAAACCCGTTTTTTCACGCTCTTTTGAAGACGTGAACCTCAAAAAAGGGCTGCCCCAGCCTGGCACCTGGCCCCTAGCCGACACGCGGCAAAACGGGCAAACAACTCAAGTGGCCGAGCGCAATGGCAGCTCTGGCAGATTCGGTAAAGGCGGGTGGTTTGCAACCAAGACAGCAAGCACGCCAGCTTCACTCGATCTGTGTGGGCGGCTCTCTGTGGGCGATTTGGGGGTTAATGCCGAGGCATTAACGATGCTGCGAGGCCCGATCAGGAGACGTCCTTATAATCGGGGGGAGATTGTAGCGAAGAACGCCAGGGAAATGGGCGTGTTTTATGACTTTTATTAGGTGTTCGGTCAGGCGGCCAACGGTTGGTGACGGGGCGACTGCGCTGCACGCGGGCTGACACGGGCGCTGGCCGGCAGCGGGTGGTGCATCCAGCTCAGGCGGATTTCCTCGATTTCCACCCAGCCATCGCCGACGGGAGGCTGGCAGCACTCTTTGAAGGCCTGGCAGCGACCTTGCACATCGAGCAGGGCGAACTGGCGAAGGGCGGGTTTGCGCGTGAACAACGACCAGAGAAAATGCATGGCGATCAACCTCCTGAGATTGAGGCCAAGCATGCCTGCCCGGGATGACGAGCCTGTGTAACGGGTGTGACATCTCAGTGACATCGAACCGCGTTCCAGGCAAGGGGTCTCAGGTTGTAACTGATGCTAGTTCCCGGCAGTGGCGCCCCGCTATACTGCCGGCCTGTCGGTACCTGATTTCTGGAGAGAAGAGCATGTTGCAACGCCTGTTGTTCGGTTTGATCACTGTGACCAGTTTGACCCTGGTTGGCTGCGCCAACAGCCCGCAACAACTGACCCCGGAACCGAAAATCACCACGCAACTGGCGCCAGTGGGCCACGGCCAGCCGGTGTCGGTGCGTGTGGTGGATGGTCGTCCGTCGCCTACGCTCGGTTCGCGCGGCGGCCTGTATCCGGAAACCGCCCTGGTCTCGGTGAATGCGCAAGACGTACTGCCCAAGCTGCAGGCCCAGGCCGAAGCGGCCGTGCGCCTGTTGGGTTTCACCCCGAGCGCCAACGCGCCGGGCGCTCCGCAGTTGACGATCACCCTGGCCGAATTGAAGTACCAGTCGCCTAAAGACGGCCTGTACGTGACCGAAGCGTCCATCGGCGCGACCTTCAAGTCCGATGTCAGCGCCGGCACCCGTCGCTACAGCGGCCGCTACGGTGCTTCCCTGAACCAGCGCTTCGGCATGGCGCCGAACCAGGAAACCAACACCAAGCTGGTCAGCGATGTCCTCAGTGACGCCCTGACCCGTCTGTTCAAGGACCCAAGCATCGGTTCGTTGCTCAGCGCGCAATAACCGATTCTCTACAAAAAACCGGGCTCAGTGATGAGCCCGGTTTTTTTTCGTCTTCCGTTTCAGGCAGCCATGTCGATACAGAAATCCAGCAGGCTCACGCCAGTCAACAGATCGGCCTCCGGCAGGTCGGCATGCTGGTGTCCGCCAAGGGCGCAATACACCAGCCAGTGGCGGTCCTGGACGTTGAAGGCCAGGCCGCCGATCAGCGCTTCCTGCTCATCGCTCTGGGCGATCAGGTACAGCCGATCCTGGTTGTTCGCGTGCAGCATGACAAGCTCCTAAAGCGTCGAAGGGCAACAGAGTGGCTTGTTAAGGTGACGTTCAGGTGACGCCGTAAATTACTGGATACATTAGCCGTCAATGGGGGAGGGAGCATTTCAGGCGCCGGAGGCCACTATCGTTCAGGTTTGTATCTGAACCGATACCAAAATACTGTTCTACCGAGGTCTGCGATGGCGCTGCCCGCACTAGTGATCAATGTTGTTGCTTTGGCGGTGGCCTGCCCGGGTGCGGCGCTGCTGTTCATTACCCGCTTGCGCGAACAGCGCGCAATGGCCGACCTGACCGCGCAAAGCGAAGATCGCGCGATCGACCAACCGATGTTGTTTCTGGATGTGCGCACCGAACGGGCGCATCGTCTGGCTTACCGCATCGGGTTTGCCTGTCTGGGCGTGGCGCTGACCATCTCCTGGCTCAGCACCCGCCTTTAAGAACACCACAAAACAAATGTGGGAGGGGGCTTGCCCCCGATAGCGGTGTATCAGTCAATCGGATGTCGACTGAAGCTCTGTCATCGGGGGCAAGTCGAATCGTCGCACCGCCCCTCCCACATTTGGATCGGTGTTTTACAGAGGGATGCCGGCCTTGACCCGATACTGATTACGCACCGGCGTCGCATATTGCACCACCAGGAATGGCCGGTGCTCCACCGGGCATTCACTCAAACGCCGCTCCCACTCCGCCTTCGCCTTGGCCAGTTCATCGGCCGGGAACACTTCGGCCGCCGTCGGCACCTGCAATTGCGGGTCGGCGTCGCTCCACTGGGCGTAGGCCAGGTAATGCACCGGGAACAACCGGTAACCCCCCAGAATCTGCCGGTCCATTTCTGCGGCCAGCAACTTGGTGTCTTCGAAACGCTCGGTAATCGGCGGCGCGAAGTTAATGTGCACGCGTCCCTTGTAACCGGTGATGCCCAGGGCAATGCTCACATCGTCTTCGCCCTGCGCCTTGACGTAGGTGCCGGTGGTCGCGCGGATGTACAGCTCACGGGCCTTGGCTGAATCACACGGGTCGTATTCGTAGCTGATGGACACCGGCGTCAGGTTCAGCGACTGGATCACCTCGGCGAACGGCTCGTCCTTGCGGCTGACGTGAAACATCTTGAGGATTGCCGACTCGGTGCGGTCATCCCCATCCTTGGCGCGCCCTTCGGCCTGGGCGATCCAGATCGACGCACCGTCGTTGCGGATCGAATGGTTGATGTAGGCCGACAGCAGCTGATACGCCGCCATCTTCTCTTTGCGCCCGGTGATCGAGCGGTGCACGATGAAACTCTTGTTCAGGCGCATCAGGTCGCTGACAAACGGCTTTTGCAGCAGGTTGTCGCCAATGGCGATGCGTGGTGTCGGCAGGCCGGCGTGGTACACCGCATAGTTGACGAAGGCCGGGTCCATCACGATATCGCGGTGGTTGGCCAGGAACAGGTAGGCGGTGCCGGACTTGAGCTGTTCGACCCCGGTGTAGGTCACGCCGTCGGTCGCCCGGTCAATGGTGTGGTCGACGTAGTACTCGACTTTATCCTGCAGCGTGGCCACGGTGGTGACGCCGGCGAATTCACGGCGTAGTTTGCGGGCGATCATCGGCTTTAGCAGCCAGCCCAGGGCGCCGGCAAAGCGCGGGAAGCGGAAGTGGGTCAGGATGTCCAGAAAGGCCTTGTCACTGAACAGACGTGCCAGCACTGCCGGGACTTCGCTGTCGTTGTAAGGTCGGATGGTATCGAATTCGCCCATCATGCTCTCTTGTTAGAAACGGCTAGGGTAAGTAAAGGAAGTACCAGGGGGCGGACTGAGTAATGGCCTCAGCCGAAAATGGCCCTGTAAATAGACCGGCGATTATACGCACAAGTCACCTTGGAGGCTGCGATGCTGGAAAACGCGACGTACGATTGTCCTTATTGTGGTGAAGCGGTCGAAACAACGGTGGATTTGTCTGGCGGTGACCAGACCTATATAGAAGACTGCCAGGTGTGTTGCAGGCCGATCATTTTCGACCTGCAGGTGCATGGGGAAGAGTGGATGCTCGAAACCCGGAGCGAAAACGAATAACGGGTACGCCGATGCTGCGAATCTACGAACCGGAAAACCTGATGGAAGGCGAGTTGCTGCAACAGATGCTCGCCAGCGAGGGTATCGAGGCGCACTTGGTGGGCCGTCATTTGCTCGGTGGCACCGGCGAGTTGCCGATCTTCGGCCTGCTGGGCCTGGAAGTGGACAATGACCGGGCCATGGACGCCCGCGAGCTGATCACTGCCTATATCGGTGCACAACCGCTGCCCGGCGATGAACCTGACAGCTTCCCCGACGTGCTGGTCTGTTAGGCTGTCGGTCGGTTTACCCAAGAGTCGTGTTGCCCCATGTGTGGACGTTATGCCCTGTTTCGCTGGACCCCCGCTTTTGCTGCCCTGCCGGGCTTTCCGGCCGACCAGCAGGCCCAGTGGAACATCTCCCCGAATGATTCGGTGCTGATCCAGCGCGCCGCCGACGGCCAGCGCACTTTGGCCCGCGCCCGCTGGGGCCTCACCCCGCCCTGGTTGACCGATCTTTCCCGCACCCCCGCTCACGCCCGTGCCGAAACCCTGGCCGAACAGCCGATGTTCCGTGAAGCATTCCGCCAGCGCCGTTGCCTGTTACCGGCCAATGGGTTCTACGAATGGCGTGGCACGCAACGCAAACGTCCGTATTGGCTGACACCGGGGGAGGGCTCCACGGTGTTTTTTGCCGCGATCTGGGAAGCCTACCCGGTGCAGGAACAGGTGTGGCTGAGCACGGCGGTAGTGACCCAGGCCGCGCAGGCCCAGCGTCGGCCATTGATTCTGGATGAGGCCGGGCAGGCAGCCTGGCTCGACCCCGAGACGCCGTTGCATGTGTTGCAAGGCCTGCTGGCCAGTGAGCCGACCGCGTTGCGCGAGCGGGTCCTGGCCAACATGGTCAATGATCCCAAGCTCAATGGGCCGGAGTGCCTGACCCCGGCTTGAATCTCTCTGTTGTCTGTTCTGGCCTCTTCGCGAGCAAGCCCGCTCCCACATTTTGAAGGCATTCACAGATCAAAATGTGGGAGCGGGCTTGCTCGCGAAGGCGGCCTGATGAACGCCGCAGCTCTTTAAACTTTGAACTGATTGATCAATCGGCGCTGCTGCTCGGCCAACTTGGTCAAGTCCGCACTGGCCGCGCTGGATTCATCCGCGCCGCCCGCCACTTCATTGGCCACCTGGCCGATATTGATCACGTTGCGATTGATGTCCTCGGCCACCGCGCTCTGTTCCTCGGCGGCACTGGCGATCTGGGTGTTCATGTCGTTGATCACCGAGACTGCCTGGGTGATGGTTTCCAGCGCTTCGGCCGCCTTGGCCGCGTGTTGCACGCTTTCATCGGTGCGGTTCTGGCTGTCCTCCATCACCCGCACCACATCCCGCGTGCCTTGTTGCAGTTGCTGGATCATGGTCTGGATTTCTTCGGTGGCCTTCTGGGTTTTCTGCGCCAGGTTGCGCACTTCGTCGGCAACCACGGCAAAACCACGGCCTTGCTCGCCGGCCCGCGCAGCTTCGATGGCGGCGTTGAGCGCCAGCAGGTTGGTCTGTTCGGCAATCCCGCGAATTGCCGTGAGGATAGCGTTGATGTTCTCGCTGTCCTTGGCCAGGGTTTGCACCACACCGACGGCCTTGCCGATTTCCTCGGCGAGCGCGCCGATGGAGGTGGAGGTGTCACGCACGATGCGCATGCCCTGGCTCGCGGCCTGGTCGGCATGGCTGGCGGCCTGTGCGGCTTGGGTGGCGTTGCGTGCAACGTCTTGCGCAGTGGCGGTCATCTCATGCACGGCGGTGGCGACCTGGTCGATCTCCACCATCTGTTTATGTACACCCTGGTTGGTACGGATCGCGATATCAGCGGTGTGCTCCGACGAGTCGCTGACCTTCTGCACCGAACTCACCACCTGGGTGATCATGCCTTGCAGCTTGATCAGGAAGGTGTTGAAGCCGTTGGCAATCGCGCCCAGTTCGTCGGCGCGATCACTGGTCAGGCGTCGTGTCAGGTCACCTTCGCCCTGGGCGATGTCATTGAGCATCGCGACCATTTGCTTGAGTGGCCGGGCGATGCCGTGGCCCACCAGCCAGATCACCAGCAGGCCGATACCGGCGATCAGCAGGCCGGCGATGGTCATGCCGAAGATGTCGGTCTTGCGCTGGGTTTCCAGGTCACTTTGCAGTTTCTGCGAGTCCGCCATTACCGCACTCAAAGGCAGCTGCATCATCAGGGTCCAGCGTGCATCGGTCTGGCCGATGTTGAACGGCAGGAACAACTCGATATGCCCGTGTTCCTTGTCGATGTCGTAGCGCACTTCGCCGATTTTCAGTTGGCCCAGGTTGGTCAGTTCGTTGCCATCGAGCAGGTCGCTGGCCTTTTCGCCGAGCTTGCTGGGGTCCTTGGTATAAGCCACCAAACGCCCGTTGCTGGAGATCAGCGCCAGTTCACCGGCACCGTTGTAGAGTTTCTGGTCGGCGCTGGTGAGCATGTCCTGGATGAAGTTCACCGACAGGTCGGCACCGACGATGCCCTGGAACGTGCCGTCGATCATGATCGGCTCGATAAACGACGCCAGCATCACCATCGCGTTGCCCACCTTGTAAGGGGCCGGATCGATGGCGCAGGCCTTTTTGCTTTCCTTGGAGCACAGGTAGTACTCGCTGGCGCGCACGCCCGTAGAGAGGATTTTCTGGTCGGCCACGTCCGCCAGCTTATCCAGGCCCAGGCTGCCATCTGCGTTGCGGTACCACCACGGCAGGAAACGTCCGTCGGCGCCCATGCCGACAATCGGGCTGTTCACGTAGGCCGCGTCGTTGTGATCGATGGCGTTGGGTTCCCAGCCGATATAGGCACCGAGGATTTTGGGGTTGCGCACCACGGTTTCGTGCAGCAGGTTGATCAGTTGCTCGCGGCCGAGCTGCAGGGCGGGTTCACCCTTCGCGTCTTTCATGCCGAGCAGGGCGTTGGCAGTGGCCAGGCTCTTGGCGGTCACCAGTGGCGCTTCCAGTTCGCGCTGGATCAAGGTGGCCTGGGTTTGCGCCAGGGCGGTGAGGCGCTGTTCGATAATCTGTTCGAACTGCACTTGGGTGCGCTCCTGCACCATTTCCTGGGTGCGTGCGCCGGCAAACAAGGCGTAGAGCACCAACACCGCCACTACGCTCAGGACAATGGCCCCGGCCAGTGCCGCGACAGAAAATTGAATCGACTTGAATTTCATGAAAGCTCCGGGCGCAGGGGAGAGAGTCCGCCTTTTTGTATCGGCCACCGGCGCGCGGGGCATTAGGGGTTGTTCTGCAAAATTGTTCGGTATGTCGCGAATGGAATGCCCGCCGCCGTTGTTGGGGCAGGTGGGATGTATCTGAAATTGAGTGGTTACACGTCTGGTGTATCTGGCGTCGATACAAATGTGCGCCTACGATACGCGCCATGTTTTAAGGGCGTGTTTTCAGGGAGAGTGTTGATGAAGAAGTCATTGGTGATAAGCGGGTTGGTTGCGGCGATGCTGCTGGCTGGGTGTCAGTCGGTCAACACCACCAGCGGCGGCGCCGTTGGGGTAGAGCGCAAGCAGTACATGTTCAGCATGCTGTCGAGTCAGGAAGTCGACCAGATGTATGCGCAGTCCTACCAGCAGACGTTGGGTGAAGCCAGTGGCAAGGGCCTGGTGGACAAGACCAGCGCCAACGCCAAGCGCGTGCAGGCCATTGCCAACCGCTTGATCGCCCAGGCGCCGACGTTCCGTGCGGATGCGGCGCAGTGGAAGTGGGAAGTGAACCTGATCAAGAGCGACGAGATGAACGCCAACTGCGGGCCTGGCGGCAAGATCTTCGTGTACAGCGCGTTGATCGACAATCTCAAGCTGACCGATGACGAGCTGGCTGCGGTGATGGGCCATGAAATTGCCCACGCCTTGCGTGAGCATGGGCGCGAAGCCATGTCCAAGGCCTACGGGATCGAGATGGCCAAGCAGGGTGCCGGCGCGTTGTTCGGCCTCGGCCAGGACAGCCTGGCGCTGGCTGATACCGTGGCCAACTATGGCATGACCTTGCCCAACAGCCGCAGCAATGAAAACGAAGCGGACCTGATCGGCCTGGAACTGTCGGCCCGTGCCGGCTACAACCCGAACGCGGCCATTACGCTGTGGAACAAGATGGCCAAGGCGTCGGAAGGTGCACCGCCGGAGTTCATGAGTACTCACCCGGCCTCCGACAGCCGAATCGCCTCGTTGCAGGCGGCGATTCCGAAGGTGATGCCGCTTTACCAGCAGGCCAAAAAGTCCTGACGTTGTGAAGATCTAAGTGTAGGAGGGGGCTTGCCCCCGATGCGCTGGGTCAGCCCATTAGATGCCTACTGACACTCCGCCATCGGGGGCAAGCCCCCTCCCACAGGGCCCCTTTAGATCCAGCCGCTGCTTTGCATGGCTTTGTACACGGCGACAATGGCCAGAATGAAAAACGCCGTCGCCGCCAACCGACGAATCAACGTCAACGGCAGTTTCTCCGCCGCGAAATTCCCCGCCAATACCACCGGCACGTTGGCAATCAGCATGCCCAAGGTGGTGCCGATAATCACCAGCCACAACTCCGGGTACTGCGCCGCCAGCATCACCGTGGCGATTTGCGTCTTGTCACCGATTTCCGCGAGGAAGAACGCGATCAGCGTGGTCAGGAACGGCCCGAACTTGCGTGTGGTGCTGGCTTCGTCATCGTCGAGTTTGTCCGGCACCAGGGTCCACAGCGCCGTGGCGCAGAAGCTTGCCGCAAGAATCCAGTGCAGCACTGCGTCCGAGAAGAAACTTCCGAACCATGCGCCCACCGCACCGGCGGCCGCATGGTTGGCCAGGGTCGCAGCCACGATGCCGGCGATGATCGGCCAGGGTTTGCGAAAACGTGCGGCAAGGATGAGCGCGAGCAGTTGCGTCTTGTCGCCGATTTCGGCCAAGGCAACGATTGCGGTAGGAACGAGCAATGAATCCAGCATCAGGTAGGTTTCCAGGGGCGGGTCGACACGGCTATGACACGTACAGCCTTCCCGCCCCGGGTAAGGTGTGCGTGTCATAGGTCTTGTCAAACCCCGGTCCGTCTGTGCGGACTCCTGGGTCGCATACGCCATGGTCTGCTGACCAAGTATGTTGACGTATGCCGGACGAGCGTGGCGCTCGTGGGAGACTACTCCCCTAGGACGGAGCGGATTCTGCCTAGGCAAAATCCATTCGGCAAGCCTTCTTTTTCAAACGGCCGTCAGCCGCGCTTGGCACGGTAGATGCGAAAACCGTTGCCTTCAGCCTTCACTGCACACACGCCCAGGTGCTCTTCGATCAGCGGCTGGTACTTCAGGAAGCTGTTGGCGACTAGACGAAGTTCGCCACCTTTTGCCAGGTGTTTCGCCGCTTTTCGCAGCAGGTTCTCGGTGGCGAAATAATCGGTATGCACCCCGACATGGAACGGCGGGTTGCTCAGAATCGCGTTCAAACCCATCGGCGCCGCGTCGATACCGTCACCGGTCAATACTTCGGCTTCCAGACCGTTGGCAGCCAGGGTCAGGCGGCTGCTGGCAGCGGCAAAGGCGTCCACGTCCAGCATCGTCACGCTGTTATGCGGGTAGCGACGTTTGACCGCAGCCCCCAGTACACCGGCACCGCAGCCAAAATCCAGCAGATGCCCACTCGGCAGTTTGTCCAGGTGCTCCAGCAACAGCTCGGTGCCGCGATCCAGGCGACCGTGGCTGAACACCCCAGGCAAGCTCACCACCTTCAGCGGGCCTTCGGCCAATGGCACCTCGAAGACCTGCGCCAGGCTTTCCAGTTCTACCGCTTGCGGCGCATTGGCCACGGTGACCTGCCACAGCTGGCAATGCCGTGCGTTGTCGAGCTTGCGCGGCTTGCCAAAGGGGATCATCTGCTTGGCCGCGCTTTCGATACCGGCCTTTTTCTCGCCAACCAGGAACAGCTCGGCGCCGGGCAGGCGTGCAGCCACGGCGTTGAGCAGGTAGTCGGTCAGGTCCTTGGATTTGGGCAGGAAGATCACCGCCGCATCGAACGCCCGCTCGGGCACATTCACACCGAACTGGCTGCGCTCGGCAAAACGTGCATCGAGCGCCGCCTGGTCGCCGGCATGCCAGCTCCAGCCGTGGGCGTTGGGCAGGCGACCGAGCAGGTCGTCGGCGGGCAAGCCCACCAACAGCAGGTTGCCTTGAAAAAGTTCGGCCTGGCGAAGCAGTACTTCACTGCGCGGATCCATGGTCTGCTCCTTGAAAAGGGGCGCAGTTTATCAACTGACGACGCGCAGCGGGGCGCCGCTGAAAAAGCCCCGGGCGTTTTCCGCCAGTTGGCCGACGATGCGTTGCCGCGCTTCGCGACTGCCCCAGGCGTTGTGCGGGGTGACGATCAGCCGCGGGATATCGCCGGCGAGCAGTGGGTTGCCATTCACCGGCGGTTCCACGCTCAGCACATCGGTAGCCGCGCCACCCAAGTGGCCGCTACGCAACGCATCGGCCAGGGCCTGTTCGTTGATCAAACCGCCGCGCGCGGTGTTGACCACAAACGCGCCGGGCTTGAGCAACGCCAGTTCGCGGGCGCCGATAAAGTCGCGGGTGTGTTCGTTGAGCGGGCAGTGCAGGGTGAGCGCGTCGACCTGCGCCAGCAGTTCATCCAATGGCACGCGGTCGGCGCGGGCAGGGCGTCCCGGAATCGCACCGAGCAGCACACGCATGCCGAAGGCTTCGGCCAGGCGCGCCACCGCGCCGCCCAGTTCACCGTGGCCGAGCAGGCCCAGGGTCTTGCCTTCCAGCTCGACAATCGGGTGGTCCAGCAGGCAGAACTGCTTGGCCTGCTGCCACTGGCCGGCGCTGACGTCCCGTTGATAATCCTTCAAGCGCGTCGCCAGGTTGAGCAGCAGCATGATCGTGTGCTGGGCCACCGACGGCGTGCCGTAGCCCTGGCAGTTGCTCACGGTGATGCCGTGGGCGCGGGCGGCGTCGAGGTCGACGTTGTTGGTGCCGGTGGCCGACACCAGAATCAGCTTGAGCTCCGGGCAGGCCGCCAGGGTTGCGGTGTTGAGGGCGATTTTGTTACTGATCACCACGTGGGCGCCTTGCACGCGTTCAACCACGTTCTGCGGTGTGGTGTCCGTAAACAACTGCAACTCGCTGAAGCTGTTGCGCAGTTCACTGAGGTCAAGGTCCCCCAGGTCCAGGGACGGGTGATCAAGGAAGACGGCGCGGCGATTGTTCGTCATCAACTGTACCTTTTGCGACAGGGTTCGAAGGCGTAATCTGCCGAGCCTATCAGATGAAATAATCCGTTACTTAATGGGAGTGAGCATGTACGCCGCCGAGTTCTTGACCGTAGCCCTGATTCACTTGTTGGCGGTGGCCAGTCCCGGCCCGGATTTCGCCGTAGTGGTGCGTGAAAGCGTGACCCACGGCCGCCGCGCTGGCACCTGGACCGCACTGGGCGTGGGCTCGGCGATTTTCCTGCACGTGGGTTACTCGTTGCTAGGGATCGGCTTGATCGTGTCCCAGTCCATCGTGTTGTTCAACGCACTCAAGTGGGCGGCAGCGGCCTACCTGCTGTACATCGGCTTCAAGGCCCTGCGCGCGCAACCGGCCAAGCCACCCGTTGAAGGTGAGTTGCATCGCGAAGCGGGCGAACGCACCCCGCGTGGGGCGTTCACTGCCGGTTTTGTGACCAACGGCTTGAACCCCAAGGCCACGCTGTTCTTCCTGTCGTTGTTCACCGTGGTGATCAACCCGCACACGCCGCTGGCGATCCAGGCCGGTTACGGTGTGTACCTGGCGGTGGCGACGGCGCTGTGGTTCTGCCTGGTAGCGATGTTGTTCAGCCAGCAGCGCGTGCGTGCGGGGTTTGCGCGGATGGGGCATTGGTTTGACCGCACCATGGGCGCGGTGCTGATCGCCATTGGGGTCAAGCTGGCCTTCACCAGCATGAAATAAGCTGGATGCTGGCGCAAAGCTAGCATTCACTGGGGGCTGCAAATCATTCCTTTGGCTGATTTGGCTGAAACATAAGGTCTCTAAAGTGCAGGTCTTCAAGCCAAGACCGTGCAGTCAGAAAAGGGATTCGTATGTTGCAGACCCGTGTTATCCCGCCCGCCGAAGGTGCGTACCAATACCCACTGTTGATCAAACGCCTGTTGATGTCCGGCACCCGCTATGAAAAGACCCGGGAAATCGTCTACCGTGATCAACTGCGCTACACCTACCCGACCCTGATCGAGCGCGTCGCCCGCCTGGCCAATGTACTGACCGAGGCCGGGGTCAAGGCCGGTGACACGGTGGCGGTAATGGACTGGGACAGCCACCGTTACCTGGAATGCATGTTCGCCATCCCGATGATCGGTGCGGTGATCCACACCATCAACGTGCGCCTGTCGCCAGAACAGATTCTGTACACCATGAACCACGCCGAGGACCGCTTCGTGCTGGTCAACAGTGAGTTCGTGGGGCTTTACCAGGCGATTGCCGGGCACCTCACCACCGTAGACAAGACCCTGTTGCTCACCGATGGCGAGGCCAAGACCGCCGAGCTGCCCAACCTGGTGGGCGAGTACGAAAGCCTGCTGGCCGCCGCCAGTCCGAAGTACGACTTCCAGGACTTCGACGAAAATTCCGTCGCCACCACCTTCTACACCACCGGTACCACCGGTAATCCCAAGGGCGTGTACTTCACCCATCGCCAACTGGTGCTGCACACCATGGGCGTGGCGACCATCATGGGCAGCGTCGACAGCGTGCGCCTGCTGGGCACCAACGATGTGTACATGCCGATTACGCCGATGTTCCACGTACACGCCTGGGGCCTGCCGTATGTGGCGACTATGCTCGGTCTGAAACAGGTCTACCCAGGTCGCTACGACCCGGAATACCTGGTGGAGCTGTGGCGCAAGGAAAAGGTCACCTTCTCCCACTGCGTGCCGACCATCCTGCAGATGGTGCTCAACGCCAAGGCCGCCCAGGGTGTGGATTTTGAAGGGTGGAAAATCGTCATCGGCGGCAGTGCGCTTAACCGTTCGTTGTACGAAGCGTCCAAGGCCCGTGGCATTCAGTTGACTGCGGCCTATGGGATGTCTGAGACCGGGCCGCTGGTGTCCTGCGCCCACCTCAATGAAGAACTGATGGCCGGCACCGAGGATGAGCGCACCACTTACCGCATCAAGGCCGGCGTGCCTGGCCCGTTGGTGGAGGCGGCGATCATCGACGGCGACGGCAACTTCCTGCCCGCCGATGGCGAGTCCCAGGGCGAGCTGGTGTTGCGTGCGCCGTGGCTCAGCGAAGGTTATTTCAACGAACCACAGAAGGGCGCCGAGCTGTGGGCCGGCGGTTGGATGCACACCGGCGACGTGGCGACCCTGGATGCGTTTGGCGTCATCGACATTCGCGACCGCATCAAGGACGTGATCAAGACCGGCGGCGAATGGATCTCGTCCCTGGCCCTCGAAGACCTGGTCAGCCGTCACCCGGCGGTACGCGAAGTAGCGGTGGTGGGCATTGCCGACCCGCAGTGGGGCGAACGCCCATTTGCCCTGCTGGTGGTGCGTGATGGCCATGTGATAGGCGCTCGCGAGCTCAAGGAACACCTCAAGCCGTTCGTGGAACTGGGCCATCTGAGCAAGTGGGCGATTCCGAGCCAGATTGCCGTTGTTACTGAAATTCCCAAGACGAGTGTAGGAAAACTCGACAAAAAACGTATCCGTATCGACATCATCGAATGGCAAGCCAACAACAGTACGTTCCTGTCCACTCTGTGAGCTGATTCGCCGTGCCGTTGTGGCACGGCAATGCTCTATCTCGCGCCTTTACTTGTGATTTTCCGATTATCAGCCATCCTTGCCGCGTCGGCCTTCGCCGACATGGCGAAAGGGTCGTGGCAGACGGGTCGGTGATGCAAATCACACTTTAGAGGGATCAAGCACTACCCCCTGCTGGCTATAGTCCCTCCCAGAGTTTTCACAGATGTTCCGCTTCGGGCCATGGGGGCTCGGCTGCCGAGCGGCATTGGAATCGTTGTATTCCGGCCGTTACATGCATCTGTAGGAAAAAACTCACTGCCATAACAATAATGCACATGGAGTAGCGTCGATGACCTCAGTAAACCAGTTCTGGCGCCGGGCAAGACTGCCCCTGGCCGTCAGTCTCGCTTCTACGCTCGCCGGGCCCGCATTCGGCGTCAGTTTCAACATTGGTGAAATCGAAGGGAGTTTTGACTCGTCGCTTTCCGTGGGGGCCAGTTGGGGCACAGCTAAACCCAATCGCGACCTGATCGGCGTCAACAACGGTGGCAAAGGGTTGTCGCAGACCTCCGATGACGGTCACTTGAACTTCAAGCGTGGGGAGACCTTCTCGAAGATCTTCAAGGGCATCCATGACCTGGAACTGAAGTACGGCGACACCGGTGTGTTCGTGCGAGGCAAGTATTGGTACGACTTTGAACTGAAGGATGAAAGCCGTCAGTTCAAGGACATCAGCGACAAAGGCCGCCAAGAAGGCGCACGGTCTTCCGGCGGGCAGATACTCGACGCATTCATTTACCACAACTATTCGATCGCGGATGAGCCGGGGTCTGTGCGGTTCGGCAAGCAAGTAGTGAGCTGGGGTGAAAGTACCTTCATCGGTGGTGGTGTCAACTCCATCAACCCGATCGATGTGGCTGCGTTCCGCCGTCCTGGTGCTGAGATCAAGGAAGGCTTGATTCCGGTCAACATGTTCTACGTATCACAGACGCTCACCGATAACTTGTCGGCGGAAGCCTTCTATCAGTTGGATTGGCAGCAGACGGTTACCGACAACTGCGGAACGTTCTTCTCACAGGCGGATGTGATCTCCAAAGGGTGCGATGACAACCTTCGGTTGCTCAGCAAGCGTTCAGTGATGGCGGGTGCAGGTGCTTTGCCTGCGTTGAACCGATTCGGGGTCAACATCAACGAGGAAGGCGTGCTGGTTCAGCGCAGCAAGGATCGTGAGGCGCGTGACGGCGGCCAGTTCGGTGTGGCGTTCCACTACAACTATGAGCCGCTGGACACAGAGTTTGGCGCCTACTTCATGAATTACCACAGCCGTGCTCCGATCTTCAGCGCGACTGGGGCTCCACCTTCGATCTATGCGGCGGCTCGGGCAGGTTTGCCGGCCACCCTGCAACCGCTCGCGGTGGCAGGTAATTCCAAATACTTCATCGAGTACCCGGAAGATATTCGCCTTTATGGTTTGAGCTTCTCCACGACGCTGCCTACCGGTACCGCATGGAGCGGGGAGATCAGTTACCGGCCCAATGCGCCGGTGCAGCTCAATACCACCGATATTCTTTACGCAGGTGTAACCCCTCTAGCTGCTTATGCCAATGCCTCTCCGCTCAAAGGCGTCGAGGGTCAGGACTTGCACGGGTATAACCGCAAGGAAATTACCCAGATCCAGACGACCTTCACGCACTTCTTCGACCAGGTCATGGGCGCAAGCCGCCTGACGCTGGTCGGTGAGATCGGGCTGACTCACGTAGGCGGCCTGGAAAGCAGTGACAAGGCACGTTACGGGCGCGACCCGGTATTTGGTCCGGGTCGCGGGCCAATGTGTACGGCGCTTAACACCGGTACGTTCAACGGTGCCGGCCCGGGCACCGACCGCAGCAACTTGACTACCAACTGCAACAATGACGGTTTCACCACGGCCAACTCCTGGGGCTACCGTGGCCGGGCTATCTGGGAGTACCCGGACGTCTTTGCCGGTGTGAACCTCAAGCCCAACGTAGCCTGGTCCCATGACGTCAGTGGTTATTCGCCTGGCCCTGGCGGCAACTTTGAAGAAGGTCGCAAGGCGGTCAGCCTTGGGTTGGATGCGGAATACCAGAATACCTACACCGCGAGCTTGGCCTACACCAACTTCTTCGGCGGCAAGTATTCCACCGTTGATGACCGCGATTTCATCGCGCTCAGTGTCGGCGCCAACTTCTAAGCGAATGTATTTCTAGGAAGAACCAGAGCATGAAAATAACTAAAAATCTGTTGCACGTGGGTGTGCTTGGGCTGTCGATCCTGGCGAGCAACGTCATGGCGGCAGTGCCGGCGGATGAAGCCGCCAAGCTGGGCACGACCCTGACCCCGATGGGCGCCGAAATGGCCGGCAACGCCGCAGGCACCATTCCAAAATGGTCGCCACTGCCCACCAACGCCGGCGCCGTTGACGCCCGTGGTTTCCTGGCCAACCCCTATGCCAGCGAACAACCACAGTTCACCATCACGGCGGCGAACGTCGAGCAGTACAAGGACAAGCTGGCGCCGGGTCAGTACGCGATGTTCAAGCGCTACCCGGACACCTTCAAGATGCCGGTCTATCCGACCCATCGCGGTGCCACCGTGCCGGCTGATGTGTTTGCGGCCATCAAGAAGAACGCCACCAACACCAACCTGGTGTCCGGCGGCAACGGCCTGGAGAACTTCGAGACCGCTATCCCGTTCCCGATTCCGAAAAGCGGCGTTGAAGTCATCTGGAACCACATCACCCGCTATCGCGGCGGCAGCGTGACTCGCCTGGTGACCCAGGCCACGCCGCAAACCAACGGTTCCTACAGCCTGGTGTACTTCCGCGATCAGTTCGTGTTCCGCGACAAGATGAAGGATTACGATCCGAAAAACCCGGGCAACGTGCTGTTCTACTTCAAACAGCAAGTGACCGCGCCGGCGCGTCTGGCCGGTGGTGTGCTGCTGGTGCACGAAACCCTGGACCAAGTGAAGGAACCGCGTTCGGCTTGGGTCTACAACGCCGGCCAGCGCCGTGTGCGCCGGGCGCCGCAAGTGTCTTATGACGGCCCAGGTACTGCGGCCGATGGCCTGCGTACATCCGACAACCTCGACATGTACAACGGCGCACCGGATCGCTACGACTGGAAGCTGGAGGGCAAGAAGGAAATCTACATCGCCTCCAACAGCTACAAGATCGACGATCCGAAGCTCAAGTACGCCGACATCATCAAGGCTGGCCACATCAACCAGGACCTGGCTCGCTACGAGCTGCGCCGTGTCTGGCATGTGGTCGCCACCTTGAAGGAAGGCCAACGCCACATCTACGCCAAGCGTGACTTCTTCATCGATGAAGACACCTGGCAAGCGGCAGTGATCGACCACTACGACGGTCGTGGCCAACTGTGGCGCGTAGCGGAGGCCCATGCCGAGAACTACTACGACAAGCAAGTGCCGTGGTACGCCCTGGAGACCCTCTACGACTTGCAGTCCGGCCGCTACCTGGCACTGGGCATGAAGAACGAAGAGAAGCAGGCGTATGACTTCGGCTTCACCGCCACCACCAGCGACTTCACTCCGGCAGCCCTGCGCCAGGATGGTGTTCGCTAAGCTGCACGCGTAACTCAATGTGGGAGGGGGCAAGCCCCCTCTCACATTTTTTGTCGCAGTTCTTTTTCAGGCAAATGTTGCAAAGATCTACAACCCTGCCGCTTTTACCGCTAGTCTGCGGACATCTGCAATGCCGACAACAGCCTTCTACAAGAGCCCGGCGATGACTGATCTGTCCCGAATCCAAGGGCCTGCCAGTGCGGTAATCCCGACCCTGGAAGGTCGCTTCTACAGGCCACCGCTGCCTGACGGCTATGTGCTGCGGCCGCGCCTGTGCGAACGCCTGAGTGCCGGGCTGGACGGGCGATTGTTGCTGGTCAGCGCGCCGGCCGGGTTCGGCAAGAGTTCGCTGGCGGTGGAGTTCTGCCAGAGCCTGCCGACCCATTGGCATAGCCTGTGGCTGGGCCTGAGTCCACGGGACAACGATCCCGGGCGTTTCCTCGAGCGCCTGCTCGACGGTCTGCAGCAATTCTTCCCGCAACTCGGCGCCCAGTCCCTGGGCCTGCTGAAAATGCGCCAGCGTCACCAGCCCTTTGCCTTTGAAGAATGGCTCGATGGCCTGCTCGACGAGCTGGCTGCGCACCTGTCCATGCGTGCGCCGCTGTTGCTGGTGCTGGATGACTACCATCTGGCCCAAGGGCCTGTGCTCGACCGTTGCCTGCAGTTTTTCCTCAACCATTTACCCGATGGCTTGGTGGTACTGGTCACCAGCCGGCAGCGTCCGGACTGGCATCTGGCGCGGCTGCGGCTGTCGCGTCATCTGCTGGAACTGCACGAACAGGATTTGCGCCTGACGCACGACGAATCACTGGCAGTGCTGGATCGCCACAGCAGTTCCCTGCGCGGTGAAGCGCTCGACAATTTGATCCGCCGCAGCGAAGGCTGGGTCGCCGGCCTGCGCTTCTGGTTGCTGGCCGCCTCCGAGGCCGGCAGCGACGGCGCCTTGCCACAGAGCCTGCACGGCGGTGAAGGGTTGATCCGCGATTACCTGCTGGAAGAGGTCATCGACTGCCTGCCGACCGAAGTGCAGGCGTTTTTGTACGACACCGCCCCTCAGGACCGATTTTGCAGCGAACTTTGCGATGCGGTGCGTGAAGCCCACGACAGCACCGAAATCCTGCGTTACCTGCAGGCGCACCAAGTGTTCCTCGTGCCCCTGGACGAACAGGGGCATTGGTATCGTTATCACCATCTGTTTTCGGATCTGCTGCGTACACGGCGCGCCAGCAGCAACGTGTTGCCGGCGGCCAGCCTGCACTTGCGCGCCTGTCGCTGGTTCAATGCCCAGGGGTTGATCGACGAGGCGGTGGAGCAGGCGTTGCGCGCCGGTCATCTGGATGTGGCGGCGAACCTGGTACAGAACCTGTCCGAAGAACAGCTGCTCGCCGAACAGAATGTCGGCATGTTGCTGCGCTGGAAAATGGACTTGCCCGACAGCCTGTTGATCAGCACACCGCGTTTGATCGTGCTCTACAGCTGGGCCTTGGGCCTGGCCTGCCAGTTGGATGCGGCCGAGGAACTGTCCAGCTACCTCAGCCGCTTCCTGCCGGCGCCCTCGGCTACCGCGCAAAAATCGATGTTGGCCCAGTGGCTGGCGTTGAGCGGGATCATCGCCCGGGGCCGGGGCGATCGCGAGTTGACCCAGCGCTATTGCAGCGAGGCGTTGGAAAGTCTGCCGCAACGGCGTTACGGCCAGCGGTTGATGTGTCTGTCGACGCTCTCCAACCTGGCCATTGTCGATGCCGACCTGTGGCGTGCACGTGGCTTGAATCGCGAATCCCTGGAACTGGCGCAGCGCGTCGGCAACCCCTTGTTCGAAGCCTTGGCCCATTACGACCGTGCGCGGGTGTTGCAGGCGCGCGGCGAGATCCTGCGCTCCCTGGATGAAGTGCGCCAGGGATTGCAGCGCCTGCATGGCCTGGCGCCGCAGCGCTTGTACGCGGTGCGTGCGCGGTTGTCGCTCTACGAAGGTTTTTTGCTGCTGGTGCGGCTCCAGCCTGAAGCCGGTCTCGCTCGCTTGCGCGCCGGTCTCGCCGAGGCCCGTGCTTGCCGCGATATCAGTGTGTTGATCGGTCATTGCGTGATCGCCAATTTCGAGGGGCGCCGGGGTGACTTCGCCAAGGCCTTCGCCGAACTTGCCGAGGCCGAGCGCTTGATGCATATCTGGGATGTGCCGCCGATCTACTATCTGGCGATGATTACCCTGATCAAGTGCGAGCTGTGGTTGGCCCAGGGCCGTACCGACCTGGCCGACGCCTGGCTGACCCGCCTGGGGCAGACCTACAACGGCGAACACGCCGCCGCCGCGCCGGAATTCCACCCGCACCTGCCGCAGCATATCGAGTTGCAACAGGCTGCACTGGATGCCACGCGCCACCAATCGGCTGCGGCGCTGCAACGCCTTGATGAACTGGCGCAGCAGGCGCATCACAGTGGGCGACAGATGATCGCCCTCATGGCGCTGACCCAGCAGGCGCAGTTGCTGCTGGAGAACAGTGAGGAGGCCAAGGCGCGTCCGGTGCTGGCCCAGGCGCTGGAGGCGGGTGGCGGTGGCGCGCTGCAACCCTTCCAGCGTCTGCTGGAAAACCACCCGGACTGGATGCGCGAGCAACTCGCCAAAGATCCCCATGGCCTTTTGAACGAGAGCCTGCTGGCGCTGTTACCTGCCGCCTTGGTGGTGGAGGCGGTGTCGACCCACGAAACCTTGAGTGCACGGGAGCTGGCCGTGCTGCAACTGATCGCTCAGGGCTGTTCCAATCAGGAGATCAGCAATCGGCTGTTCATCTCCCTGCATACGGTGAAGACCCACGCCAGCCACATCAACAGCAAGCTGGGCGTCGAGCGGCGCACTCAGGCGGTGGCACGGGCGCAGGAGCTGAGGTTGATCGGCTAGGGATGTCCCAGTCTGTTTTAATAGTGCAATTATTCTGGCGGTATTCGCCCGGAAACGACATTTCATTTGCACGACAGGACCCCTGAATGGAAACCGCCCAGCCGACCTTTATCCGCGAAACCTTCCCCGTCGGCCCCTTGCAGTGCAACTGCACCATCATCGGCGACCCCATCAGCAAAAAGGCCGTCGTGGTCGACCCTGGCGGCAACCATGAGCTGATCCTGGCGCGGCTCGATGCTCTAGGCCTCAAGGTGGTCAGCATCATCCACACTCATGCCCATCTGGATCATTTTCTGGCGTCCGGCCAGTTGAAGGAGAAGACCGGCGCCACGCTGCACCTGCACAAAGAGGATCAATTCCTCTGGGACAATCTGGAAATGCAATGCCAGATGTTTCGTGTGCCCTATACCCCGGTGCCTTCGCCAGACCGCTGGCTGGAACATGATGAGGAATTGGCCTGCGGATGTGGCGTGGCATTGCACACACCAGGCCACACGCCGGGGTCGATGAGCTTCTGGTTTGCCGATGCCAAGCTGCTGATTGCTGGCGACACGCTGTTTCGCCGCGGTATCGGGCGTACGGATTTGTGGGGTGGAGATCAGGCGACCATCGTGCGTTCGATCAAGCAGCGGTTATACACGCTGGATGAGGGCGCGACCGTGGTGACCGGTCACGGCCCGGATACCCGATTGGGCGATGAAATGCGTGAGAACCCATTTGTACGGGCGTGAAGGAATAATTGCCGGACAGAAGCTGTTCTATAACAGGCAAGCGTTGTAGCAAAAAACTCAGGTCGGGTTCAGCGTGTGTCTGCTACGGTTTCTGTAGTGACGGAATTTTTGCCGTTTGTCGTGTTCCAAACTCGGCACAGGTCCATTGCCAATGTCCTTTGCACCTTAGAATGCAAAAGTAGGAGCTTCCTTCATGTTCACTTCGCGTCGTCTGCTTGTTGTCGCTACCGTCGTAGCCCTGTTATCCGGCTGCGCATCCCCTAACCCTTATGACGGCAGCAGCCAGGGACAGGCGAGTAATGAATCCGGCGGTATGAGCAAGACCGCCAAGTACGGCGGCCTGGGTGCCCTGGCCGGTGCACTGGCGGGTGCAGCCATCGACCATAACAACCGTGGCAAGGGCGCATTGATCGGTGCGGTCGTTGCAGGTGCCGGCGCAGCCGGTTACGGCTACTACGCCGACCAGCAGGAAAAGAAACTGCGCGAAAGCATGGCCAATACCGGTGTTGAAGTTCAGCGCCAGGGCGACCAGATCAAGCTGATCATGCCGGGCAACATCACCTTCGCGACCAACTCGGATGCGATCTCCAGCAGCTTCTACCAGCCGCTGAACAACCTGGCCAACTCGCTCAAGCAGTTCAACCAGAACACGATCCAGATCGTTGGTTATACCGACAGCACGGGCAGCCGCCAGTTGAACATGGACCTGTCCCAGCGTCGCGCGCAGAGCGTGGCCAACTACCTGACGTCCCAGGGCGTCAACGGTGCCAACCTGAGCGCACGCGGTGCCGGCCCGGATAACCCGATTGCCAGCAACGCTGACGTCAATGGCCGTGCCCAGAACCGTCGTGTAGAAGTCAACCTCGGCCCGATTCCTGGCCAGCAGTACGGCCAGCCCGGCGCACAGGCACCGCAGCAGAACAACCAGTTCCAGGGCAACCCGTACTCGCAGTACCAGTAAACATTCGCTGATAAAAAAGGGCGCCTGTGTAAGGCGCCCTTTTTTGTGGCTGCGTGATTACATCAGTCGATGTATTCGAACACCTTCACGATCTTCTGCACGCCAGACACGCCTTGCACCAGATTGGCTGCACGCGTGGCTTCGGCCTGGGTCAGCAGACCCATCAGGTAGACGATGCCATTGTCGGTCACGACCTTGATGCGCGAACCAGGGATCGCATTATCGGTGAGCATCTGAGCCTTGATCTTGGTGGTCAGCAGGGCGTCATTGCTGATGGCCAGCAGGGTGATCGGGTCCATCACCTGCAATTCGTTATGCACTTTCTTCACGCGCTGTACGGCAGCGGCGGCTTGCTCGGCCTGGGCCTTGAGGTCGGCGCGTGGTGTCTGGCCGGCGAGCAAAACAACGCCGTTGAAGCTGGTCACGACGATGCGCGATGCACCGTTGCCCAGGTCGGTCGCGGCCTTGGCGACGTTGACTTCAACCTTGGTTTCGATCAGCGAGTCATCGATTTTGCTGCCGAAGGTACGGGTGCCCTTGTCATCCTGGATAGGGGTGTCGCGTGTTGCAGTGATGGCCGTGCTGCAGCCGCTGATAGCGAGGCACAGGGTGATGGCCAAAAGGCTGAGGCGGTTAACGGTCATTCTTCACTCCCAAACAGTTGGCTGTCGATCAGATCGCACAGGCAGTGGATCGCCAGCAGGTGGACTTCCTGGATACGTGCGGTGACATTGGCCGGGACGCGAATCTCCACGTCTTCAGGCAACAGCAATGAGGCCATGCCGCCGCCATCGCGCCCGGTCAATGCTACGACAATCATTTCGCGATCATGTGCGGCCTGGATCGCCTGAATAATATTCGCCGAGTTGCCGCTGGTGGAAATCGCCAGCAGCACGTCACCTGGTTGGCCCAGGGCGCGAATCTGCTTGGAGAAGATTTCGTTATAGCTGTAGTCGTTGGCAATCGAGGTGATCGTCGACGAATCGGTGGTCAAGGCAATGGCCGGCAAGCTCGGGCGCTCACGCTCGAAGCGGTTGAGCAACTCGGAAGAGAAATGCTGGGCATCGCCAGCCGAACCGCCGTTGCCGCACGACAGCATTTTGCCCTCGTTGAGCAAGGCGTTGACCATGACCTGACTGGCTTGCTCGATGTGCGGTGCAAGTACGTCCATCGCCTGTTGCTTGGTGTCGATACTGGCCTGGAAAAGCTGGCGAATTCGGGATTGCATGTCCATCTGTGTGACCTTAAGTAGCGCGGCTGTATGGCACAGGAATGTGCAGCCCGCAAAGCAAAGAGCAAAAGTGTGTGGTGAAGATGTCCGGCGAATCAGCTGTCGAAGGCATTCTTGAGCCAGTTCAGATCAGCCTGACCAGACGGTGTGCTTTCTATGGCAACCACATCGAAACGGCAGGGGGCGTCGGCCCAGCGATGCTCTTTTTGCAGGAAGAACTGCGAGGCGAGTATCAGCTTCTGACGCTTGCGCCCGTCGATACTGGCGAGCGCGCCACCCCATTGTGCGTGTTTTCTGTAGCGGACTTCGACGAATACTACTGTATCGCCGTCAAGCATGACCAGATCAAGCTCACCGCGTTTACATAACCAGTTCTGCGCCAACAGGCGCAGACCTTGTTGTTGCAGGTACTTCAGGGCTTGCAGTTCGGCGTCCTTGCCGCTTTGTGCGCTGGACCGCTCGGGCATCAGCGCGGAGTGTCCGGCAGGCGCTGGATCTCGCCACCGACAAACTTGGCCCATGGCATCTGGCGATCAACGCGCTGGTTGGCGCTGATACCCAGGTTGCCCGACAGACCGTCAACACGGGTATCCGGCAGTGCCTTGAGTTGCCCCAGGCGCGGCGCCAGGCGGTAGGCGTCGACGCCCATCGCATACAGGCGGCCGAGGCTGCCGTTGGCTTGTGGCCATTGTGCGGCTACCTGGTTGCGCAGCGGGTCGGTGGTATTGAGCAGCCAAGGCGTTTCGCAGAACATCACGTTGGTCATGTCCAGGTACTGGTTTTTGTCGCCGCTGGCGCTGAACACGTGGGACGTGGCGTATACGGGCACGTCGCCGGCATATTGGAAGTTAAGGGTCGGCTTGATCTGCTGGGCCAGTTGCGGGGTTACAGCCAGGAAAATGAACTCGATGTCCTGGCGGCGCGAAGGCTGCGCGGCTACATCGGTGCCGACGGTGCTTTGCAGGCTCTTGGCGCGACCTTCACTTTTGCGCAGCTGGAACATGTCGGCAATTTGTTGGGCAAGGGCGACCGGTTGGTCGACGTACTCGACGCCAACAACGGTGCCGCCATTGGCTTCCCAATCCTGGCGGAAAGCTTTGTACACACGCTCGCCCCACTCGCCACGCGGGACCATGGCAGCGGCACGATGCAGGCCGTCGGCACGGGCGCGGCGCGATACTTCGCGGGCTTCGTCTTCAGCGGCCAGGCCGAACTGGAACAGTTGCGCCGGGCTGCGATCAGTCTCGCTGTAGTTCAAAGCCAGGGTGGTGATAGGCAACTGCGGGCGGGCACTGAGCTGCTTGACCAGCGGCTTCTCCAGCGGGCCGACCACCAGTTGCACACCGGCGGCCTGGGCCTTGGCGTAGAAGTCGTCGAGGGAGGTCAGGCGCGAGCTGTCATAGAACTCGATGACTGGTGGCTTCTGCCCGGCTTGTTCGGCCTGGTAGTGCGCCGCCATGAAACCTTCGCGCAGCGCCTTGCCGACGGACGCCAGCGGGCCGTCCTGTGGCAGCAGCAGGGCGATCTTGTTCAGGGGCTGGCTGGCCAGTTCCTTGAGCTTGGTCAGCGGCGTGGGCAATTGCACGGCAGCCGGATGACCTGGATTCTGGGCGCGCCAGGTGTCGATGGCAGCCTGTTGCTGCTCCAGCGTACCGGCGCCCTTGACCGCTTGGGCCAGGGTGATCCAACCGTCCAGCACCGGATTGCCGCTGGCTTGCAGCTGTTCGGCCGGCACGGCGGCAATCAAGGCCCAGATGGCTTCGTGGTTGCTTTTGGCGGCATCACCCGTGAGCAGTGGGGCCATGGCGACACGTTCCCGGGCGGCAGCCAGGGTCTGTCCGTCGGCCTCATAAGCGCGGGCGTGCACGCTGCCGGTACGGATCTGCTGTTCAGGCGGTAGCTCCTTCAGGCTTTGCAGGCTCGGGTGGTTCAATGCGGTCAGCGCAGCCTTGGGCTGGTTGCGCGCCATGGCCAGTTCGGCGGCCAGGGTGCTGGCAAACACTTGCGCGGCAGGCTTGAGGACATCCAGGGGCACTTGCGCAAGAATCTGCGACGAGCGCCCGGGGTTGTTCTGCTTGTAGGCCATGTCTGCCGCACTCAGGCGCAGCAACGCGGCCTTTTCTGGCGTTTTGGCGGTGGTGGCCTGTTCGAGCAGTTGCTCGATACTGGCGTCCGGGGTCCGTGGAAGGTCGCCAAGGCTGGACGAGGGCGAGCTGGCACACGCGGCCAACAAGGCAGCGAGGCAGAGGGCGGAGAGCAGCCGCAGGCAAGCGATCATGTAAGTGTTCCTGATACCGATCAAATTAGCGTGGAATTGTACCCAAGCACTGGCCCAGGCGCGATGTTACTGGCGTGAAACCATCGATTTAGGTCGTGCAAATGTTGCAAGTGGCTCCAAACGGCTGAAAAGGCATCGGCCGTGATGGCATATTTTCAAGGCGCCTACGCGCTACAATGTCGCTTTTGCCAACCATCGAGGTGTGCGTTTTGACTGCTCCAGGTCCTTTGAATTCCACTGCAGGCTCGCTTTTTGTCGTGGCGACGCCCATTGGCAACCTGGACGACATCAGTGCGCGGGCACTGAAAGTGTTGCGCGAGGTTAAATTGATCGCGGCTGAAGACACGCGGCACTCCCAGCGTTTGATGCAGCATTTTGGTATCAGCACGCCATTAGCCGCCTGCCACGAACACAACGAACGCGAAGAAGGCAGCCGTTTTATCGTGCGCCTGTTGGCCGGCGACGATGTGGCGCTGATCTCCGACGCGGGCACGCCACTGATCTCCGACCCTGGCTACCATCTGGTGCGCCAAGCGCGGGCCGCTGGTATCAATGTAGTGCCTGTTCCGGGCGCGTGCGCGCTGATTGCGGCATTGTCGGCGGCGGGCCTGCCGTCGGATCGTTTTATTTTCGAGGGTTTCCTGCCGGCCAAGGCCGTCGGGCGGCGCGCACGGCTGCAAGCGTTAAAGGAAGAACCGCGCACCTTGATCTTCTATGAAGCTCCTCATCGCATCCTCGAATGCCTGCAGGACATGGAGCTGGTGTTTGGCGGCGAGCGCCTGGCACTGCTGGCCCGTGAGCTGACCAAGACCTTCGAAACCCTCAAGGGCTTGCCGCTGGAAGAGCTGCGTGCGTTTGTCGAAGGTGACAGCAATCAGCAGCGCGGCGAGTGTGTGGTGCTGGTGGCAGGCTGGACCGCGCCTGAGGACGAAGATGCGGTGGGCAGCGAGGCCATGCGCATCCTTGACCTGCTGCTCAAGGAGATGCCCCTCAAGCGTGCGGCCGCCCTGGCGGCGGAAATCACTGGGGTGCGCAAGAACCTCTTGTATCAAGCTGCGCTGGATAAACAGAAAGCCGAATAGTTCCGGGGTTGAACCGGTATTCCGTCTGAACGTGATGGCAATTCTGAACTTTTATTACTTGTCCTAAGTCCGCCGTGCCGTTAACCTGCGCGGCGGAGAGTCGATTGGACAGTCGCTGCCCTCTATGAAAATTAGGGGGGGGAGGAAAGTCCGGGCTCCATAGGGCGAAGTGCCAGGTAATGCCTGGGAGGCGTGAGCCTACGGAAAGTGCCACAGAAAATAACCGCCTAAGCACTTCGGTGCCGGTAAGGGTGAAAAGGTGCGGTAAGAGCGCACCGCACGACTGGCAACAGTTCGTGGCTAGGTAAACCCCACTTGGAGCAAGACCAAATAGGGTCCCAAGGCGTGGCCCGCGCTGGGACCGGGTAGGTTGCTAAAGATGTCCAGTGATGGCCATCGTAGACGAATGACTGTTCAAGACAGAACCCGGCTTATAGATCGACTCTCCACCTTTTTCCTTCTGTCCGAATCTCGAGCAGAAACCCGGTAGTAACGCAAGAATCCCTCCCTGCCGAATCATTGGCAGATGCATCTTCGTAATACCAAAAAAATCTTACTCTTAATAAATTACTTTAAGTTCAGCCTATAGCTCTTTGAGCTATTTGTGCTTGTTGGGCCAAAAACATCGCCGAACTCTGGTTTCTCCTCCCTTTACGCTCCTAAATCTCCGTTCTGTAAGGCTTTTCCTTGAATCCGCGCCTTGACGGTGTGGTGGGCGCATTCCTATAGTGTGCGCAAGTGGCGGAAAGTGGCACAAAGTGGGTTTTTTGAACGTAAAACGCTAAAATTTGGAGAAACGCATCTGTGTTTCGCGGAGCTAACGCTATCAGTCTCGATGCAAAAGGCCGTCTCGCCATGCCGAGCCGGTATCGTGACGAGCTCATTTCGCGAAGTTCCGGACAGTTGATCATCACCATCGATGCCGTTGACCCTTGTTTATGTGTTTACCCGCTCGATGAGTGGGAGTTGATTGAAACCAAACTGCGCGCCTTGCCTTCATTGCGTGAAGAGAACCGTCGCCTTCAGCGTTTGCTGATTGGTAATGCCGTCGACCTCGAGTTGGATGGCAGCGGTCGTTTCCTGGTGCCGCCGCGTCTGCGCGAGTACGCCAAGCTGGATAAGCGCGCAATGCTGGTTGGCCAACTGAACAAGTTCCAATTGTGGGACGAAGATGCCTGGGATGCTGTTTCTGCAGCTGACCTGGCTGCTATTCAACAACCGGGCGCCATGCCTGATGAACTGCGTGATTTGATCCTGTGACTATTGATAGCGGCTTTAACCACATCACCGTACTGCTTGACGAAGCCGTTGAGGCTCTCGCCGTACGCGCGGATGGCTGCTATCTGGACGGCACGTTCGGCAGGGGCGGGCATAGCCGGTTGATACTCAGCCAGCTCGGGTCCGACGGCAAACTCCTCGGATTCGACAAAGACCCCCAAGCGATTGCCACCGGGCAAGCGCTAGCGGCCGAAGACGGCCGCTTTGTCGTTGTGCAGCGCAGCTTTGCCGAGCTGGGTGCCGAAGTCGCCGAGCGCGGCATGGCGGGCAAGGTGGCCGGGGTTTTGCTCGACCTGGGCGTGTCCTCGCCGCAACTCGATGACCCGGAGCGCGGCTTCAGTTTCATGAACGACGGTCCGCTCGATATGCGCATGGACCCGACCCGTGGCGTCAGCGCCGCACAGTTCATTGCCACCGCGCCGGTGGAAGAAATCGCCCGTGTGTTCAAGGAATACGGTGAAGAACGCTTCGCCGGCCGCATGGCGCGTGCCGTGGTCGAGCGTCGCGAAATCCAGCCGTTCGAGCGCACTGCCGACCTGGCCGAAGTGCTGAAGGTCGCCAACCCTGCGTGGGAAAAGGGCAAGAACCCGGCGACCCGTGCGTTCCAAGGTCTGCGTATTCACGTCAACAACGAATTGGGCGACCTGGAGGCCGGCCTCGAGGCTGCCTTCGAGGCGCTGGAAGTGGGCGGTCGCCTGGTGGTGATCAGCTTCCACTCCCTGGAAGACCGTATCGTCAAACTGTTCATGCGCCGCCTGGTCAAGGGTGAGTCCGACAACCTGCCGCGCAACCTGCCGGTACGGTTCGAAGCCTTTGTGCCGAAAATCAAAATCCATGGCAAAGCGCAGTTCGCCTCCGAAGCCGAGCTCAAGGCCAACCCACGTTCCCGTAGCGCCGTCATGCGCGTCGCGGAGAAGTTGCGGTGAGCAAGCTTTTCGCCAAGCCCCTCCCGGGCGGCAGCTTCTTTATGTTGCTGCTGTTTGTTGGCGTGCTGATATCCGCGATTGCGGTGTCCTACAGCGCCCACTACAACCGCCAACTGCTCAATACCCTGTACGGGGAATTGAGCGTGCGTGACAAAGCCCAGGCGGAATGGGGCCGGTTGATCCTGGAGCAAAGCACTTGGACAGCCCACAGCCGCATCGAAGTGCTGGCGACTGAACAGTTGAAAATGCACATCCCGGGCGCGGCCGAAGTTCGCATGGTGGCGCCATGATGAAACTCGAAGGCGCACTCTATCCATGGCGCTTCCGCCTGATGCTCGGTTTGCTGGCATTGATGGTGGGGGCGATCGCCTGGCGGATCATCGACCTGCAAGTGGTCGACCGTGACTTCCTGATTGGCCAGGGCGATGCCCGTAGCCTGCGCCACATCCCGATTCCTGCGCACCGCGGCCTGATCACCGACCGTAACGGCGAGCCGCTGGCCGTCAGTACGCCGGTCACCACCTTGTGGGCCAACGCCAAAGAATTGCAGGTCGCCAAGGATCGCTGGCCGGCGCTTGCCGCCGCGCTGGGGCAAGACCCGAAAGCCTTGGCCGAGCGCCTGGAAGCCCAGGCCAACAAAGAATTCATCTACCTGGTTCGAGGCCTTACCCCCGAACAAGGCCAGCAAGTGCTCGACCTTAAAGTCCCCGGTGTCTACGGCATCGAGGAATTCCGTCGTTTCTACCCGGCTGGTGAAACCACTGCGCATATGGTCGGCTTTACCGATATCGATGACCACGGCCGCGAAGGGGTGGAGCTCGCCTACGATGAATGGCTCGCCGGGGTTCCCGGCAAACGACAAGTCATCAAGGATCGGCGCGGCAGACTGATCAAGGATGTCCAAGTCACCAAAAACGCCAAGGCCGGTAAGCCCTTGGCGTTGTCGATTGACCTGCGCCTGCAATACCTGGCCAACCGCGAGCTGCGTAACGCGATCATCGAGAACGGCGCCAAGGCCGGCAGCCTGGTGATCATGGACGTCAAGACCGGCGAAATCCTCGCCATGGTCAACCAGCCGACCTACAACCCCAACAACCGTCGCAACCTGCAGCCGGCGATGATGCGCAACCGCGCCATGATCGACGTGTTTGAGCCGGGTTCGACCATGAAAGCCATTTCCATGAGTGCCGCTCTCGAAACCGGGCGCTGGAAACCCAGCGACAAGGTCGAGGTGTATCCGGGTACGTTACAACTGGGCAAATACACCATTCGTGACGTGTCCCGTACCGAGGGCCCGGTGCTGGATCTGACAGGTATCCTGATTAACTCCAGTAACGTGGGCATGAGTAAGGTCGCCTTCGATATCGGCGGCGAAACCATTTACCACCTGGCGCAGAAAATCGGTTTGGGCCAACCCACCGGCCTGGATTTCCCCGGCGAGCGCGTGGGCAACCTGCCGAACTACCGCGACTGGAAAAAGGCCGAGACCGCCACGCTTTCCTATGGTTACGGCCTGTCGGTGACGGCGATCCAACTGGCCCATGCTTTCTCTGTATTGGCAAATAACGGCCGCATGGTTCCGCTGAGCCTGATCCATGTCGACGAAGCGCCGAAAGCCACCCAGGTGATCCCGGAAAACGTCGCCAAGACCATGCAAGGCATGCTGCAACAAGTGATCGAAGCGCCACGCGGTGTGTTTCGTGCCCAGGTGCCGGCGTATCACGTGGCTGGCAAGTCGGGTACTGCGCGTAAGACGTCCGTGGGCACCAAGGGCTACGCCGAAAACTCCTACCGTTCGCTGTTCGCTGGCTTCGGCCCGATGAGCGACCCACGCTACGCCATCGTGGTGGTGATCGATGAGCCGAGCAAAGCCGGTTACTTCGGTGGCCTGGTCTCGGCGCCGGTGTTCAGCAAAGTGATGTCCGGCACCCTGCGCCTGATGAACATCACGCCGGACAACCTGCCGCCGACTCAACAAGCGAACGCCGGCCCACCGGCCACTGCTGCAAAAGCCAATGGAGGGCGCGGCTGATGTCTCTTAGCCTGAACAAGATTTTTGCCCACGCCGGCCGCGATCTGCTGATCCGCGAGTTGAGCCTGGACAGCCGCAATGTGCGCGCCGGTGACCTGTTCCTGGCGGTGCCTGGCGGCAAGTTCGATGGCCGTGCACATATCGCCGACGCCCTGCAACGCGGCGCGGCTGCCGTGGCCTACGAAGTGGAAGGCGCCACCGTGTTGCCGATCACCGATGTTCCGCTGATTCCGGTCAAGGGGTTGGCCAAACAGCTCTCGGACATCGCCGGGCGTTTCTATGGCGAGCCAAGTCGGCATGTCAACCTGATCGGCGTTACCGGCACCAATGGCAAGACCAGCGTGACCCAACTGGTCGCGCAGGCCCTTGACCTGCTCGGCCAGCACTGCGGCATTGTCGGCACCTTGGGCACCGGTTTCTACGGCGCGCTGCAAAGCGGCCTGCACACCACGCCGAACCCGATTGCCGTGCAGGCGACCCTGGCCGACCTGAAAAAGGCCGGTGCCAAGGCGGTTGCGATGGAAGTGTCGTCCCACGGCCTGCACCAGGGTCGCGTTGCTGCCCTGGCCTTCGATGTGGCGGTGATGACTAACCTGTCCCGCGATCACCTCGACTACCACGGCACCATGGAAGCCTACGCTGCCGAGAAGGCCAAGCTGTTCGCCTGGAATGACTTGAAGTGCCGCGTAGTGAACCTGGACGACGAATTCGGTCGCCAACTGGCCGCCGAAGAGCGTGAGTCGCGCCTGATCAGCTACAGCCTGGAAGACGCCAGCGCGTACCTGTATTGCCGCGATGCCCAATTCAATGACGAAGGCGTGCGCGCGACGTTGGTGACGCCTCAGGGCGAACATCATCTGCGCAGCACCTTGCTCGGTCGTTTCAACCTGAGCAACACCCTGGCGGCCGTCGGCGCATTGCTCGGCCTGGATTACGCTCTCGATGAAATCCTGCGTGTGCTGCCCAAGCTGGAAGGCCCGGTCGGTCGCATGCAGCGCCTGGGTGGCGGCAAACAGCCGTTGGTGGTGGTCGATTACGCCCACACCCCGGACGCCCTGGAAAAAGTCCTGGTGGCCCTGCGTCCACACGCCAAGGGCAAGCTCCTGTGCCTGTTTGGCTGCGGTGGTGATCGTGATCGCGGCAAGCGCCCGTTGATGGCTGAGATTGTCGAGCGCCTGGCCGATGGCGTGCTCGTCACCGACGACAACCCACGCAGCGAAGACCCGAGCCAGATTTTCGACGATATCCGCGTCGGCTTCAAAGATGTGTCCAAGGCTACGTTCGTCGCCGGTCGCGGCGCAGCCATTGCCCAATTGATCGCCAGCGCCAGTGCTGACGACGTGGTGGTGCTGGCCGGTAAAGGTCACGAGGACTATCAGGAAATCAACGGCGAGCGCCATGCCTTCTCCGATCTGGTCGAGGCCGATCACGCCTTGACCGCCTGGGAGGTTGCCCATGCTTAAACCGATGATGTTCAGCGAACTGACCCAGGCCCTGTCGGCCCGTGTACTGTCCAGCGATTGCCGCTTCGACGGCGTGAGTATCGACAGCCGCAACATCAAGCCGGGGCAACTGTTTGTCGCCCTGGCTGGCCCGCGTTTCGATGGTCACGACTACCTGAATGAAGTCGCCGCCAAAGGCGCCGTGGGTGCCTTGGTGCAACGCGAAGTCGCGGATTCCACACTGCCGCAATTGCTGGTCGCCGACACCCGCCTGGCCCTTGGCCAATTGGGTGCGTTGAACCGTGCCGCGTTCACCAACCCCGTTGCGGCCATCACCGGATCCAGCGGCAAGACCACGGTCAAGGAACTGCTCGCCGGTGTGTTGCGCACTCGCGGCCCGGTGCTCGCAACCCGTGGCAACCTGAACAATGACTTCGGCGCACCGCTGACCCTGCTCGAACTGGCCCCGGAACACACCGCGGCGGTGATCGAGCTGGGCGCGTCGCGCATCGGTGAAATCGCCTACACCGTGGCACTGACCAAGCCCCACGTGGCGATCATCAACAATGCCGGAACTGCCCACGTCGGCGAGTTCGGCGGCCCGGAAAAAATCGTCGAAGCCAAGGGTGAAATCCTCGAAGGTCTCGATGCATCCGGCACTGCTGTACTGAATCTTGACGACAAGGCCTTCGAAACCTGGCGTGTACGCGCCGCCGGGCGCAAGGTCCTGACGTTTGCCGTGCGCAACGCTGCGGCTGATTTCCATGCGTCCGACATTACCGTCGACGCCCGTGGTTGCCCGTCCTTTACCTTGCACACCCCGCAGGGCAATGAGCACGTGCAGTTGAACCTGCTGGGCAACCATAACGTCGCCAATGCCCTGGCCGCCGCCGCTGCCGCCTACGCCCTGGGCGTGTCGTTGTTCGGCATCGCCACCGGGCTTGGCGCGGTGCAGCCGGTCAAGGGCCGCACCGTGGCGCAGTTGGCGAGCAACGGCATGCGCGTGATCGATGACACTTACAACGCCAACCAGTCCTCGGTCTGCGCCGCAATCGACCTGCTTAAAGGCTTCGATGGCCGCAAGGTACTGGTGCTGGGTGATATCGCCGAGCTGGGCGACTGGGCTGAACAGTCCCACCGTGAGGTCGGTGCCTACGCCACCGGCAACGTCGACGCGCTGTACGCCGTCGGCCCGAACATGGCCCATGCCGTCAATGCGTTCGGCCCCGGTGCACGTCATTTCGCGACCCAGGCCGAGCTGATCCAGGCGCTGACGGCGTCTGAACACGACAAACATACAACCATTTTGATCAAGGGATCGCGCAGCGCGGTGATGGAAAACGTCGTCGCGGCCTTGTGTGGCTCAAGTACGGAGAAACATTAATGCTGCTGCTGCTGGCTGAGTATCTGCAACAGTTCCACAAAGGCTTCGCGGTCTTTCAGTACCTGACCCTGCGCGGGATCCTGGGTGTGCTGACCGCGTTGTGTTTGTCGCTGTTCCTGGGACCGTGGATGATCCGCACCCTGCAGAACCTGCAAATTGGTCAATCGGTTCGTAATGACGGCCCGCAGTCGCACCTGTCCAAGTCCGGCACCCCGACCATGGGCGGTGCGCTGATACTGTCCTCCATCGGCGTCAGCACGTTGCTGTGGGCCGACCTGCACAACCGCTACGTGTGGACTGTGTTGTTGGTGACGTTGCTGTTCGGCGCCATCGGCTGGGTGGATGACTACCGCAAAGTGATCGAGAAGAACTCCAAGGGCCTGCCAAGCCGCTGGAAGTATTTCTGGCAGTCGGTGTTTGGCCTCGCCGCGGCGATTTTCCTCTACACCACTGCGCCAAGCGCAGTGGAAACGACCCTGATCATCCCGATGCTCAAGGACGCCAGCATTCCCCTGGGCATCGGCTTCGTGGTGCTGACCTATTTCGTGATCGTCGGCTCCAGCAACGCGGTCAACCTCACCGACGGCCTCGACGGCCTGGCGATCATGCCGACGGTGATGGTGGGCGGCGCGCTCGGCATCTTTTGCTACCTGTCGGGTAACGTGAAATTCGCCGAGTACCTGCTGATCCCTTACGTGCCGGGCGCGGGTGAGTTGATTGTGTTCTGCGGCGCACTGATCGGCGCCGGCCTTGGGTTCCTGTGGTTCAACACTTACCCCGCACAAGTGTTCATGGGCGACGTCGGCGCACTGGCGCTGGGCGCGGCCCTGGGCACCATCGCGGTGATCGTTCGCCAGGAAATCGTGCTGTTCATCATGGGCGGTGTGTTCGTGATGGAAACCCTGTCGGTGGTCATCCAGGTGGCGTCCTTCAAATTGACCGGGCGTCGTGTGTTCCGCATGGCGCCGATTCACCACCACTTTGAACTCAAGGGCTGGCCCGAGCCACGCGTGATTGTCCGCTTCTGGATCATCACCGTGATCCTGGTGCTGATCGGCCTTGCCACCCTGAAACTGAGGTAGAAACGAGTGTCCCTGATCGCTTCAGACCACTTCCGCATCGTTGTCGGCCTCGGCAAGAGCGGCATGTCCCTGGTTCGCTTCCTGGCGAACCGGGGCACGTCGTTTGCCGTGGCCGATACGCGGGAAAATCCACCGGAGCTGGTCACGCTGCGCCGTGACTACCCGCACGTGGAAGTGCGTTGTGGCGAGCTGGATGTCGAGTTTCTGTGCCGTGCCGACGAGCTCTACGTGAGCCCCGGCCTGGCCCTGGCGACTCCGGCCCTGCAAGCCGCCGCTGCGCGTGGCGTTAAGCTGTCCGGCGATATCGACCTGTTTGCGCGTAACGCGAAGGCGCCGATCGTGGCCATCAGCGGTTCCAACGCGAAAAGCACCGTGACGACCCTGGTCGGCGAGATGGCGGCTGCGGCCGGCAAACGCGTGGCCGTGGGCGGCAACCTCGGCACACCGGCGCTGGACCTGCTCAGCGACGACATCGAGTTGTACGTGATGGAGCTGTCGAGCTTCCAACTGGAAACCACCCACGACCTCGGTGCCGAAGTGGCGACCGTGTTGAACGTGAGCGAGGACCACATGGACCGCTACAGCGGCCTGCCGGCGTACCACCTGGCCAAGCACCGGATTTTCCGCGGTGCACGGCAAGTGGTGGTCAACCGCCAGGATGCCCTGAGCCGTCCGCTGATGGGCGAGGGCCTGCCCTGCTGGACCTTCGGCCTCGGCAAACCCGATTTCAAAGCCTTCGGCATCCGCGAAGAGAACGGCGAGAAATACCTGGCCTTCGAATTCCAGAACCTGATGCCGGTGCGCGAGCTGAAAATCCGTGGCGCCCATAACCAGTCCAACGCCCTGGCGGCCTTGGCGCTGGGGCATGCGGTCGGCCTGCCGTTCGACGCGATGCTCTCGGCGTTGCGCAGTTTCGGCGGTCTTGAACATCGCTGCCAGTGGGTGCGCGACCTCGACGGCGTGAGCTACTACAACGATTCCAAGGCCACCAACGTCGGTGCAGCCCTGGCAGCCATCGAAGGCCTTGGCGCCGATATCGAAGGCAAGCTGGTGCTGATCGCCGGTGGCGACGGCAAGGGTGCCGACTTCAAGGACCTTAAAGGCCCGGTGGCTGAACATTGCCGCGCCGTGGTGCTGATGGGCCGCGATTCCGATTTGATCGCCGCCGCCCTCGGTGACGCGGTGCCGCAAGTGCGCGCCACATCCCTGGACGACGCCATCGCCCACTGCAAGGCCCTGGCCCAGTCCGGCGATGCCGTGCTGCTGTCGCCAGCCTGCGCCAGTTTCGACATGTTCAAGAACTACGAAGAGCGCGGCCAGCTGTTCGCTCGCGCCGTGGAGGCCTTGGCATGAGCATCAACTTTAGAAACATCATCAAGCCGTACCCGTCGCCGATCATTACCGGGCGCGGTATCGACCTCGATTTCCCGATGCTCGCCGGTTGCCTCGCCTTGCTGGGCCTGGGCCTGGTGATGATCACCTCGGCGTCGTCCGAAGTGGCTGCGGTGCAGTCGGGCAATACCCTGTACATGATGATCCGTCACCTGGTGTACCTGGTGATCGGCCTCGGCGCGTGCATCGTCACCATGATGATCCCCATCGCCACCTGGCAACGCCTGGGCTGGCTGATGCTGATCGGGGCGTTCGGCTTGCTGATCATGGTGATCCTGCCCGGCATCGGCCGCGAGGTGAACGGTTCGATGCGCTGGATCGGCTTTGGCGCGTTCAACGTGCAGCCGTCGGAAATCGCCAAGGTGTTCGTGGTGATCTACCTGGCCGGCTACCTGGTACGCCGCCAGAAGGAAGTGCGCGAGAGCTGGATGGGTTTCTTCAAGCCGTTCATCGTGCTGCTGCCCATGGCTGGCCTGCTGCTGATGGAGCCCGACTTCGGTGCCACCGTCGTGATGATGGGCGCTGCTGCGGCGATGCTTTTCCTTGGCGGTGTGGGGCTGTTCCGCTTCACCTTGATGGTGGTGCTGGCCGTGGCGGCGGTGACCGTCCTGGTGCAGGCACAACCCTACCGGATGGCGCGTCTGATCACCTTTACCGACCCCTGGGCCGACCAGTTCGGTTCCGGCTACCAGTTGACCCAGGCGCTGATTGCCTTCGGTCGCGGCGAGTGGCTGGGCGTGGGCCTGGGCAACAGTGTGCAGAAGCAGTTCTACCTGCCGGAAGCGCACACCGACTTCGTGTTCTCGGTACTGGCCGAAGAGCTCGGCGTGGTGGGTTCGCTGTGCACGGTCGCGCTGTTCGTGTTCGTGTGTGTACGCGGCATGTACATCGGCCTGTGGGCCGAGAAGGCCAAACAGTATTTCGCCGCTTATGTGGCGTACGGCTTGTCGTTCCTGTGGATCGGCCAGTTCCTGATCAACATCGGTGTGAACGTCGGTCTGCTGCCGACCAAGGGCTTGACCTTGCCGTTCCTCAGTTATGGCGGCAGTTCGTTGGTGATCTGCTGCGCATGCCTGGGCTTGTTGCTGCGCATCGAGTGGGAGAGTCGGACCCATCTGGGCAGCGAAGAGATGGAGTTCAGCGAGAGCGACTTCGCCGAGGAGCCGACCCATGGGCGCTAACGTGCTGATCATGGCGGGCGGCACTGGGGGCCACGTGTTCCCGGCCCTGGCCTGTGCGCGGGAATTCCAGAACCGTGGTTACACCGTGCACTGGTTGGGCACGCCGCGCGGCATCGAAAACGAGCTGGTGCCGAATGCTGGTTTGCCGCTGCACCTGATCAACGTCACCGGCCTGCGTGGCAAGGGCAAGTTGTCCCTGCTCAAGGCGCCGTTCGTGTTGCTCAAGGCGGTGTGGCAGGCGCGCAAGATCATTCGTGAACTGAAGCCGGTGTGTGTGCTCGGTTTTGGTGGGTATGTGACCGGCCCGGGTGGCGTCGCCGCCAAGCTCGCTGGCGTGCCTGTGATCGTGCACGAACAGAACGCCGTCGCCGGCACCGCCAACCGCCTGCTGGTGCCTCTGGCGGCGCGGGTGTGCGAGGCCTTCCCGAAGACTTTTGCTGCATCGGACAAGCTGCGCACCACCGGCAACCCGGTGCGTACCGAACTGTTCATGGGCATCGCCCGTGAAGCATTGGCCGGGCGAAAGGCGCACCTGCTGGTCATGGGCGGTAGCCTGGGCTCCGAGCCTTTGAACAAACTGCTGCCGGAAGCCCTGGCACAACTGCCTGTGGAGATGCGTCCGGAGATCTTCCACCAGGCCGGCAAGAACCACGGTGAAGTCACCGCCACGCGCTATCGCGAGGCCGGTGTGGAGGCGAACGTACAGCCCTTCATCAAAGACATGGCCCATGCCTATGGCTGGGCCGACCTGGTGGTCTGCCGCTCTGGTGCGCTGACCGTCAGTGAACTGGCCGCCGCCGGTCTGCCGTCCTTGCTGGTGCCTTTGCCCCATGCGATCGACGATCACCAGACTCGCAACGCTGAATATTTGGCCGGGGAGGGCGCTGCCTTCCTGCTGCCGCAAAGAACGACTGGCGCCGCCGACTTGGCCGCACGCCTGACTGAGGTATTGATGCAACCGGAACGACTCAACAGCATGGCGAGCACCGCAAGCCGCCTGGCCAAACCTGACGCAACCCGCACCGTGGTCGATATCTGCCTGGAGGTGGCCCATGGTTGAGAATCAGAAAGCCATGCCGCAACCGGAAATGCGCCGCATCCGTCGCATCCACTTCGTCGGTATCGGCGGCGTGGGCATGTGCGGCATTGCCGAAGTATTGCTGAACCTGGGCTACCAGGTGTCCGGCTCCGACTTGAAAGAGTCGCCGGTCACCGACCGCCTGAAGTCGTTCGGCGCGCAGATCTTTATCGGCCACCGTGCCGAGAACGCCGCCGAGGCCGATGTGCTGGTGGTGTCCAGCGCCGTGAACACCTCCAACCCGGAAGTGGCCACCGCCCTTGAGCGCCGCATTCCCGTGGTGCCTCGCGCCGAGATGCTGGCCGAGCTGATGCGCTATCGCCACGGCATCGCCGTCGCCGGTACCCACGGCAAAACCACCACCACCAGCCTGATCGCCTCGGTGTTCGCCGCCGGTGGCCTGGACCCGACGTTCGTCATCGGTGGCCGCCTGAATGCAGCCGGCACCAATGCACAACTGGGCACCAGCCGCTACCTGATCGCCGAAGCCGATGAAAGCGATGCGAGCTTCCTGCATTTGCAACCGTTGGTGGCTGTGGTCACCAACATCGACGCCGACCACATGGCGACCTACGACGGTGACTTCAACAAGTTGAAGAAAACTTTCGTCGAGTTCCTGCACAACCTGCCGTTCTACGGTCTGGCGGTGGTGTGCCTGGACGATCCGGTGGTGCGCGAAATCCTGCCTCTGGTCAAGCGCCCGACCGTGACCTACGGCTTCAGCGAAGACGCCGACGTGCGTGCGATCAATGTGCGCCAGGAAGGCATGCAAACCTTCTTCACCGTGCTGCGTCCGGACCGTGAACCGCTGGATGTCTCGGTGAACATGCCGGGCAACCACAACGTACTCAATTCCCTGGCGACCATCTGCATCGCTACCGACGAGGGCGTCAGCGATGAAGCCATCGTCGAAGGCCTGTCACGCTTTGCCGGCGTGGGCCGTCGCTTCCAGGTCTACGGCCAACTGCCGGTAGAGGGCGGTGACGTGATGTTGGTGGACGACTACGGGCACCACCCGACTGAAGTCGCTGCGGTCATCAAAGCCGTGCGCGGTGGCTGGCCGGAGCGCCGCCTGGTGATGGTGTACCAGCCGCACCGCTACAGCCGTACCCGCGACCTGTACGACGATTTCGTCAATGTACTGGCCGATGCCAACGTGCTGCTGTTGATGGAAGTCTACCCGGCCGGCGAAGAGCCGATCCCGGGCGCCGACAGCCGCAAGCTGTGCAACAGCATCCGTCAGCGCGGCCAGTTGGACCCGATCTACATCGAGCGTGGCGTGGACCTGGCGCCAATCGTCAAGCCGCTGCTGCGGGCCGGCGACATCCTGCTGTGCCAGGGCGCCGGTGACATCGGTGGCCTTGCGCCGAAATTGCTGGCGAGCCCGCTGTTTGCGGCAAAAAAGGGAGCGGCGAAATGATCACTGACTACGCCTCCCTGTTTTCCACGATCACGCCTGCCGACTTCGGTCGCGTAGCCGTACTATTCGGCGGCAAGAGCGCCGAGCGCGAAGTCTCGCTCAAGTCCGGCAACGCCGTGCTCGAAGCGCTGCAAAGTGCCGGCGTGAACGCGTTCGGCATCGATGTGGGCGATGACTTCCTCGCCCGCCTGCAGGCCGAGAAGATCGACCGCGCCTTCATCATCCTCCACGGCCGTGGCGGTGAAGACGGCAGCATGCAAGGCCTGCTGGAGTGCGCCGGCATTCCTTACACCGGCAGCGGCATCCTGGCTTCGGCGCTGGCGATGGACAAATTGCGCACCAAGCAGGTGTGGCACAGCCTCGGTATTCCGACCCCGCGTCACAGTGTGCTGTGCAGCGAAGACGATTGTATTTCTGCAGCCAAGGAACTGGGCCTGCCTTTGATCGTCAAACCTGCCCATGAAGGCTCCAGTATCGGCATGGCCAAAGTGAACTCGGCCGCCGAATTGATCGACGCATGGAAAGCGGCAAGTACCTACGATTCGCAAGTGTTGGTGGAACAGTGGATCCAGGGTCCCGAGTACACTATTGCAACACTTCGGGGCCAGATCCTGCCGCCCATTTCACTAGGCACGCCCCACACCTTTTACGACTACGACGCCAAGTACCTGGCTTCCGATACCCAGTACCGGATCCCGTGCGGCCTCGACGCAGCCAAGGAACAGGAATTGATGGACCTCACGGCGAAAGCCTGTGAGGCGCTGGGTATCGCCGGTTGGGCACGGGCAGACGTGATGCAGGATGACCAAGGGAATTTCTGGTTCCTGGAAGTCAATACCGCACCGGGCATGACCGACCACAGCCTGGTACCTATGGCCGCTCGCGCTGCGGGCCTGGACTTCCAGCAACTGGTGCTGGCGATCCTGGCTGCAAGCATCGAGCAACGAGGCTAAGGACATGAAAGGCGCATCGCTTCGTCATCAGCCCCCACAAGCACCGAGCCGCAAGCCGGTGCCACGGGGTGCCAGCCGAATGGTGGCTAAAGAGCCGATGTCGGCGCGCCTGCCGAAAGCCAACTTTGGTTTCCTCAAGGCGTTGTACTGGCCGGTGTTGCTGGTGGTGCTTGGCTTCGGAACCTACGAAGGCGCGCAGCGTCTGTTGCCGTATGCCGACCGGCCGATCACCAAGATCAGCGTGCAGGGCGACCTGAGCTACATCAGCCAGCAAGCGGTCCAGCAGCGTATCGGCCCGTACCTGGCGGCGAGCTTCTTTACCATCGACCTGGCCGGCATGCGCTCGGAGCTGGAACAGATGCCGTGGATCGCCCACGCCGAAGTCCGTCGCGTATGGCCGGACCAGGTGACGATCCGCCTGGAAGAACAACTGCCCGTGGCCCGTTGGGGTGACGAAGCGCTGTTGAACAACCAGGGCCAGGCGTTCACCCCGCGTGAGCTGGCCAACTACGAACACCTGCCGCAGTTGTTCGGGCCGCAGCGGGCGCAGCAGCAAGTGATGCAGCAGTACCAGGCCTTGAGCCAGATGCTGCGGCCGCTGGGCTTCTCCATTGCACGCCTGGAACTGCGTGAACGGGGCAGCTGGTTTTTGACGACCGGGGCAGGCAGTTCCGGCCCGGGCATCCAGTTGTTGCTGGGACGCGACCGCTTGGTGGAAAAGATGCGCCGCTTCATTGCCATCTACGACAAGACCTTGAAAGAACAGATTACGAACATTGCGAGCGTCGACCTGCGTTACGCCAACGGCCTTGCCGTCGGCTGGCGTGAACCGGCAGCGCCCACGGCAGCGCAACCCGCTGTCGCGAAGAATTAAGAAGAGGCAGGACCCATGGCAAACGTGCAAAGCGGCAAAATGATCGTCGGTCTCGATATCGGCACCTCCAAGGTGGTGGCGCTGGTGGGCGAGGTCGGGGAAGACGGTGTAATCGAAATCGTCGGTATTGGCACGCATCCGTCCCGGGGCCTGAAGAAGGGCGTGGTGGTGAACATCGAGTCCACCGTGCAATCGATCCAGCGCGCCATCGAAGAAGCGCAGCTGATGGCCGGTTGCCGGATCCACTCGGCGTTCGTCGGTGTGGCGGGTAACCATATCCGCAGCCTGAACTCCCACGGCATCGTGGCGATCCGCGACCGCGAAGTCAGCTCGGCCGACCTCGAGCGCGTGCTTGACGCTGCCCAGGCCGTGGCGATCCCGGCTGACCAGCGCGTGCTGCACACCCTGCCGCAGGACTACGTGATCGACAACCAGGAAGGCGTGCGCGAGCCCCTGGGCATGTCGGGCGTGCGCCTGGAAGCCAAGGTCCACGTGGTCACCTGCGCCGTCAACGCCGCCCAGAACATTGAAAAATGCGTGCGCCGCTGCGGCCTGGAAATCGACGACATCATTCTCGAGCAACTGGCCTCGGCCTACTCGGTACTGACCGACGACGAAAAAGAACTGGGCGTGTGCCTGGTCGATATCGGCGGCGGCACCACCGACATCGCGATCTTCACCGAGGGTGCGATCCGTCACACCGCCGTGATCCCGATTGCCGGTGACCAGGTGACCAACGACATCGCCATGGCGTTGCGTACACCGACCCAGTACGCCGAAGAAATCAAGATCCGCTACGCCTGCGCTTTGGCCAAGCTGGCGGGTGCCGGCGAGACCATCAAGGTGCCGAGCGTGGGCGATCGTCCACCGCGCGAACTGTCGCGCCAGGCCCTGGCCGAAGTGGTCGAGCCACGCTACGACGAGCTGTTCACCCTGATCCAGGCTGAACTGCGCCGCAGCGGCTACGAAGATTTGATCCCGGCCGGCATCGTGCTGACCGGTGGTACCTCGAAAATGGAAGGCGCGGTCGAGCTGGCCGAGGAAATCTTCCACATGCCGGTCCGTCTGGGCGTGCCCCATGGCGTGAAAGGCCTGGGTGACGTGGTACGCAACCCGATTTATTCCACCGGTGTGGGCTTGCTGTTGTACGGGCTGCAAAAGCAGACCGACGGCATTTCCCTGTCGGGCCCGAGCAACCGTGACAGCTACCGCAGCGACGACGAGGCCAAGGCGCCGTTGTTCGAGCGGTTGCAGGCATGGGTCAAGGGCAACTTCTAACGATTTACCGCGACACCGCAACACCGTTGTAAGCAGTAGGCGAAAAAACTAGAGAAATGAAAGGAGAGGGAACATGTTCGAACTCGTAGACAACATCCCCGCAAGCCCGGTCATCAAAGTGATCGGTGTCGGCGGTGGCGGCGGCAACGCTGTCAATCATATGGTCAAGAGCAACATTGAAGGCGTTGAATTCATCTGCGCCAACACTGATGCCCAGGCGCTGAAAAGCATCGGCGCGCGGACCATCCTGCAATTGGGCACTGCGGTGACCAAGGGCCTCGGCGCTGGCGCCAACCCGGAAGTCGGCCGTCAAGCCGCGCTGGAAGACCGCGAGCGTATCGCTGAAGTGCTGCAAGGCACCAACATGGTGTTCATCACCACCGGCATGGGCGGCGGTACCGGTACCGGTGCTGCGCCGATCATTGCCGAAGTGGCCAAGGAAATGGGCATTCTGACGGTCGCTGTGGTGACCCGTCCGTTCCCGTTCGAAGGTCGCAAGCGCATGCAGATCGCCGACGAAGGCATCCGTCTGCTGTCTGAAAGCGTCGACTCGTTGATCACCATCCCCAACGAGAAGCTGCTGACCATCCTGGGCAAGGACGCGAGCCTGCTGTCCGCTTTCGCCAAGGCTGACGATGTACTGGCCGGTGCCGTTCGCGGTATCTCCGACATCATCAAGCGTCCAGGCATGATCAACGTCGACTTTGCCGACGTGCGTACCGTGATGAGCGAAATGGGCATGGCAATGATGGGCACTGGCTGCGCCAGCGGTCCGAACCGTGCACGTGAAGCCACTGAAGCAGCCATCCGCAACCCGTTGCTGGAAGACGTGAACCTGCAAGGCGCACGCGGCATCCTGGTGAACATCACCGCCGGTCCTGACCTGTCCCTGGGTGAGTACTCCGACGTGGGTAGCATCATCGAAGCCTTCGCTTCCGAGCACGCCATGGTCAAGGTCGGTACCGTTATCGATCCGGACATGCGCGACGAGCTGCACGTGACCGTGGTCGCTACCGGCCTGGGCGCGAAAATCGAGAAGCCTGTGAAGGTCATCGACAACACCCTGCACAACAGCCAAGCCAGCCACGCCAGCCAGGCGGCTGCCGCTCCAGCGCCTTCGCGCCAGGAACTGCCGTCGGTGAACTACCGTGACCTGGACCGTCCGACCGTGATGCGCAACCAGGCTCAGGCCGGTGCTGCGGCGTCCCGTAGCCCGAATCCGCAAGATGACCTGGACTACCTGGACATCCCGGCATTCCTGCGTCGTCAGGCCGATTGATGGAATGTATCAGGGCTATGAAGGTGATTGGTGTTCAGCAAAGGTCTGGTCTGCTATTATCGCCAGCCTTTGTTGATACCAGTTCGCAATTTGCGCTGAAGCGGTCCAAGCCATGATTAAACAACGCACCCTGAAGAATATTATTCGTGCCACAGGTGTAGGTCTGCACTCCGGGGAGAAGGTATACCTGACCCTCAAGCCTGCACCTGTCGACACCGGCATCGTGTTTGTGCGTGCCGACCTGGACCCTGTGGTGCAGATTCCTGCTCGCGCGGAAAACGTTGGCGAAACCACTATGTCGACCACATTGGTCAACGGTGACGTCAAAGTGGACACGGTGGAGCACTTGCTCTCGGCCATGGCTGGCCTGGGCATCGATAACGCCTACGTCGAGCTCTCCGCGTCCGAAGTCCCGATCATGGATGGCAGCGCTGGACCCTTCGTATTCTTGATTCAATCTGCCGGCCTGGAAGAACAGGACGCAGCCAAGAAGTTCATTCGCATTCTGCGGGAAGTGACAGTAGAAGACGGCGACAAGCGCGCCACCTTCGTCCCGTTCGAAGGCTTTAAAGTGAGCTTTGAGATCGATTTCGATCACCCGGTATTCCGTGACCGCACCCAAAGTGCAAGCGTGGATTTTTCCAGTACTTCGTTCGTAAAAGAAGTCAGCCGCGCCCGTACCTTTGGCTTCATGAGTGACATCGAGTACCTGCGCAAGCACAACCTCGCACTCGGCGGTAGCGTTGAAAACGCCATTGTGGTCGACGCGGATGGTGTACTGAACGAAGACGGCCTTCGCTACGAAGACGAATTCGTGAAGCACAAGATCCTCGATGCAATCGGTGACCTCTACCTGCTGGGCAATAGCCTGATAGGCGAGTTCAAAGGCTTCAAGTCGGGCCACGCCCTTAACAACCAGCTGCTGCGCAAGTTGATTGAGCAGACAGACGCTTGGGAAGTCGTGACCTTCGAAGATGCCAGCACCGCACCGATCTCTTACATGCGTCCCGTTGCGGCGGTGTAAGTAACAACTCTCTTTCTTTAGTTTTAAAGGCTGCCTTCGGGTGGCCTTTTTTTATGCCCACTATTTTTGACTCTGCCACTGTTCAAGTGTGGGAGGGGGCTTGCCCCTCCCACATTAGGTCCGGTTCATTATTTAGAGGGTTGCGGCATCGACAATTCGGTTTCTTCCGCTGTGCTTGGCCTCATACAACGCCTGGTCCGCACTCAACAGCAACGCCTCCAGTGATTGTCGACTGCGCTTGTCCCACGTACTCAAGCCGATACTCACCGTAATCGGCCGCTCATCGCCGGCCACCCTCGGCAAGTGCTCGACGCCGCTGCGAATATGCTCGGCGATCACCCAGGCGCCCTTGGCGTCGGTCACCGGCAGCACCACCGCAAACTCTTCGCCGCCATATCGCGCCGCCAGGTCGGCCGGGCGGCGGATATTGGTGCCGATGACCTGGGCTACGCTACGCAGCGCCTCATCGCCGCCGTGATGACCATGGCGGTCGTTGAAGGCCTTGAAGTGGTCCACGTCAATCATCAGTACCGTCAGCGGCTCGGTCGAGCGCTGGGCGCGGTCCCACTCCAGGCGCAGGCGCTCGTCCAGCACGCGGCGGTTGGCCAGGCCGGTGAGGGCGTCGGTGGCTGCCAGTTCTGACAGCACGCGCTCGGTACGGTAACGCCGGCGCAGTTCCCGGCGCAGCATCCAGGTCAGCCACAGCAAGCCAATGCAGAGGATGCCGGTAGCGCCACTGGTCAGCAGCGCGGCGCGTTGCCAGGGGGCGAACACGTCATCGGCAGCCAACGCCACTACCACAATCAGCGGCAGCTCGCCGACGTTGCTGAACGTATACAGCCGTTCCTGGCCGGTGATGGCGGAAATCGCCCGGAAACTGCCTGCGCCCTCGCGCAGCATGCGTTTGAAGTTGGGGCGATCGCTCAGGTCTTTGTCGATCATGTCGCGCTCCAGCAGCGGTTGCTGGGCCAGGAGGATGCCGTGGGTGTTCAACAGGTTGACCGAGCTGCCATTGCCGATCGCCAGGCGGTTGAACAACTGATCGAAGTAAGCCAGGCGCATGGTCGCCACAGCCACGCCGGCAAACTCGCCATTGGGCCCGGTGACCCGGCGGCTGAATGCAATGCGCCACACCTGGTCACAGGCGCAGTGGATCTTGAACGGCCGGCTGATGAACAACCCCGCCTGGGACGTGCGTTGATGGATCTGGAAGTAATCACGCTTGGCGAAGTTGCGTGGCGTCGGCCATAGCGTTGACGAGTCGGCGATCACTGCGCCGTTGGCATCCAGCAACAACACTTCACCTTTGAAGGGCGCTGCGGTGGATTGATCAAACTGCACCAGGTGGCGGATGTCCGGTGACACCTGGTCCAAGTCCTTGCGTGTGGTGGCGGCGATCAGCCCTTGCAGGGCCAAGTCGTACAACTCGACGTTGCGCAGTACATCGGCATTGATCAGTTGTGTGATGTTGCTGGTGGCGCGCTGGGCGGCCTGGAGGGTGCTGGCGTGTTCGCGGATCAGCAGCGCCGCGATAATCACCACGATAAGGGCGACCGTCAGGCCACTGCCCAGAATCAGTAACAGCTCCGGGCGTGCCGGCAGAGTGCGAGAACGGGGTTGACTCATCGGGCAGACTTCAGCGGTGACGATGCTGGCAGTTTAGTTCTACCCGATGAAAATTAAATGCTTGGTTAAAAAAAATCGCAGATCAGAACACGTTGATCGGATAGTCGACGATCACCCGGTACTCATCCACGTCCCGATCCACCGCCGCGTAACCATTGCCACCGCGGTTGGTCGCCCATTGCAGGCGCACCGCCAGGTCCTTGGCCTTGCCGCCCTGCACCACGTATTTCAGGTCGATGTCGCGTTCCCAGTGCTTGGCGTCCTTGCCATCGGCGCTGTACCAGGCGCTGTAGCCACGGCTTTGCGGGTCGACCTTGGTGAGGTCGGTCTTGCCGCTGATGTAGGACACCGCCGAGGTCAGGCCTGGCAGGCCGAGGCCGGCAAAGTCGTATGCGTACTTGAGCTTCCACGAGCGTTCGTTGGGGCCGTTGAAGTCGGAGTACTGCTGGGAGTTGTCCAGGTAGACGCTGTCACCTTGGGCGATGTAGTCGAACGGCGTATTGCCGTTGACCCGCTGGTAGGCGGCGGTGACGCTGTGGTGACCCACGCCCACGGTGAAGTGCAAGCTGTAGGTGTTGTTGTCGATGCTGCCGAGCAACGACTGGCCGGTGTCCTGAGTGTGATAGTAGTGCAGGCCCGGGTTGAGGCTGACCAGGTCATTCAGTGCGTAGGTGTAGTCCAGGTCGTAGTAGTACTGGTTCCACACTTCCTTGAGTTCGGCGGCGTAGAGGTTGCTGGTCAGCCCATCAATGCCGCTGAACGACACGCCGGCCCAGTTCATGTGCTGGCTGTCGGCAGTGTTGGGCAGCGCGCCGTAGCTGGTGCCGATGCGGCGATGGCCGCTCTGGTTGTAGAGCTTGGTGAAACTGGCCTGGCCGCCTTCGAACATCCAGCCGTCGAGGCTGAGGTTGGTCAGGCTCACGCCACGGAAGGTCTGCGGCAGCATGCGTGTCGCGCCGCCAGCGATCACCGGGTTATTGAGGAACAGGTCGCCGGCCTTCAGCTCGGTATCGAATGCGCGCATTTTCAAGGTGCCGCCTGCCGTGGAGAACGAGCCGGGTGCCTTGCCGTTGCCACCGCCATACGGAAGGATGCTGGAACCATCGGTGCCGCCACCGCCGTCGAGCTTGAGGCCGAGCATGGCATGGGCGTCCAGGCCGAAGCCGACGGTGCCTTGGGTGTAGCCGGATTCGAAGATGCCGATGAAACCCTGGCCCCACTCCTTGCTGTCATCGGTGTGGATGTCGCGACGGTCGCGGTTCATGTAGTAGTTGCGGGTGTTGATGTTGAGGTGCGCGCCTTCGACGAAACCGTCGGCGGGGGTGGTGTCTGCCGCGTGGGCAAGGGGGGAAATCGTTGCGGCTACTGCGAGGAATAACGGGGTGAACGTCAGCGAGTTCTTCACCGGTGGAGCTCCTTTGGTCAATCGGAAACAGCCAGTGTCGTTGGGGGTGCCTGGCCTTTTTTGACGGCAAAAAAAAGCCGCTGAAAGTCAGCGGCTTTAAGACAGATTCCCAGTGTAGAGCCCTGGAAAAAAGTCGAGGGAAATTCGGGTAAGCGGGAAAGCTGTCTTTGCCGTCACGCTCATCGATGCGTCAAATTAACGCAGGCGAGCGGTGCGATACAGAGTGTAACAAGATAATTACTGTTGCCCAAATCGCAACAGTGAAGGTGTGAAGGGCAATGTGGGAGGGGGCAAGCCCCCTCCCACAGCTTGACTGCCGTGTTCTCGGGATATTCAGAGGGGCAGGGTAATACCGAAGGTATTCCCACCGCCGTCACTGCGCACGAACACATCCCCGCCATGCATCAACGCAATCGCCTTGACGATAGCCAGCCCCAGCCCGTGATTCGCGCCGCTGTTGCTGCGCGACGCGTCCACCCGATAAAAACGTTCGAACAGGCGTGGCAGGTGCTCGCTGGCAATCGCGTCGCCGGGGTTGGTCACGCCGATCGAGACCTGATGCTCATGCACCTCGATGTTCACGGCGATGACCTGCCCGGGCGCGGTGTGTTGCACTGCATTGCTCAGCAGGTTGATCAGTGCGCGGCGCAGGTGGGCCTTCTCGATCTGCACCAGGGCGTCACCGTGGACCTGCACCTGGACCTGGGCGTCTTCGAGGATGAAGTCGAGGTAGTCGAGGGTAGTGGCCACTTCATCGGCCAGGGCGCTTTCGATCAGCTTGGTGGCCTTGCTGCCCTGGTCGGCGCTGGCGAGGAACAGCATGTCGTTGATGATTGAGCGCAGGCGCTCCAGCTCTTCGAGGTTCGATTGCAGCACTTCAAAATAATGCTCGGCCGAGCGTCCTCGGGTCAGCGCCACCTGGGTCTGGCCGATCAGGTTGGTCAGCGGCGAACGCAGTTCATGGGCCACATCGGCGTTGAACGACTCCAGGCGCGAATAGGCTTGCTCGACGCGGTCCAGGGTGGAGTTGAACGAGTTGACGAACTGGCTCAACTCGGGGGGCAGCGGCGACAGTTGCAGGCGCCCGGAGAGCTTCGGCGGCGCGAGTTTCTGCGCTTCGTCCGAGAGTTTGCCCAGTGGTTTGAGGCCGATACGCGCGACCCAGAACCCCAGCAACGACGCCAGTACCACACCGACCATGGCCAGGCTGATCAACGCCACCAGCAAATGATGCTGGGTGGCGCGGAAGTTTTCGGTGTCGATAGCGATCATGAAGCGCAGCGGCGGGCGTTGATCCTTGGCCGGGAACTGGCTCACCAGCACCTTGAACGGGTGTTTGTGGCCGGCCAGGCGCAAGTCGCGCTTACCTGTGCGCCCTTCGGCGAAGGCGCGGATCTGCGCATCGGGGTTGCCATACTCGTAGTTCGGGTCGCTGCTCACCACCCAGAAACGGATGCGTTTGTCTTCCTCGCTCAGCAACTTGAGCTTGGCCTGCATCTTTACCCAATGGTCCGGTGTACCGAAGCGATTCACCGATGATTCGAGCACGCTGTAGCGCGCCTCCAGTTCGGCGCCCGGCAGCAGGCCGAGGCTGCGGTCCACTTGCTGATACAGCGCGCCGCCGATCAATAGGAAGATCAGCAGCGCTACCAGGCTGAACATGCTGCTCAGGCGCAAGGCAATCGAGTTAGCCGACACTGCGACTCTCCAACACATAGCCCATGCCGCGGATCGTGTGCAGCAGCTTGGTATCGAACGGCCCGTCGAGCTTGGCGCGCAGGCGCTTGATCGCCACTTCCACCACGTTGGCATCGCTGTCGAAATTGATGTCCCAGACCATTTCCGCAATCGCCGTCTTGGAGAGGATTTCGCCCTGGCGCCGTGCCAACACGCTGAGCAGCGAGAACTCCTTCGCAGTCAGGTCCAGGCGCTGGCCGTTGCGGCTGGCCTTGCGGCTGATCAGGTCGATCCATAGGTCGGCGACCGTGACTTGCACCGGTTCGTGCCCGCCGCTGCGGCGGGTCAGGGCTTGCAGGCGCGCCACCAGTTCCAGGAACGAAAACGGCTTGCCCAGGTAATCGTCGGCGCCTTCGCGCAGGCCGCGAATGCGGTCTTCCACGCGCTCACGGGCGGTCAACATGATCACCGGTGTCTGCTTGCGCGCACGCAGCGCACGCAACACGCCGAAGCCGTCGAGGCCGGGCAGCATCACGTCGAGCACGATCACCGCGTAGTCGTTTTCCAACGCCAGGTGCAGGCCTTCGACGCCTTCGTGGGCAACATCGACCGTATAGCCTTGCTCGGTCAGGCCTCGATGCAGGTAGTCCGCGGTTTTTTCTTCATCTTCAATAATCAGGACGCGCATGAGTCTTGTGCTCCAGGGCCGGGCCTCAGTGTGTGCTCGCCAGCGCAGGCGTTGGTTTAGGCCGGTGGAAAAACTTCTCGAGGTACAAGTATATGACCGGCGTGGTGAACAGCGTCAGCGCCTGGCTCACCAGCAGGCCGCCGACCACCGCGATGCCCAGCGGCTGGCGCATTTCCGCACCGGGACCGGCGCCGAGCATCAGCGGCACCGCGCCGAGCAGGGCAGCGAGGGTGGTCATGATGATCGGCCGGAACCGCGTGACGCAGGCTTCATAGATCGCCTCCTCGGGCGGCAACCCGCGCACGCGTTGGGCGTCGAGGGCGAAGTCGATCATCAGGATGCCGTTCTTCTTCACAATGCCGATCAACAGCACCAGGCCGATCAAGGCCATGATCGAAAAATCCTGGCCCATCAGCGACAGCATGATCAGCGCGCCCAACCCGGCGGATGGCAAGGTCGAGATGATCGTCAGCGGGTGCACGAAACTCTCGTACAGCACGCCGAGGATAATGTAGACCGCCACCAGCGCCGCCAGGATCAGCCACGGTTGGCTGGCCAGGGAGCTCTGGAACGCCTGGGCCGCGCCCTGGAAGTTGCCGATGATGGTAGTCGGCATGCCGATTTCATTCTTGGCCTGGTTGAGCATGATCACCGCGTCGCCCAACGCCACGCCCGGCGCCAGGTTGAACGACAGGTTGGCGGCCGGGAACATACCGTCATGGCTGATCGAAAGCGGCCCCACCGTCGGTGGGTCGACTTTGGCCAGCGCCGACAGCGGTACCATCTCGTTGGTCAACGGCGAGCGCAGGTAGAAATAGTTCAGGCTCTCGGCCTTGCCGCGTTGTTGCGTGTCCAGTTCCAGCACCACCTGGTACTGGTTGATCTCGGTCTGGAACTCGTTGATCTGGCGTTGGCCGAACGCGTCGTACAGCGCCTGGTCCACATCGGTGGCGGTCAGGCCGAAGCGTGCGGCGGCCTGGCGGTCGATGTTGATGTGGGTGATGCTGCCGCCCAGTTGCAGGTCGTTGGACAGGTCGCGAAAGGCCGGGTTGGCGCGCAGTTTTTCGGTGAGGCGCTGGGTCCAGGTATTCAGCGTCGGGCCGTCATTGCTCTTGAGCACGTACTGGTACTGGGCACGGCTGGGGCCGGAACTCAAGTTGATGTCCTGACCGGCACGCAGATACAGCACGATGCCCGGCACCTTGGCCAGTTTCGGTCGAATGCGGTCGATGAACTGGCTGGCGGACACATCGCGATCACCTCGATCCTTCAGGGCGATCCAGAAACGACCGTTGGCAATGGTCTGGTTGCTACCGGTCACCCCCACCGAATGCGAAAACGCTTCCACCGCCGGGTCGGCCTTGACGATCTCGGCCAGGGCCTTGTGCTTGGCGACCATGTCCGGGTACGACACGTCGGCCGCCGCTTCGCTGGTGCCGAGTACAAAGCCGGTGTCCTGCACCGGGAAGAAGCCCTTGGGGATAAACACATAGCCGACCACGGCCAGGGCCAGGGTCACCACGAAGATCGCCGCCATGCTGCGTTGATGGGCCAGGGCGCGGCGCAGGTTGCGTGCGTAGCCGGCCAAAAGGCGCTCGCTGAAACCTGGTTTGTCGTGAGCGTGATGGGTGGGGGCGCGCATGAACAGCGCGGCGAGGGTCGGCGCCAGGGTCAGTGACACCACCACCGAAATCAGGATGGTCGAGGTGGCTGTCAGCGCGAATTCCTTGAACAGCCGCCCGACCACGCCGCCCATGAACAGCAGCGGAATGAATGCCGCCACCAGCGAGAAGCTGATGGACACCACGGTAAAGCCGATTTCACCGGCGCCCTTGATCGCCGCTTCGCGCTTGTCGAGGCCCGCCTCCAGATGACGGTGAATGTTCTCCACCACCACGATCGCATCGTCCACCACAAAGCCCACGGCAATCACGATTGCCACCAGCGTGAGGTTGTTCAGGCTGAAGCCCATCAGGTACATCAGCGCAAAACTGGCGACCAGCGACACGCCGAGCACACTGGACACAATCATCGTCGCCGACAACTGGCGCAGGAACAGCGCCATCACCGCCACCACCAGCAGGATGGCAATCAGCAGGGTCACTTCCACTTCATGCAGGGACGCGCGGATAGTCTTGGTGCGGTCGGTCAACACGCTGACCTGCACCGACGCCGGCAGCATGGCTTGCAGGCGCGGCAGTTCGGCTTGAATACGGTCGACGGTCTCGACGATGTTCGCGCCGGGTTGGCGTGAGATCACCAGGTTGACCCCGGGCGTGTCGCCGGACCAGGCCTGCACGTAGGCGTTTTCTGATCCGTTGATGACTTTGGCGATATCGCGCAGTTGAACCGGTGCGCCGTCCTTGTAGGACACGATCAACTGCGCGTAGTCCTCCGGGTGGAACAACTGGTCGTTGGTCGACAGGGTCGACACGCTGTTCTCGCCGTAGATCGCGCCCTTGGCCAGGTTGAGGCTCGATTGCTGGATGGCCAGGCGGATATCGGCGAGGGTCAGGCCAATGGCGGCGAGTTTGTCCGGCGAGGCCTGCACGCGGATCGCCGGGCGTTGCTGGCCGGTGATGTTGATCTGGCCAACGCCGTCGATCTGGCTGATCTGCCGGGCCAGCAGGGTTTCCACATAGTCGCTCAGTTCGGTGCTGGGCATGCTGTTGGAACTGACGCTGAGGATCAGTACCGGGCTGTCCGCCGGGTTGACCTTTTTCCAGGTCGGCAGGCTCGGCATATCGCTGGGCAGCTTGCCGGACGCGGTGTTGATCGCGGCCTGCACTTCCTGGGCGGCGGTGTCGATGCTCTTGTTCAGGGTGAACTGCAGGGTCAGCAGGCTGGAGCCCAAGGCACTGCTGGAGGTCATCTGGGTCATGCCGGGAATGGCGCTGAACTGCACCTCCAATGGCGTGGCCACGGACGAGGCCATGGTGTCCGGGCTGGCGCCGGGCAGGGTGGCGGTGACCTGGATTGTCGGAAACTCCGCTTCCGGCAGTGGGGCGATGGCCAGGCGCGGGAAGGCAATCAGCCCAAGCAGCACCAGGGCGAAGGTCAGCAGCAGGGTGGCGACCGGGTGGTCGACGCACCAGGCTGATGGCGAACGGCTCATGGCTGCACCTTGGCATCGACGGTCTGGATGACCTGCGGCGGCTCCTTGAGCACCTCCACCTGCGCACCGGCCTTGAGCCGCGACTGGCCGTCACTGACCAGCACATCCCCGGCCTGCACGCCCTTGATGATGTTGAGGTCGCTGTCCTGGTACGTCACCTGCACCGGCACCACCTCGACCTTGTCACCGTTGACCCTGTACACGAAGTGCGAATCCAGACCGCGTTGCACCACGGTCGGCGGCACCACCAGCGCGTTTTTGTCGAGGGCGGTCTGGATCTTGATGGTCACCAGTTGCCCCGGCCACAGGCGTTGCGAGGCGTTGTTGAACTCGGCCTTGGCGCGCAGGGTGCCGGTGGTGGAGCTGATCTGGTTGTCGATCAGGCTCAAGTGGCCTTCGCCGAGCAAATCGCCGGTCTGGCCGTCGGTGTTGGCGCCCAGATAGGCGTCGACGCTGGCTGGGGTGGGCGCTGCGATCAGGCTTTGCAGGGTGGGTAGCATCTGTTGCGGCAGGGAGAACTCGACGGCAATCGGGTCGATCTGGGTCACGGAAAACAGGCCCTGGGTATCGGCTGTGCGCAGGAAGTTGCCTTCATCCACGGTGCGAATACCCACGCGGCCGCTGACCGGTGAGCGAATCTGGGTGTAGGAAAGTTGCACTTGCGCCGAATCGATGGCGGCCTGGTTGCCTTGGGCCGTGGCCTTGAGCTGGTTGACCAACGCTTGTTGTTGGTCATAGGTCTGCTTGGACACGCCGTCGTCGACGCTCAATGCCTTGTAGCGCTTGAGGTTGACCAGCGCCACCTGCAACTGCGCCTGGCTTTCGCCCAGTTGCGCCCTGGCCTGGTCGAGGCTGGCGCGTATCGAGCGGTCATCGATGGTCGCCAGCAGGTCGCCGACCTTGACCCGTTGGCCTTCCTTGACCAGCAATTTAGTGAGGATGCCGTCCACTTGCGGGCGAATCACCACGCTGTGCAGTGACAGCACCGAACCGATCCCGCTGACAAAACGCGGAACATCCTGTTGCGCCACGCTCACCACCCGCACCGGAATCGCCGTGGGCGCCGCCAGTCTGGCCTTGGCTGGACGGGTCAAGGCCCAGGCTGCAACGGCCAACACCACGAGGACAGCCACGATCAGGGCGGTTTTGCGTTGAATGTGCATGGGGTGAGGCGCCAGGGTAAAGGATTGGAAGTGTGTGAGGCCTTTATAGCCTGCCAACCCGGTCAGCAAGGTGACTGCTAACTGACGGCGCTGTCAGTAAAGGCAGACCATTCGTACAGGTGGTGGTTAAAGATCCGAGGCGGGCAGGTATACTGCGCGCCAGCGTGGCCCGCAAGCCGGCCCCGCGTCATTTCTTGCACGCTCCGGAGCTTCCATGACTTCCCCGACACAACCCCCTGTTGAAGCGGCCGACCTCGTCGATCCGGCCAGCGCCGAAGGCGTTGAAAAAGCCGAGATCCCGGCGTTCAAATTCCCCTTCAAGCCGGGTGAGCTGGCCGGGGCCAAGAATGCCGCCCAGCCTTGGTACAAGAACGGTGCCAAGAATGGCCACACCAAGACCCCGGGCATGGCGCCACCGGGCACTCGCCGTTCCATGGGTAAACGTTAAGATTAATCCGCTGTAATATTTGCGGGATGTTGCCTACAGCTCCAGTCGATATTTCTTCTTGTAGGCCCGCGACCGTTTCTTGAAAGCTTGCACAGCTTCCGCTGCACCCCTGGTTTTTCCACAGGGAGCAGCGGCGGGCGCTCTTTCCGGAAAAGGACGTTTCCTGTGGCCTTGATACACCTCTGTGTAGCGTTTGTCCTGTTGCTGGCGGTGGATGCCGTTGCAGGCCTTGATCAACCTCGACGCGAAATCCGCTTCGCCGTTGCCGCGCAATTTCCCCCCTTCCAGAGCCGCAACCCGCAAGGGCAGTTGGTCGGCTTGAATATCGAGTTGGGCAACGCCCTTTGCCAGCAGTTGAATGTGCGCTGTACCTGGGTCGACCAGGTGCTGGTCGAAAACTTCGAACGTCTTGAAGCGCGGCAATTCGATGCAATCATGGGCATTGCTCCGACACCACTACGCCGGCGCAGGGTCAGTTTCACCGAGAACCTCTACCCCTTCACCACGCGCCTGGTCGCACGTCGAAGCTCGGGCCTGATGCCGATGCCAGGCTCGCTCAAGGGCAAGCGAGTTGGCGTACTGCTGGGCAGTAATCGCGAAGCCTTTGTTCGTTCGCAATGGGCGCGCAAAGGCGTGATTATCAAGAGTTTCTGGCTCAACGACGAACTGGTCCGCAGCCTGGTGGCAGGCGATATCGATGCTACCCTGCAGGGCACTGTGGAAATTCGCGAGGCCCTGCTCGACACGGCTGCCGGCCAGGACTTCGACTTCCTGGGGCCAGCCGTTTGTGCCGAGCTGTTGGGCAATGGTGTTGCGATTGCGCTGCGCAATACCGACACGGCGCTGCGTGTCGAGCTTAACCGTGCGCTTGAGCAGCTCAAGCACAACGGCGAGTACCAGCGGATCGTCGAGCCTTATCGCCTGGACGCGCCGTGATGGCTAATTAATTGCGCGGAACATGAGCTGGATCAGTATTTGCCCCCTCGGTGCGCTTAGAGTCGACGCCCTGCCGACTCCCCTAACAATCACGAGCGCGCTTCTCCATGAAGATCAATCTGCCGGTCACCGGTCGGAATGTGGACTTTGCCCCCGACGCCAACATCCTTTCGACCACCGACCTGACCAGCGCGATTTCCTACGCCAACCAGGACTTCATCGATATCAGCGGCTACAGCCGCGACGAGTTGCTGGGTGCGCCGCACAACATCCTGCGGCATCCGGACATGCCAGCCGAGGCGTTCGCCCATATGTGGCAAACCCTCAAGAGCGGCCGGTCGTGGATGGGCATGGTGAAAAACCGCTGCAAAAACGGTGACCACTATTGGGTCAGCGCGTATGCCACACCGGTGACCCGAGAGGGCGCGACGGTGGAGTATCAGTCGGTGCGTACCAAGCCGGACGCGCGCAGGATCGCAGTGGCGGAGCGGATGTATGCGCGCTTGCGAGCGGGCAAGCGGCTGTCCTGGCCGGTCGTTGGCATGGGCGTGAAACTGTCGGCATGGGTCATCGCCACTTGCGCGGTGACCTGGGCCTTGGGCCTGGGCCTGACGGGTTACGCGCTGGTCTGGCAGTTACTGGCGTTGGTGGCGGGGTGTGCGGTGGGGGCGGCTGGCGTGCGGCTGATGTTGCGGCCCTTGGCTGAACTGCAACAGCGGGCGCGCCGGGTGGCCGACAACCCGCTGAGCCAGGCGATCTACACCGGGCGCCGCGACGAGTGCGGGCAGATCGAGTTCGCCCTGCACATGCTCGAAGCCCAGGTGGGCGCGGTGGTCGGGCGCATCGGTGATGCCTCACAGCGACTGTCTGGTCACGCTGCACGGTTGGTGCAGCACCTCGACAGCAGTCACGCCAGCAGCCTGGGCCAGCAGACCCGGACCGACCAGGTGGCAGCAGCCATTCACCAGATGGCCGTCAGCGTGGCCGAAATGGCCAACCATGCCCAGCAGGCGTCCAGGGCGGCCGAGCAGGCCGGCAACGAAACCCGTGAAGGTCACCTGCGTGTGGATGAAAGTCGTGATGCGGTGTTGCGCTTGTCCCAGGAGCTGGCGCGGGCCACTGAAGTCATCCACCAGTTGGAAAACCACAGCGGTGAAATCAGCGGCGTGCTGGAAGTGATCCGCACGATTGCCGAGCAGACTAACCTGCTGGCCCTGAACGCGGCTATCGAAGCGGCTCGGGCCGGTGAGCAGGGTCGAGGGTTTGCGGTGGTGGCCGATGAAGTGCGTGGCCTGGCCCAGCGTACACAGCAATCGACCGATGAAATCCAGCGCATGATCAGCACCCTGCAAGGCGGCGCACGGGACGCGGTGCAGGCCATGGCGCACAGCGGCGAGCATGTCGACGCCAGTGTCAAACAGGCCCAGCGGGCCGCCGCCGCGCTGGATGGCATCAGCCAGCGCGTCACGCAAATCACTGCCATGAGCCAGCAGATTGCGACCGCCGTGGAAGAACAGAGCACGGTGAGCGAGGACATCAATCGCAACATCGTCGGCATCCGTGATGCCGGGGAGGCCACCGTCAGTGCCGGGCAGCAAAGCCGGCTCAGTTCAAGCGACGTGGCCTCACTGGCGGAGGATCTGCGCCAGCTGGCGCGGGAATTCTGGTCTAGGCCGAGCGCAACGAGATAAACGCGTAGTTGGCCGGCACCTCGGTGGCAATCTGCGCCCCGGCATCCAGCACTTGCTCGGCGATGTCCATCCCCGAGACATGGAACACCCACTCGTTGGCCACGGACGGCTGACCCATCGCCAACTCGATCGCTTGGGCAAACGCGCCCATGTCCGGCAGGTAAGCGGTAAACCCATCCCCCTTGAGTGCTGTGGTGCGAATGCCGAGCAAGGCGCACACCGCTTCCTTGGTCTGCACATCATCACGGTCGGCCTGGCGTGAGCGCTGGATCAACTGCGCCAGTTCCGGGTCCATCAACTGGCCGCCCACGATCAGCTCCGGCCCCTGTTCCCAGGACTCCGGCGGGCAATCCTTGGCGGCGGGGTTCAGCGGGATATGCGGGTTGATCTCCATCGGGTAGATGCGGCACACCAGCGGGCGGCGCTCGTAAATACGGCAGCGGTTGTCTTCGTCAAGATTCCGGCAGGGGCCGGCGTTGTAGGCGGCAAAGGTGATTGCCACAAACGCCTCGGTGTTGCCGCTGGGCACGACCACCGAACGGCGTTCGGCATGTTCGCGTTGTTGCGGCGGCAGGCCCAGGCCGTTACCGAGGAAACCTTCCACCAGGACGATGACGTTGCCGCCGTTGGCCGCCCACTGGCGGGCTTCTTCGAGGGTCAGGGGGACGTGATGATCGGAGCAGCATTTGCCGCAACCTACGCAGGAAAATTGAGTGTTCATGGCAGATCTGTCACCAGGCTAGGTCAGAGGGCACGCAAGAACGGTGACGGGTTTTTACCTCTGTTCACCGTTTTGTCTCTCTGGAAGCAAGTTACACGCCAGTGCCTGTCAGTCCTCTGTCACTACATCGCGTAGGACAAATCTCATGCCTGCGCTCTCATACAGCTGCCGAGCGCGCAGGTTGCTTTCCAATACCTTGAGGTCCACATAGGGCTCGCCGCGCTGCTTGAAGGTGTGGAAGCTGTGCAGCAACAACGCGCGGCCCAAGCCCTGGCCCTGGGCGCAAGGGTGAACGGAGAGGTTCTTGATGAACGCGCTGGTCCAGCATTGCGCAACGGCGAGAATGCCGTCGTGGTTGCTCGCCACCAGGCACAGCGTGGGGTCGAACTCGGCGTCGGTGGTGAATTGGTGTTGCCAGGTTTCCAGGTGGGGGACGCGGCCGCCGCCCTGGTCCTGGGTCATGCGCAACACCGCATGAATCGCGGGTGCAAGCGCGTCATGGTAATGATCCAACTGTGTACCCGCCGGCCATTGCGGGGCGGGCAGGCTGCCGGTGAGGTCGCGGCGCAGCAGTTGGAAGTATTCGCTCACAGGCCTTTTTGCGCCACGCTTTGAGCGGCCACCACCAGGCACTTGGTCAACTCGGGCGAAGAGAACTTGGTGAGCACCGCGTCGGCGCCGGCCAGACGGGCTTTTTCGCTGTTCATCGCGCTGTCCAGGGAGGTGTGCAGCAAAATATAGAGGTGCTGGAAATCCGGGGTTTCGCGCAGGGTGCGGGTGAGGGCGTAGCCGTCCATTTCCGACATCTCGATGTCCGACACCACCACATTGATCTGCTCCGCCGTGCCTTGCAGCTCCAGCAGCACATCGATGGCTTCCTTGGCGCTGCGCGCGGTGTGGCACGTGAGGCCAAGGTTGCGCAGGGTATGCACCGATTGCTGCAGCGCGACCTGGCTGTCGTCCACCACCAGGATGCGCGCATTGCCCAGCACTTCGGCCTCTTCCATGGTCAAGTCGGTGGGCGCCGCTTCGATCGGTGCCGGTGCGATGCCGTGGATGACTTTCTCGATGTCCAGCACCTGCACCAGCCCGCCTTCCACCTGGGTCACCCCGGTGATGAACGCGCGGTTACCGCCGGAGCCATAGGGCGGCGGGCGGATGTCGGTGGTCAGGCAATGCACGATCTTGCTCACCGCCTGCACATGCAAACCCTGCTTGGAACGGCTCACGTCGGTGACGATCAGGCAGCCGCCGTCCGGGTCTGCCAGGGGCATTTCGCCGAGGGCGCGGCTCAGGTCGATCACCGCCAGCGAATTGCCGCGCAGGGTGGCGATGCCTTTCACATGCGGGTGGGACTCCGGCAGCTTGGTCAGCGGCGGGCACGGGATGATTTCGCTGACTTTCAGCAGGTTGATCGCCATCAGCTTGCCGCTGCGCAAGGTAAAGAGCAGAAGCGAGAGTGAGTCTGCGCGGGCTTTGGTGGTGGACATAAAAACCTTCTGTGGATCAGGGATGACG